>JBQGNO010000018.1:0-13417 GCA_052087725.1 Janibacter sp. | reverse complement strand
GTCCACCCTCGCCCTCGCGGCGGGGGTGGTGGGCTGCACCGGCGGCGCCGAGGACGAGTCGTCCTCGGCGGCCGCCCAGGGGCAGGTCTCGGGTCCGGACGACCGGCTGACCGTGCTGTCCGCCGGACCGGTGCAGGCCTGGGACCCGCAGCGGATCACCGACCGCAGGACCGCCGGATTTGCGTCGCGCACGTGGATGCGCACCCTCACCGCCTACCCGCCGGAGTCGGCACTGTCCGGCCAGCGCAGCCTCACCGGTGACCTCGCCGAGGGCACCGGCACGCCGAGCTCCGACGCGACGACCTGGACCTTCTCCCTTCGCTCCGGCGCCACGTGGCAGGACGGCTCACGGATCACCTGCGAGGACGTGCAGCACGGTGTCGCCCGCTCCTTCGACGAGGACATCGCCTCCAGCGGTTACGCCCTGACCTACCTCGACATCCCCAAGAAGCCGGACGGCACCTCGCGGTACCCGGGCCCCAACGCCAAGGACGGGGACTCGTCGAAGGCGAGGAAGCTGCTCGAGGACGGCGTGGAGTGCACCGACGCCTCGACCGTGGTCTTCCATCTGGCCGACTCCGTGGGCAACTTCGACGAGATCGTCTCGCTGCCGGAGTTCGCCCCCGTCAAGGAGACGAAGGGGGGCGGTGACGACGCGGTCCACCGCGCCTACTCGTCCGGCCCCTACAAGCTCAAGGACGGCTGGACGGCGTCGAAGGGAGGCACCTGGGTGCGCAACGCCGAGTGGGACGAGAAGTCCGACCCGATCCGCAGCCCGGGCCCGACCTCGATCCGCTACGAGGAGGGGGTCGAGCCCAAGGACGCCCTCGAGCAGATCGTCGACGGCAAGGACGGAGGCCGCGCCCTGGCCCTCGACCCGATGCCCGAGTCGCTCGCCCCGGCCCTCGACGAGGCCGGTGACCTGGCGCAGTCGGTGACCACCGACGGCCAGCTCGTCGACTACCTGGCCGTCAACGCCGAGAGCCGGCAGCTGCGCTCGGTCACGGTGCGTCGTGCGCTGGCCGCGGCCACCGACCGCGAGGCCTACACGCAGGGCATCGGCACCGGCACCTCGACGTGGTCGCTCCTGGGCACCGCGCTGCCCTCCGCCCACGAGACGGTCCTCGACCACGGCCCCGCCGGCGATGTGACGGCGGCGAAGAAGTTGCTCCGGAAGGCGAAGGTCGACACCCCGGTGAAGCTCACCCTGGCCCACCGCACGGGCGAGCCGCTCGACGCGGCCCTGAAGGATTTGCTCCCGCGGTGGAAGAAGGCCGGCTTCGACGTCACGCTCGAGCCCGTCTCCGACACGGACTACTTCGACGCGATCAGCTCGCGCAAGGCCGTCGAGGACCACGACCTCGTGTGGGCCAACTGGGGGCCGGACCACCCGTCCGCCGCGACCGTGCTGCCGCCGCTCTTCGACGACCGGATCAACCTGACCAAGAAGTCCGTCGGGCGCGACTACGGCCTCTACGCGGACAAGGACGTGACCACGGCCATGGACAAGGCGATGGAGACCCGGGACGACACGGACCGGGCGAAGGCCTGGTCGGACATCGACACCGATCTGCTGCGTGACGGGGCCTACGTGCCGCTGCGCCAGAGCCGGCTGACCTACGCCGCCGGGTCCGAGGTGACCTCCCTCGTCGGCAACCCCGTCCAGGGCGGGATGCCCGAGATGGGTGCCATCGGGGTGACGCAGTGAGCGCGCGGTTGCTCTTCGTCCACGCCCACCCCGACGACGAGTCGCTGGCCACCGGGGTGGCCATCGCCCACCACGTCGCGGCGGGCGACGAGGTCCACGTCCTCACCTGCACGCTGGGCGAGCAGGGTGAGGTCATCCCGCCGGAGCTGGCCCACCTCGACGCCGACCACGAGGACACCCTCGGCGAGTACCGCCGCGACGAGCTGCGGGCTGCCATGGCGGCGATCGGCGCGCGGCACCGCGTCCTCGGCGAGGACCAGCGCCGTGGTCGGGTCTCCCGGTGGCGCGACTCGGGGATGGCCGGCACGGCCGGGGCCCGCCACCCCCGTGCCTGGGTCCGCGCGGACGACTCCGTGGCCGTCGAGGCGGTGACCGAGGTGCTCACCGAGGTCGACCCTGACGTGGTCGTCACCTACGACGCGCACGGTGGCTACGCCCACCCCGACCACATCCGCACCCACGAGGTGACCCGCTGGGCGGTCGCGGCGCTGGACGAAGGGAGCCGACCCGACCTCTTCGGGACCTTCACCCCGCGCTCCTGGGCGGAGGAGGACCGACGGGTCCTCGCGGTCAACCCGGGGGTGGCCGAGCGCGGCTGGTCGCAGCCGACGGGGGACTTCCCCCCTTCGGTCGTCGACGACGAGGTCGTCACGCACGCGGTGATCGACGAGGAGGCCGTGGAGCGGCAGGTGTCCGCCCTGCGCCACCACCGCACCCAGGTGGCCCTCGGGCCGACCGGGACCTACGCACTGTCCAATGACATCGCCGCCCGGCTGTCCGGGCGCGAGGGGTACGCCCGCCTCGACCCGGCGACCGGCGAGCCCGTCCGCGAGTCCGTGGACGATCGAGGAGGTCTGCTCCGATGACCGACGCCGCCATCCCCGCGAGCCTCCGGCACGCGATGGGCCACTTCGCCACGGGGATCGCCGTGGTCACGACCGTCGAGGACGGGCACGACCACGCGATGACCGCCAACTCGCTGACCTCGGTCAGCCTCGAGCCGCCACTCGTGCTCGTGTGCGTGCGTCTGGACTCGGGCTGGCTGGAGGCCGTGGAGTCCTCGGGGGTGTGGGGCGTCTCGCTCATGCCCGTCGAGGGCCGCCGGGCGGCCAGCTGGCTGAGCAGCGGGGGTCGTCCCCTCTACGGTCAGCTCGCGCAGATCCCGCACCACCGGGGCGATCTCGGGGTGGCCCTCATCGACGACGCCCTGGCGACGCTGGAGTGTCGCACCCGTGACGTGCACGAGGCCGGCGACCACATGATCGTCGTCGGAGAGGTCGTGTCGAGCCGCGCGGACCCCCGCCGAGATGATCCACTGATCTATTACCGCAGTCGCTACACGAGCACGAGGTGACCCCGATGGCACATGACGACAGCTGGATGGACGATGTGGACGCTCCGCGCCGGGGACGTGGCGGAGCGATCATCGCCGGCGCCTTCGTTGTCGTGGTCATCGCCGGGCTCTACGCCCTCGCGGCGTTCTACTTCGGCGACCGTGTCCCGGCGGACACCCACGTCGGCGGGGTCTCGATCGGAGGCAAGACGCAGGACGAGGCTCGTGAGGCGCTCGAGGATGAGCTGTCCGAGGAGGCGGCCGAGCCGGTGACCGTCGTCGTCGAGGGCAAGAAGCACCTCATCGACCCCGAGGACGCCGGGATGAGCTACAACTACGACGAGTCCCTCGAGGGGCTGACCGGCTTCAGCATCAACCCCGTCGACCTCTACGAGCAGGCGACCGGTGGCATCGAGCGCGAGATCGAGGTGGACGTGGACGACGGCCGGCTCGCCGACGCCGTCGACGCCGCCACCGAGGGCCTGGACGCCAAGCCGGTCGAGGGCAAGGTCACGCTCGACGGTGCCGAGGTGAAGCAGACCGCGGCCAAGCGCGGCCTGACGGTCGACCGCGATGAGCTCACCGAGACGATCGCCGACGGGTGGCCGCAGAAGCACGAGTTCACCGCGCCGACGACCCAGCCGAAGCCGAAGATCAGCCAGGGCGACATCGACTCCTTCGTCACCCAGAAGCTCGAGCCGCTCGTCGCCGAGCCGGTGACGATCACCAGCACCGACCCCAAGGCGAAGGGGGACGAAAAGAAGATCTCCTTCGACCTCACCGAGGAGCAGCTCGCGGCCGCGGTGGACGTCAAGGCCAAGGACGATGCGCTGAGCGTGTCCGTCGACGACGCGAGGCTCGCCGAGACCGCATCCGCTGCGGCGAAGGCCTCGGGCAGCTTCCGCACGGCGACGGACGCCCAGGTCTCGCACCGTCGCGGCAACTCCTTCGACGTCACCCCCGCGAAGAGCGGCCTGACGCTCAACGAGAAGGGGATCGGGCCCAAGATCGCCACGGCCATGAAAAAGAAGGGGGATGGGCGCACCCTCTCCGTGAAGTCCACCGAGAAGAAGCCGGACTTCACGACCGCCGAGGCGAAGAAGACGCTCCCGAAGGAGCAGATCTCGACCTTCACGACCTACCTGCCGGACAACCCGGTGCGCACCGGCAACATCAAGATCGCGGTCGACGATCTCGACGGTGCCTATGTGGCGCCGGGGGAGACCTTCTCCCTCAACGAGCAGCTCGGTGAGCGCACCCCGGGTCGGGGCTACAAGAAGGCCGGCGTCATCAGCGGGGGCCGCCTGACGGAGGACTACGGCGGCGGGATCTCCCAGCTGTCGACGACCCTCTTCAACGCCGTCTTCTTCTCCGGGGCGAAGATCGAGGAGTTCCACCCGCACTCCTTCTACATCGACCGCTACCCCGAGGGCCGCGAGGCGACGATCTCCTGGCCGAATGTCGACAACCGCTTCACCAATGACACCGGTGCCGGCATCCTCATCTCCACGTCGATCAAGGGGGATGAGCTCACGGTGAGCTTCCGTGGCCGCGCGCCCTATGACGAGATCAAGGCGACCAAGAGCGACCGCAAGAACACCGTCTCGCCGAAGAAGATCACCGATGACGACGAGGACTGCGTCCCGCAGTCACCGGCACCGGGGTTCTCCGTCGACATCGGCCGGAAGTTCATCAAGGACGGCCAGACGGTGAAGTCCTCGAGCTTCACCACGACCTACGACCCCCAGGACAACGTCACCTGCACCGGCTGACGGCACGCTGGCTGAGGTGCGACGAGCCCCCACCACGCTGGCTGAGGTGCGACGCAGGAGCCTCGAAGCCACTGGCTGAGGTGCTCAGGGCCGGCGCAGGGCGAGGTAGACGTACTCGTGGTGCGCGCGCAGGCCGAGATCACGGTAGAGCGCCTGCGCGGCGGGGTTGTCCCGCTCCACCTGCAGGTAGGTCAGCGAGGCGCCGGCGTCCCGGGCGGCGCGGGCCGCCTCCTGGGTGAGCCAGCGGCCGATGCCCCGCCCGCGGTGCGCAGGGGGCACGTGCAGCCCGAAGATCCCGGCCCACCCGTCGGCCAGGGCCACCCGCACGACGCCGGCGACGCCCCCTTCGTCGTGGGCGGTGAGGAAGACCTGGTGCGGCGGCAGCGTGAGGATCTCCCGGGCGGTGTCGAGATGGTCGCGCAGCCGTGGTGCTGAGCCCGCGAGCCACTCCTCGTCGGGGTGGTCGTGGCGCTGCGCAGTCACTCCGCTCGGGGCCGGGGCGGGCACCTCGAGGAGCGTCTGCGTCCAGCCGGTGAGGACATCGGCGACGGGCAGCTCCTGGTAGCCCCGCTCGAGCAGGAGGGCCCCGAGGGCGTCGTCCGCCGTGGCCGCACCGACCGGGCGCGGGAGCATCACGAGCGAGGCGAGCCCGCGCTGCCGGTACCAGGCCTCGACGGCGTCCAGGGCTTCGGGGAGCGGGAGCGCCGGCGAGCCCATCGGGAGTGCGGAGTTGGAGCGCCCGGTCCAGCCGCGACCGGCCCGGAGCAGCCAGCCCTCACCCGGCACGCCGAGCCAGGACTCCTCGAGCCCGGGTTGACCCTGCGTCATCACCAGGTGCAGGTCCTCGATGCCGATGGCCCGGTGCGGGGCGCCACGACGGGTCGGCTTCGGGGGGATGGTGCGGGCCGCGGTGACGAGGTCCCGGCGCAGGGTGACCTCGCCGGTGCGGGTGCCGATCCGCACGGTGGTCTCGTCGACGTGGAGGAGCTCACCGACGGTGTCCGTCAGCGTCGGCCCCGCGTGGGGCGGCGGGTCGATCCGGGTGCGCACGGCGACACGGCTGCCTGTGGTGAGACCCACGATCAGATCACTCATGGAGCGTCATAGTATGTGGGGCATGACGTACGTGATCGCCCAGCCTTGTGTCGACCTCAAGGACAAGGCCTGCATCGATGAATGCCCCGTCGACTGCATCTACGAAGGCAAGCGCAGTCTCTACATCCACCCCGACGAGTGCGTCGACTGCGGTGCCTGCGAGCCGGTCTGCCCCGTCGAGGCGATCTACTACGAGGACGACACCCCCGAGGAGTGGGCCGACTACTACAAGGCCAATGTCGAGTTCTTCGACGACCTCGGCAGCCCCGGCGGTGCGGCCAAGATGGGCATGATCGACAAGGACCACCCGATCATCGCGGTGCTGCCGCCGCAGGAGCACTCTGAATAGCACTGGGTGATCATCCGTGTTGTCTTTACCTGACTTCCCCTGGGACTCGCTCGCTCCTGCCAAGGAGCGGGCGAGAGCCTTTTCGTCGACCGACCCGGCGCAGGGGGAGGGCATCGTCGACCTGTCGGTCGGCACCCCGGTGGACCCCACCCCGCAGGTCGTCCAGGACGCCCTGCGCGCGGCGGCAGATGCCCCCGGGTACCCGCAGACCTGGGGGAGCGCCGACCTGCGCGAGGGCGTGGCCGAGTGGTTCGCCCGGCGGCGGGGCGTCCCCGACGTCGACCCGGACTCCGTCCTGCCGACCCTGGGCTCGAAGGAGCTCGTCGCGTGGCTGCCGACCCTGCTGGGTCTGGGCGCCGGTGACGTCGTCGGCTTCCCCACGGTCGCCTACCCGACCTACGACGTCGGCGTGCGGATCGCGGGGGCCGCCCCCTTCGCCGCGGACGCCACGACCGCCTTCGGCCCGACGACACCCTCGAGTGCACCCAGGCTGCTGTGGCTCAACTCTCCGAGCAACCCCACGGGTGAGGTCCTCGGCGTCGAGCACCTGGCCAAGGTCGTCGCCTGGGCCCGGGCCCGTGGTGTCGTCGTCGCGTCGGACGAGTGCTATGCCGAGCTCGACTGGCGTACTGAGGAGGAGCGCGGGGAGTCCTTCGCGGACCAGCCGACGACGCCGAGCCTCCTCGACCCCCGCGTCACCGGCGGCTCGCACGAGGGCCTGCTCGTCGTCTACTCCACGTCCAAGCAGTCCAACCTCGCCGGCTACAGGGCGGCCTTCGCGGCCGGTGACCCGGCGCTGGTCGCGCAGCTGCTCGAGGTGCGCAAGCATGCCGGGATGATCGTGCCGTGGCCCGTGCAGCGGGCGCTGCTCGCGGCGGTCCGCGACGACGCACACGTCGACGAGCAGCGCGAGCGCTACCGGAGGCGGCGGGAGACCCTGCGTCCGGCGCTGGAGGGCTTCGGCCTGCGCGTGGACGAGTCCGCGGCCGGTCTCTACCTCTGGGCGAGCGCGGACGAGCCGTGCCGCGTGACCATCGACGCTCTCGCCGAGCGCGGCATCCTCGCCGCGCCGGGGGAGTTCTACGGGGCAGCGGGGCGTGAGCACGTGCGTGTGGCCGTCACCGCGACCGATGAGCGGATCGCCACGGCGGCAGCGCGACTCGCACGCTGATCCCGCGTCGTCGGGGTCCGCCCCTCGAGCCCGCTTGGTGATGCAGCACACGGCTGAGGTAGTTTTTGTGGTGAGAAACCGCATGCCCGGGGCCACCGCCTCCGCGGCACGGCACGACCGAAGGGCTGATACCTCATGACCGATGACGCCACCTTCTCCGCCGCAGGCAAGGACCTGACCTTCCCGCTCGTCAAGGCCAGCGAGGGCAACGACGGATACGACGTCTCCGCACTGCTGAAGGAGACCGGCAACGTCACGCTCGACACCGGCTTCGTCAACACCGCGGCCTGCAAGTCCGACATCACCTACATCGATGGCGGCAACGGCATCCTGCGCTACCGCGGGTACCCGATCGAGCAGCTGGCGAGCCAGTCGACCTTCGTCGAGGTCGCCTACCTGCTGATCTACGGCGAGCTGCCGACGGCCGACCAGCTCGGGCAGTTCGAGGAGCGCATCCGTCGCCACACGATGCTCCACGAGGACCTCAAGGCCTTCTTCAACGGCTTCCCCCGCGATGCGCACCCGATGCCGGTGCTCTCCTCCGCGGTCTCCGCGCTGGGCACCTTCTACCAGGACAGTCTCGACCCCTTCGACCCGGAGCAGGTCGAGATCTCCACGGTCCGCCTCCTCGCGAAGCTGCCGACGATCGCGGCCTACGCCCACAAGAAGAGCGTCGGCCAGCCCTTCCTCTACCCGGACAACTCACTGAGCCTCACCGAGAACTTCCTGCGGATGACCTTCGGCTTCCCGGCCGAGCCCTACGAGCTCGACCCCGAGATCGTCCGGGCGCTCGACCAGCTCTTCATCCTCCACGCCGACCACGAGCAGAACTGCTCCACCTCCACGGTGCGTCTCGTCGGCTCGGCCCACGCCAACCTCTTCAACTCGGTCTCCGCGGGGATCCACGCGCTGTCCGGCCCGCTGCACGGCGGCGCCAACCAGGCCGTCCTGGAGATGCTCGACAAGATCCAGGCCTCCGACGACGGTGCCGAGACCTTCATGAAGCGGGTGAAGAACAAGGAGGACGGCGTTCGGCTCATGGGATTCGGGCACCGTGTCTACAAGAGCTACGACCCGCGCGCGGCCATCGTCAAGGACACCGCGCACACCATCCTCGAGAAGATGGGCGGCAGCGAGCAGCTCGAGATCGCCATGAAGCTCGAGGAGGTCGCGCTGGCCGACGACTACTTCGTCGAGCGCAACCTCTACCCCAATGTCGACTTCTACACCGGCCTGATCTACACGGCCCTGGGCTTCCAGCCGAAGATGTTCACCGCCCTCTTCGCCATCGGCCGCCTCCCGGGCTGGATCGCCCAGTGGCGCGAGATGATCGAGGACACCGACACCAAGATCGGCCGTCCGCGCCAGATCTACACCGGTCCCACCGAGCGTGACTACGTGGGCATCGACCAGCGCTGACCCACTGCGCACGACCACACGGATCCCCTTCGTCCACTCCGGGCGGAGGGGATCCGTCGTCGGACGAAGGGGGCGTCAGCCGGCGTGGAGCGTGACCCGGACCGAGGTCGCCGGGAGCGGCTCGTCGGCATCGCGCCACTGCATGGCCGTGTCGCCGGCGCCGCGGGTCCACGTACGGTCGCCGACCTGGACCGAGGTGACATTGCGGGCCTTGGCCTGAGCGACGGACCAGGCGCCCACCGCCCACGCGTGGCGGGCATCCGACGCGGTGACGGAGATGGCCCGGCCCTCGGCGGTGGCCTCCTGGCCGGTCTGCTCGGAGAGTGCCGTGACGAAGGTGTCCGGGCGTCCGGCGTCCGTCGGGTCGTCGAGTCGGCAGACGAAGCCACCGGGGGAGTGGCCGGTCAATGTCGAGGCGATGATCCGCCCTTCGTGCTCATGGTCCGCGTAGGCCTCCGGGTAGCCGCTGCGCTGGACCTCCTGGGCGATCTCGGTGATCCGCATGTCGGTCCAACCGTCGACCTCGACGAGGGCGTCGTAGAAGGCGTTCGTCGTGTAGATCGGGTCCTGGAGCTCCTTCGGCGTGCCCCAACCCTGGCTCGGTCGCTGCTGGAAGAGCCCGAGGGAGTCACGGTCCCCGTAGGTGAGGTTGCGCAGCTTCGACTCCTGGATCGCCGTCGCGACGGCGATGGTGCCGCCCCGGGCGGGCAGGCCCCGCTTGAGGCCGATGAGGACGATCGTGCTCGCGTGGTTCATCTGGTCGGGCCGGAAGCTCACGCTCTCCTCGAGTGCCGTGGCGCGGCACTGCTCCCCGAGGAAGAGCCCGATCCGGTCCCGGAGGTACCACACGCCGAGACCGGCCACGAGGGCGAGGACGCACAGGACCGCCACGACCTTCGGCCAGAGCGGGCTGCGCTCCTCGTCGAGGAGCGGGTGGGACCGGGCCACGGGTCAGTCGTTGGCGTGGAGTGCGTCGTTGAGGGCGATCCCGTGACCGGTGCGGTCGCGGGCCTCGACGGTGCCGGTGACGGAGTTGCGGATGAAGAGCAGGCCGTTGCGGCCGGACAGCTCGGCGGCCTTGACGGCGTCGCCCGACGGGAGGGTGACCTTGGTGCCGGCGGTGACGTAGAGGCCGGCCTCGACGACGCAGTCATCGCCGAGGGCGATGCCGACGCCGGCCTCGGCGCCGACGAGGCAACGCTGGCCGATGGAGACGCGCTCGGTGCCCCCACCGGAGAGGGTGCCCATCGTCGAGGCGCCGCCACCGATGTCGGAGCCGTCGCCGACGATGACGCCCTGGCTGATCCGGCCCTCGACCATCGAGGCGCCGAGGGTGCCGGCGTTGAAGTTGACGAAGCCCTCGTGCATGACGGTGGTGCCGGAGGCGAGGTGGGCGCCCAGGCGCACGCGGTCGGCATCACCGATGCGCACGCCGGACGGGGTCACGTAGTCGGTGAGGCGGGGGAACTTGTCGATGCTCGTCACCTGCACCGGACCGCGAGCGCGCAGCCGGGCACGGGTGGCCTCGAAGCCCTCCACCGCGCAGGGGCCGTGGTTGGTCCACACGACATTGCTCAGCTGGCCGAAGAGCCCGTCGAGGTTGATCGAGTTGGGCTCGACGAGGCGGTGGGAGAGCACGTGGAGGCGCAGGTAGCCGTCGGAGGCGCCCTCGGGCGCGGCGTCGAGGTCGATGCTCACGGTGACGACCTCGGTGCGCACCCGGCGTGCGGTGTCCTCGCCGGCGATCGCGAGCAGCTCCTCGGGGACCTGGGTGGCCTCGGGGGCCTCGCCGAGGGCGGGCTCGGGGTACCAGGTGTCGAGGATGGTGCCGTCGGTGGTCATGGTGGCCACGCCATGGGCCCAGGCAGCGCGCGTCGTCGTCATGCCCCGATCCTACGAAACCCGTCCCGATTCCTTCGAGTCCGTCCGCGTGATCCCCGCCCCTCCCTGCACACCCACGCCTCTGACGAACTGCGGCCGGCGTAGCGAACTACTGCCAGCAGCACTTGGGCGGGTCTGCCGCGGCTCGGGACACGGCTGACGTGACGAACCCCGGCTGGCGTGGAGGGATGGCCGTGGGGCGAAGGGGGTGCCCCGCAGGGGACGGGGTCGGGCACCCCCTTCGCCGGCTCAGGCGGCAGGCAGCCGCAGGGCCGCCTCGATCCGCTCCCGCACCCGCTCGGGTCGGTCCAGGTCGGCCCACATCAGGCGGACCACGACATAACCGCGCCGCCGCAGGTCGTCCTCGCGGCGCTTCTCGGCGACGAGGTCGCCTCGGCTGTGGTACTTGACCGCGCCGTCGAACTCGAGGACCACCCGGGTCCGGGCGATGAGGAAATCGACCCGCCACGGGCCGATCCACACCTGGGGCTCGAGCTCGTAGCCGAGGTCGCGGCACAGCTGCGCGGTGCGGGTCTCGCCGGGCGACTCGTGCCGGCCATCGACCTCAGCGAGTGCCCGACGCACCGCCGCCGAACCACGCGTCCCCATGGGCAGATCGGCAGCCGCGACCTCAAGCTGTCGCGGAGTCACGAGTCCGTGGCGGACCGCGGCATCAGCGGCGATGAGGGCTGTTCCGGGGCCGGAGACCACCCCGGCGTGCGCGATCGCCACCGCTGGCTCTGCGCAGGAGATGGGGACCTCGAGCACCGGGTGGCGCTCGACGTCGACGAGTGCCGGGCCAGGACTCCACACGGTGTGGTCGGTACTGCGTCGGGTGGTCGTGCTCGACCCGCGGATGAGGTGGACCCGGGTGAGGTCGGCGCCGACGATCGGCAGGCCCCACGCCGCGAGAGCCGAGTGCGCGGTGGCTGCCGAGGCACTGACCTGACGCCGCAGGATCGCGACGGTGCGCATCAGGTGGCGATCCTCCGCGTCTGCCGGGGCGACCACCGACCATGCCCCGCGGGCGAGATGGTGCAGCTCGCCTCCCTTCGTCCTGGCCACGAGCCGCGTGCGGGGGATGCCCGCTCGCTCTGCCGCGCCCGTGGTGACGACGCGGTTGACCGCGAGTTCCCGCAGGGTCTCCAGCTCTTCGTCCATGCCGGGAGTCTGGCGGGAATGGACGACGCGACCGGGGCGTCATCCACAGAGGCCGGGCCGGCAGTACGTCGTCACGCCAGCCGCATCTCGAGCTACGGCAGAGGCCACCAAGTGCTGCCTGCAGTAGTTCGGTGCGGTGGGGGTGTGCCGGTGGGGCGCGGACTAGGGTTGCCGCCATGCCGAGCCTGGATCTCACCACCGACGTCGTGACGCTCACCCAGCAGCTGTGCGACATCGAGTCCGTCAGCCACGACGAGGGGGCGATCGCCGACGCCGTCGAGGCGGCGCTGACCCCCCTTCCGCATCTCGAGGTGAGCCGCCACGGGCACACCGTCATCGCCCGCACCGACCTGGGCCGTGACGAGCGGGTCGTCCTCGCCGGCCACCTCGACACCGTCCCGCTCACGAGCGAGCCGGCCAACCTGCCGACCCGTCGCGAGGAGCGGGGTGGGGTCGACGTCCTCTGGGGCCGAGGCACGGTCGACATGAAGGGCGGCGTCGCCGTCCAGCTCAAGGCCGCGCTCGTCGCCGAGCCGAGCCGTGACATCACCTTCCTCTTCTACGAGGCCGAGGAGGTCGACGCGGTCTACAACGGCCTGCAGCTGCTCGCCGACTCCGACCCGGACCTGCTCGCGGCCGACTTCGCGGTCCTCCTCGAGCCGACCAAGGCGCTCATCGAGGGCGGGTGCAAGGGCACGATGCGCGTCGAGGTGCAGCTCAAGGGCATCGCCGCGCACTCCGCCCGCCCGTGGAACGGCCACAACGCCATCCACGACGCCCACGAGGTCCTCGCCGCCCTCGCCGCCCACGAGGAGGAGACCGTCCACGTCGACGGACTCGACTACCACGAGGCGCTCCAGGCCGTCGGGATCACCGGCGGCATCGCCGGCAATGTCATCCCGGACAGCGCCACCGTGCTCATCAACTACCGCTTCGCGCCGGACAAGGACGCCGAGGCGGCGCTCGCCTACGTCCAGACCGTCCTACCCGGCCGTGAGCTGCACGTGCGCGACCTGGCCGAGGGAGCCCGGCCCGGCCTCGACCTCCCTGCGGCGCAGGCCTTCGTCGCCGCGCTGGACGTCCCGGTCGGCCCCAAGGAGGGGTGGACCGATGTCGCGCGCTTCTCCGCCCTCGGTGTCCCCGCGGTCAACTTCGGCCCCGGTGACCCCAACCTTGCCCACCACGACGACGAGCGCTGCCCCGTCGAGCAGATCACCGCGGCGGAGGCCGCCGTGCTGCGGTGGCTCGCGTAGGCTCGACGGCGTGACCGATCAGGGCAAGCACGACCGCTGGTACCACAAGGGCCCCGTCCTCATGCGGGGCCGGCAGGTGCCCAAGTCCACGACCGATCAGCGTCTGCTCGACGACAAAGGCCACGCGGACTGGCTGCACACGGATCCCTGGCGGGTCCTGCGGATCCAGGCGGAGTTCGTCGAGGGCTTCGGTGCGCTCGCGGAGCTCGGCCCGGCCGTGAGCATCTTCGGCAGCGCCCGGACCCCGCTCGACTCCCCCTGGTACGCGAAGGGGG
>JBQGNO010000017.1:0-27270 GCA_052087725.1 Janibacter sp. | reverse complement strand
AGTGCCCACGCACGCGACGAGGACGGCCAGGTCGCGACCGTCCGCACGCGCCGTGGCGAGCGCATCCCGGATGGCCGGGCCGGCGGTGGCCGCCGGATCGGCGTCGGCGCCGTGCCCGAGCACGACGTCCATCAGGACGACCGAGGCGGTGGGGTCCTGGGCCGTCTTCGCCAGGTGTTCCAGACGAATCGTCGGATCGATCATCGGGTGCGCTCGTCCCGCCGTCATCGAGTCGTCGCCGAAGTCGATCATCACCGTGCCCTCGGCGGACAGTGTCGAGTCGAGCGCGTACTGCGGGTCCAAGGGGACGTTGCTGTGCACCGGGCCCAGGCTGTCGGTGGCCATGAGCATCGCCTCGTCGCACAGCGTGCCCCCGGCGAAGAGGCCGCGCAGATTGCCGGCGCTGACGGTCTCAGGGGAGGAGCCCCACGTGGGCCACTGCGGGACCGGTCGCCCGAGCGTCGTGAGGATCGCCTCGGCCGAGGCCGTCAGGTCGGGCTGACCGGCACCGAGCAGCGCGAAGTGCACCGGCGTGCCCAGCGTCTGTGCAAAGGCGCGAAGGTCGGTGGCCACCTGATCGGCCGGCGGCTTGGAGACGACGACGATCAGCTCCGTCGACGGATCGGCATCGAGCCGGCGCAGCGCCTGCCTCGTCGCCAGGGCGTCGACGTCGACGCTGAGGTCACGGCCCCCCACACCGAGCGCCGCGGTCATGCCGACTCCGGCGTGGTCGAGCAGACACATCAGCTGCTGGCAGCCGGTGCCGGAGGCTGCGACCAGGCCCACGGGGCCGGGCTGGACCGTGTTCGCGAAGCCGAGGCCGATGCCGTCCACCATCGCGGTGCCACAGTCCGGGCCCATGACGAGCAGGCCGCGATCGGCGGCGATCCGCTTGAGGGCCACCTCCTGCTCGACGGGGACGTTGTCGCTGAAGATCATCACGTCCTGCCCGGCGTCGAGGGCATCCATCGCCTCGACGGTGGCACTGGCACCGGGGACCGAGACGAGGGCCATCGCCGTGCCGGACCGCTTGGTCGCCGTGCCGATCGTCCGCGGCGCCTCCTCGACACTGTCGGACGAGGCCCCGCGCCGGGTCACGGCCGTCAGCGCCGCATCCACGGCGGAGAGGGCTGCATCGAGCCGCGACTCGTCGTCCAGGCGGATCGCCACGATCATGTCGTTGGGCGAGGTGTCGGGCAGCTCGAAGCCCATCGAGGCGATGACGTCGAGGTTCAGCGGCGTGGCCATCGCGACCTGCGCCGCCAGGACGCCGTCGACCGCGGCCACGTCCTTGCTCACTTGGAGCAGGGCGACGGAGTCCGCGTAGGCCCCGGTTCGGCGTTCGACGTGGGTGGTGCCGACGCCGGTGGTGGAAGGTGTCATGAGCAGCTACTCCTTGATGCGAGGTGGTCGAGAGCGAGGGACAGTCCCAGCACCAGGCCGAGGCCGGATGTGTGACCGAGACGGCTGAGGTCCTGCACTGCTCGGCCGGGGGGGCCGGATCCATGGGCCAGGGTGCGCACGAGGTGGGTGAACTCGGGCACGACCTCCGCACGAGCGGCTCGACGCAGCAGCGTTGCGGAGAGCGCCGTGGTGCGCTGATCGCTCAGGGCGAGAATTTCCTCGGCGACGGGCCCGGCGCACGGGTGTGATGCCGCAACCATCGTCGCGAGCCAGCCACAGAGCACGTCATCACCCAAGGGGGTGAGGCCGCTGCCCCTGCCCAGCAGCCCGGCGACCGCGCTCCGGTCGCCGGTCGCGAGCGCCTGCAGCAGGTGGTCGGGAAGCTCCGCACGGACCCGGCTCACCGCCGGGTCGAGGGAGCCTGCAAGTCGCGCGGTCATGACCGGCGCCTCGGTGGTGTCGATCATCGGTGCCGAGTGGCTGACCGTACGGCCGACGTGGACGTCTGCTCCGGGGAAGTGGAGCCGCTGGCGCTCGATCCGGACCAGGCTGCCCGGCGCGGGGGGCGAGAGGTCCTGGGTCAGACGCCCGGTGGTCGCCAGCGTCGTGCGCAGTCCGCAGGGCACCTGGACCGCGTGCCGCGAGAGCACCGCCATCACGTCCCGGCCCACGTGGAGGTACACGGCGTCAGGGCCGGAGTGCAGGACCGTGGCCTCGCCCGTCCATCCGGCGAGCAGATCGCGCACCCACCGGGAGGCCGTCGCCGCCACGTCCGGACGGGTCACTGTGGGCACGACAACTCCTGCGCGGTCATGCCTTGGACGGTATCTGGTGCTGCTAGGCTATTTCGAGGCATAAGTTGCCAACGATTTGAGATCGGATTACCACATCTTGATGAGACACAGTTACCGGGTCCCCCTTCGCGACGCATTGAAGGTCGACGCCATGGCTGACACCACCGTCCTGGCCGGCCGGTCGGGCCTCGACCGGGTGGTCACTCGGTTGAACGTCATGGAAGTGCCCGACATCGTCGACTGGGTGCGGCCACACGCCCTGCTCGTCACGGCGGGCTATCCGTTGGTGGGCCTCAGCGAGGCCCGCTTCATCGAGTTGGTGCGCGGGCTGAACGAGCGACAGGTCGCCGCGCTCGGGGTCAAGGTCGGCCGGTACGTCGATGCCATCCCACCGAAGGTCCTCGACGTGGCTGACGACCTCGGCCTTCCGCTGCTGGCGCTGTCGGCCGACTTGGCCTTCGATGATCTGTTGGAGGAGGTCCATGTCCGCCTCACCGACGTCCAGGCCGACGTGCTGCACCGCACCGACGCACTGCACGCGGCGCTCGAGGGGCTCGTCCTGGAGGGGGCCGGTCTGGATCAGATCGCCACCCGCATCGCCGACGTGCTGGGCGTCGGGATCCTGGTCACCACGGTCGACGGACGGGAGTTGGCGGGCGCGCTGACCGAGGAGATGCGCGTGACCCTCACCGAGGCTGATGCCTTCGACCACACCGGACGGTTTCGGGTCGAGCGGCTGCGCCTGCAACCGATGGCCATCGGCGACGGCCAGGTGCTGGTCCAGCCCGTCGTCGCCGCGAGCAGCGACCTGGCCCGACTGGTCGCCTTCGACCCCGAGCGAGCCGTCCCGAAGGATGACGTCTACGCCCTGCAGCGGGCCTCCGCCGTTGCCGCGCTGCTGATCAGCCAGCAGCAGGCGGTCAGTGCCGTGGAGTCGAAGTACCGGGGCGACTTCCTGCGAGACGTGCTCAGTGGGCGGGCCGGGGAGGCGCTTCGCATCGAGGAGTATGCGGCCGGGCTGGGATGGAGTATCGATCTCCCAGCGATGGTGGTCACCGCCAAGCTTGACCCGCCCGCCCCGGACTCCGAGCAGATCCCCACCGCCACGCGACGCTCGTGGCAGGAACGCTTCTTCGTCGCGTGGAACAAGGTCGTCGCCTCGCACAGCACGAGTTTCCCCTCGGCCGACTTCTTCGATGAGGTGGTCAGCGTCATCTCGGTGCCGGAGCACCTGCGCGGGGCCCCCCAGGAGGACACTGCCCATCTGCAGAGGCAGGTGGGCAAGATCGTCACCGCGGTGGCCGGGGACCGAGGGGGGAGACGGCGACCGTTCTCGGTCGGTACCAGCCGGCTCGCCTTCGCGCTGGAGGACCTGCCCGCTGCGTACGGTCAGGCCCGCCGCGCGAACGAGGTGGGGCGCCGGTTCACCGGCGGCAGCAATACCTCCCACTTCGATGACCTCGGGATCCACCGGCTCATCGGCCTGATCCCCGACCGGGGGGAGATGGAAGCCTTCGCCAACGATGTGCTTGGGGAGATCGCCGGCCCGGATGCCGATGCCGAGAGCCTGCGCGAGACGCTCCAGGTGCTCCTCGACACGAACCTCAACGTGGCGGAGGCCTCGCGCGTGCAGTTCGTGCACTACAACACGATGCGCTATCGGATCAGCAAGCTGGAGCAGATCCTGGGCACGTTCACCACGGACGCTGCCCTGCGGCTGAACCTCGCCGTCGCGCTCCAGGTGCGCAAGATCCAGTTCTGAGTCATGTGGCCGGCGGTTCGGGCGAGGCCCCCTCGCCGCTCGCGCCGCTACATCAATGAGTGACGATGGAATGGGTGGTCGTCTGGCAACAATGGCCAATGAGTCGTGTGATCCACAGCATTAGGCTCTGGCTACTCGGGGGAAAACTCCACCCAACTCAAGGAGCACCTGATGGCGAACATGTTCACGTGGACCGAGGTCCACGGAGGCAAGACACCTCCTCCGGGCGAATCGGTGGGACCGCACGAGCGGATGAGTTGGGGGCGCACGATCGGGATCGGCGTCCAGCACGTGGTCGCCATGTTCGGTGCGACCTTCGTCTTCCCCGTGGTCATGGGCCTCGACCCCAACCTGGCCATCCTGTTCTCCGGCCTGATGACGATCCTCTTCCTCGTCATCGTCAAGAACTGGGTCCCCAGCTACCTCGGCACAAGCGCCGCCTTCGTGGGTGTCGTTGCCGCGATCCGTGCCCAGGGCGGCGACTCCGCCGATGTCACGGGTGCGATCATGGCCGCCGGTATCGTCATGGGGCTGGTCGGCGTGGCCGTCCACTTCGCTGGCCCGAGCATGCTGAAGAAGGTGTTGCCCCCCGCGGTCACCGGTGCCGTGGTCATGCTCATCGGCTTCAACCTCGCGCCCGTCGTGGCCAATGTGTACTGGCCCCAGGACCAGTGGATCGCGATCCTGACCACGCTCTTCCTCGTCTGCGGAGCGGTGCTCTTCCCCGGCTTCTGGGCGCGCATCGCCGTCTTCCTCGGCCTCGTGTTCGGCTTCGCCGCCTCGTGGATCGCCGACCTCGTCTTCGGCCCGATCACCTCGGTCACGCCGACGAGCGCAGGCGAGGCCATCGCGCACGACCGGGTCAACCTCACGGGCCTCGGAGACGCAGCATGGTTCGGGCTGCCCAGCGGGCAGCTGGCGGACGGTGTCTCCGCCATCCACGCTCCCCACTTCTCGTTCGTCTTCATCCTGCTGGCGCTGCCTGGCGTGATCGCCCTCATCGCCGAGAACACCGGCCACGTGCGGGCCGTCGCGGAGATGACCGGCGACGACCTGGACCCCTACATGGGACGCGCCCTGGGCGCGGACGGCCTGGCCACCGCCATCGCCAGCTCGGTCGGCGCCTCGCCGACGACGACCTACGCCGAGAACATCGGCGTCATGTCGGCGACGAGGATCTACTCGACGGCCGCCTACTACGTGGCGGCGATCGTGGCCATCATCCTCGGCCTCGTGCCGAAGTTCGGTGTCGTCATCAACGCCATCCCCGGGGGTGTCCTCGGCGGCATCACCGTGGTGCTCTACGGCATGATCGGCCTGATCGGCGCCAAGATCTGGGTGGACAACCGGGTCGACTTCGGCAACCCGGTCAACATCGTCCCGCTCGCCGCCGGCCTGATCGTCGGCATCGGCGACGTGACCCTCAAGATCACCGAGAGCTTCCAGCTCAGCGGCATCGCCTTTGGCACCATCCTCGTCGTGGCGCTCTACCACCTGGTCAAGGGCAAGAAGGACGATCTCAAGCCCACCGAGCAGACGGATCCGACGTACACATGAAGCCCGCGCCCTTCCGATACGAACGCCCCGAGAGCCTGGACCAGGCCTTGGCCACCTACACGGCCGAGCCCGAGGCGAAGGTCCTCGCGGGCGGACAGAGCCTCATCCCCCTGATGTCGATGCGGCTGAGCTCGGTACCGCTGCTCATCGACATCAACGGGCTGCAGGACCTTTCCCACATCACCGTCGATCAATCGGGCGTGCGATTCGGGGCGATCGTGCGGCACAGCGACCTGCTGGCCCACGAGGCGGCCCGGGACGTCCAGCCGCTCATCGCGGCTGCGCTCGCCCACGTCGCGCATCCCACCATCCGCAACCGCGGCACCACGGTGGGCTCCATCGTCCACGCCGACGCCTCGGGTGAGATGCCGATGATCCTGTGCCTGACGGGCGGAAGCCTGACCGTGGCCTCGATGCAGGGGCGCCGCGAGATCGCAGCCGCCGAGCTCTTCGTGGGGCCGCTGGAGACGAGCCTGGAGTCCGGTGAGATCGCCGTCGAGGCATTCATGCCGGCTCTCGCGCCGCGCAGCGGCGTCGCCTACGACGAGGTGGCCCGTCGCCACGGGGACTACGCGCTCTGCGGCGTCGGCGCGGTGGTCACGCTCGACGAGCAGGGGGGGATCGCGCACGCTCGCACGGGATACGTCTCGGTCTCGGAGACGCCGGTGATCGTTGACGTCACCGAGTGCTTCACCGGCGGGCGGCTGAGCGACTCGGCCCTGGCTGCGGCCGGCGAGCTGGCCGTGGGCCAGCTCGATCCGGAGACAGACATCCACGGTACGTTCGATTACCGGGCACAACTGGCGCGCACGCTCACTGCACGTGTGCTCAGGGCCGCGGACGCCGACGCACGCGCCCGAGTGGCGCAGAAGGTGAGTGCATGACCATGTCCGAACCGATCACCGAAGAGACCGTGCCCGTCCGGTTGCGTGTCAACGGCATCGCCCACGACATCGTGGTGCCGCCGCGGCGCCTGCTCAGCGACGCGCTTCGTCACGACATCGGGCTGACCGGCACCCACGTGGGTTGTGAGCACGGTGTGTGCGGTGCCTGCACGATCCTTGTCGACGGCGCACCCACGCGGGCGTGTCTGATGTTCGCTGTCGGTGCCCAGGACGCCGAGCTGACCACGGTCGAGGGGCTCACGCGCGAGGACGGCACCCTCGGCCCGGTGCAGCAGGCCTTCAAGGACTGCCACGGGCTCCAGTGCGGCTTCTGCACACCAGGTTTCCTGACGACGATCGCCGCCGGGATCCGTGACAACCCCGACCCCGATCATGAACAGGCCCGCGACATGATCGCCGGCAACCTGTGCCGGTGCACCGGCTACCAGAACATCGTGGCGTCGGTGCTGCGCGCGGCCGAGCTCCAGCGCGAGGAGGAGGCATCGTGACGACGAAGATGATGGGTGAGCGGATCTCGCGAGTCGAGGACGACCGTCTCGTCACCGGGAAGGGCCGCTACTCGGACGACCTGGTGCCCGGCGCGCTGGAGGTGGCGGTCCTGCGCAGTCCACACGCCCACGCCCGAATCATCTCGATCGACGTCGAGCCGGTCCTTGACGTTCACGGCGTGCACGCCGTCTACACCTACGAGGACCTGACCGGCCCCATGGCCGACCCGCTGCCGCTGCTCATCCCGCACCCGAGTCTGACGCACGGACGCACCCAGTACGCGCTCGCCAAGGACGAGGTCAACTACGTCGGCGAGGCCATCGCCTTCGTCGTCGCCGACAACCGGTACATCGCCGAGGACGCGTTGGACCGGATCGAGGTCGAGTACGAGTTCCTGAAGCCGGTCGTGGGGATCCCCGCGGCGCGGGCCGCGCAGGACCTCGTCCACGAGGACGTCCCGGGTAACAAGGCCGCCACGATGCGGCAGTCCTTCGGGAACGCCGATGCGGCGATCGAGGCTGCCCCCCACACGCTGAGCCTGGACTTGACCATCGAGCGCAGTGCCTCGATGCCCCTCGAGGGTCGCGCGACCGTCGCTCGGTGGGATGAGGACCTGAAGCGCATGAGCGTGTGGAGCTCGACGCAGACCTCCACCGGGGTGCGGGCAGCGGTCGCCTCCAAGCTCGGTCTCGACCTGGGGCAGGTCGATGTGGTCACCCCCGATGTCGGGGGTGGCTTCGGTGCCAAGATCATGCATCCGTGGCCCGAGGAGCTCCTGGTCCCGCTGGCGGCGAGGGCGCTGCGGCGGCCGGTGAAGTTCACCGAGGACCGGCGCGAGCACTTCATCTCCTCGGCCCATGAGCGCGGTCAGGAGCAACACGTCGACGTCGGCTTCGATGATGACGGACGCATCCAGGGACTGTCGGTGCACTTCTGGCACGACAACGGCGCCTACACCCCATACGGCCTGATCGTCCCGATCATCACCTCCACCCAGCTGCTCGGTCCGTACAAGCCGCCGAACTACTCGGTGACCTTCGAGAGCCTGTACACGAACACGGTGATCGTCACCCCCTACCGCGGTGCCGGCCGGCCGCAGGGTGTGTACGCGATGGAACGCACCATGGATGCGATCGCCGCCTACCTGGGCAAGGATCGCGTCGAGGTCCGCGAGGCCAACTTCATCCAGCCCGAGGACTTCCCCTACGCCCAGGGTGATCTTCTGTTCCAGGACGGTCGGCCGCTGATCTACGACTCCGGCAACTACCCGGAGCTGATGAACAGGGCCAAGGCCCTCATCGACTGGTCGGACTTCGAGGCCTATCGTGAGGAGGCCCGCGCCGCCGGACGCACGGTCGGCATCGGGATCGCCTGCTATGTCGAGGGCACGGGAGTCGGCCCCTACGAGGGCGGCCACGTCCACATCGAGACCAGCGGCAAGGTCAAGGTCTCGACCGGGCTGACCAGCCAGGGCCAGGGCCACCAGACCGCGTTCGCCCAGATCGTCGCCGACGAGCTCGGGGTGCCGTTCGAGGACATCGAGGTCGTCACCGGTGACACCAGACGCTCGCCGTACTCGATCGGCACGTTCGCGTCCCGGGCGGCCGTCATGAGCGGCTCCGCCATCGCCCTGGCCGCGCGCAACGCCCGCAAGAAGGCGCTGCGGATCGCCGCGGAGGCACTCGAAGCCAATGTCGACGACCTGGAGATCGCCGACGGCATCGTGCACGTCAAGGGTGCGCCGCAGAGCCAGATCGCGCTGGGCACGCTCGCCGTGCTCTCCAATCCCCTGCGCTACGCCTTCGACGAGGCGTCCCGGGCCGCGACCCAGTTCGCGGTGGGCGACCCGAGCAAGCCGCCGATCGGCGAGGACGACGAGCCGGGCCTGGAGGGCAAGGACTTCTACTCGCCGATGCGGTGCACCTTCGCCAGCGGAATCCACGCGGTCATCGTGGAGACCGATCCGGAGACCGCGGAGATCAAGATCCTGCGATACGCCGTAGTCCACGACTGTGGGACGCTCATCAACCCGAAGATCGTCGAGGGCCAGATCCACGGCGGCGTGGCCCAGGGAGTCGGCGGTGCGCTCTACGAGCGGATGGCCTACGACGAACACGGCCAGTTGCAGAACGCCTCGTTCATGGACTTCCTCATGCCCTATGTCACGGAGGTGCCCGACGGCATCGAGGTGGACCACCTCGAGACACCGTCCCCGCTCAATCCCTTGGGGCTGAAGGGGGCCGGTGAAGCCGGCGTCATCCCGACGTCCGCGGTCTTCGCCTCGGCGATCGAGGATGCCGAGGGCTTCCCGATCACGGCGATGCCGATCTCCCCCTCGGAGCTGTACGCGTTGCGGCTCCACCACGATCGCGAGAGCGATCCTGACAACGTCATCGAAAGGTCGAACACGTGAAGATTTCTGGATCCGCACAGCTCGCTGCCCCGCCGGAGAAGGTCTGGGATGCACTGCTCTCACCGGAGGTCCTCATCAAGACCATCCCGGGTTGCGAGCGGTTGGAGGCCACCGACGAGAACTGTTACTCGATGGCCGTCACCGCCGGGGTCGCCTCCATCAAGGGCACGTACAAGGGCAAGGTGGAGCTGCAGGACCTCACGCCGCACTCGTCACTGACCATGCGCGTCGACGCCGCCGGCTCGGCCGGCACCATCGGAGTGACGGTGCACGTGCGGTTCGAGCCCGGTGAGGGCGAGACCACCGAGCTGAGCTACGACGCCGATGCCGTCGTGGGCGGCATGATCGGCGGGGTCGGCCAGCGGATGCTGACGTCGGTGAGCAAGCGTCTGGCCGCGGAGTTCTTCGGCTCGGTCAACAAGGTGCTCACCGGCGCCGAGGTGCCCATGTCCACGGTCGCGGTGGCTTCGGCCCCGGCAGAGGCGGCCGTCGGCGCGGAACGGGCCGCGACGGCAGGGGCCACGTACACCGCCCCAGCCGCAGCCGGCCCCACGGGCTCGACCACCGACCTCCTCAAGGGTGTGGTGGTCGGTGCGGCGATCATGCTCGCGGGTGTCGTGACCGGCGCGTTGGCTTCGCGCCGGCGCTGAAAGGAATCGTTGTGAGCGAGCCCCTCGACCACTACTCGAGCGCCCGCCGGATGCGGGACGCGGTCCGCGCCAAGGAGATCTCGGCGCGGGAGCTGCTCGACCTTCACCTGGAGCGCATCGAGCAGACCAACCCGCGTGTCAACGCGATTGTCAGCCCGGACCCGGACCGGGCTCGCGCCGACGCGGCGCGGGCGGATGAGCGGCTCGCTCGGGGCGAGGAGGTCGGGCCCCTGCACGGGTTGCCGTTCGCGGTGAAGGACACCCACGAGGTCGGCGGATGGCTCTCGACCTCCGGCTCGCCGGTGCGGGCCGATTACGTCCCCGAGCGGGACGAGCTGGTGGTCGAGCGGGCGCGTGCCGCAGGAGTGATCCTGGTCGGCAAGACCAACACGCCGGAGTTCGCGTCCGGTTCGCACACCTTCAACCCGCTGTTCGGCACGACCTACAACCCCTATGACCTCAGTCGATCGGCGGGCGGGTCCAGCGGCGGCTCGGCCGCGGCCCTGGCCAGCGGGATGGTGCCACTGGCCGACGGCAGCGACATGGGTGGATCGCTGCGCAACCCGGCGTCCTTCTGCAATGTCGTGGGGATGCGCCCCTCCTTCCAGCGGGTGCCGCAGTGGCCCAACCCCAATCACTGGGAAGCGGTCTCCGTCCAGGGCCCGCTCGCGCGCAGCGTGGACGACCTGGCCCTCCTGCTGTCGGTCATGGCCGGCCCGACGGACCGGGTCCCCATCTCCCAACAGGTTCCCGGCGAGGTCTTCGACGTCATCGATCCCGTCGACCTCGGGGACCTGAGGGTCGCCATGTCGACCGACCTGGGGGGCGCCTTCGAGGTGGACGCGGATGTCGCGGCCATCGTCCGCGCCCAGGCGGAGGTCTTCGAGCGGGCCGGTGCCCGGGTCACCGAGGCCGCCCCCGACCTGCGCGGGGCCGAGGACACCTTCCGCACGCTCCGCGCGTGGCACTTCCAGGCCTCGTACGGTCAGCTGTTGGCCGATCACCCCGGGCAGTTCAAGGAGTCGCTGGCCGAGAACATCCGCGCCGGCGAGTCGCTCACCGGCGCCGACATCGCCCGCGGTTACCGCCAGCGGTCGGCGCTGGCCGAGCGGATGCGACTGTTCTTCGAGGACCACGACGTCCTCGTGCTGCCGGTCAGCCAGGTCCCACCCTTCCCCGCGGACCAGGAGTACCCGGCCGACATCAATGGCCAGGTGCAGGAGACCTACCTCGACTGGATGCGCTCGGCCTTCCTCATCACGGTGACGGGTTGTCCCGCGATGTCGGTACCCGCCGGATTCACCCAGCAGGGGTGGCCCGTCGGCCTCCAGATCGTGACATCTGCCAACAGCGAGAGGCGGCTGTTGTCGATCGCGCACGCCTTCGAGCAGGCCACCGGTGCCGGAGGGCGACGCCCGCCCTTGTGATTGGCAGATTCTGACGACAAGCAGTGCGTTCGTCATGATCTCCTGCTGTGGTTCTCGCAGCTCCGGCGCGATGAGATGTGACGGCAACGACAACCAGGAGGTCCGCAGGTGCCAAGAGACAGCCACATCAGGATCGGGATCGACACGGGCGGGACGTTCACCGACGTCGTCGCGTTCGACGAGTCCACCGGGACGACGATCACGACGAAGACCCCGTCCACGCCGGGGGATCCCGCCGAGGGTTTCCTGGCCGGCATCGCCAAGGTGCTGGACACGCTGGGCCTCGGCGTCGACGTGCTCAGTGCCATCAGCCACGGCACGACCGTGGCCACCAACCAGTTGCTCGAGGGCAAGATCGAGCGGATGGGCTTCATCACCAACACCGGGTACGAGTCGGTGCTGGAGATCGCGCGCCAGTCCGTGCCCGATGGCTACGGCAACTCCTACTTCTGGGTCAAGGACGAACGGATCGTCCCGCGGCACCTCGTCAAGGGCGTCAGCGGGCGGATGGACTTCACCGGGCAGGAGATCGAGCCCTTCGACGAGGAGCAGGCCCGCGAGATCGCGCGCTGGTTCCGCACGCACGAGGTCAACACCCTGGGCGTGTGCCTGATGCACTCCTACGCCAACTCTGCCCACGAGCAGCGGATGCGTGAGGTCCTCGCCGAGGAGCACCCCGAGGCGGTCATCTCGGTCTCCTCGGAGGTGCTGCGCGAGTATCGCGAGTACGAGCGGTCGATGACCACGCTCGTCGACGCTGCGGTCAAGCCGAAGCTGTCGCGCTACGTCGACAACATCAAGAACCGGCTGGGCGAGCTCACCGCCGCCGACGGCGGACGCGCCGTCCCCTTCTACGTGATGAAGTCCAACGGCGGGGTGCTCAGTGCCGACGAGGTCGTCCACCAGCCGATCACCACGGTCCTCTCCGGCCCGGCGGCCGGCGCACTCGGTGCGGCCATGATCGGTGAGATCGCCGGATTCGATCGCATCCTCACCTGCGACGGCGGCGGCACGTCCACCGATGTGTCGGTCGTCATCGACGGGGAGCCCACCCTGACCACCGAGGGCTCCGTCGGGGTCTTCCCGAGCAAGATCCCGATGATCGACGTCGTGACCGTCGGTGCCGGCGGCGGGTCGATCGCCGCACTGTCGCCCGAGGGCACACTCAAGGTCGGTCCGGCCTCGGCCGGCGCGGACCCCGGCCCGGTCTGCTACGGCAACGGGGGCACGGAGGTCACGATCACCGATGCCCATGTCGTGCTGGGCCGCATCCCCGCGCACCTGCTCGGCGGGGAGATCCCCCTGGATGCCGCCAGTGCCCGGGTGGCCGTGGAGCGCCTCGCCGCCGAGGTCGGCATGACGGCGGAGCAGTGCGCGACCGGGGTGCTGGAGATCTCGGCCTGGAACCAGGCGAATGCCTTGCGTCAGGTCACCGTCAAGCGCGGGCTCGACGTCCGGGACTTCACCCTGACCACGTTCGGCGGCTCCGGCTCGCTCCTGCTGTGCCGGCTGATGGACATCCTCGACATCTCCACCGTCCTGGTCCCACTCAACCCGGGGAACCTTTCGGCGTTCGGCCTGCTGACCGTGGATGTCAAGAACGACTACGTGCAGACCTCCGTCACCCTGCACGAGGCGCTGCAGACGGAGCAGCTGGCCTCGATCTTCGACGAGCTGAGCGAGCGGGCCGTTGACGCCCTCACCCGTGAGGGTTTCGCGTCGGAGACCCACCAGCTCGTCCGCACCGCCGACCTGCGCTACTTCGGGCAGGCCTTCGAGGTCCGGGTCGCCGTCGACGACGGGCCGATCACCCGCGACCTGGTGGAGGCGGTGGCGCGCCGGTTCCACGACGAGCACCGTGCGCTGTACGGCTACGACTTCGACGGCAACCCGGACCAGCAGGTCGAGTGGGTCAACCTGCGGGTCTCCGGCATCGGGCCGATCCAGCGCCCGGAGCTCAGCCCCCAGCCGCTGCACCAGGACCCGCGCCCCGAGGCGACGTCCCACCGGCAGGTCTGCTTCGACGCCGACCTCGGCCGGGTCGAGACCCCGGTCTACTGGCGCGAGGACCTCGTGCCCGGAACGCGCCTGGTCGGCCCGGCCATCATCGAGGAATTCGGATCGACCGTCCCGATTCACCCCGGGTTCGCCGTGCGCGTCGACGCATACCGCAACATCATCGTGACCCGTGAAGGAGCCGACTCATGACCACCTCGAGGCTTGCCCCGACTGACTTCCCGTTTGCCTCGCTGACCCCCGACGCAGGGGCGGGTGCCGACCCGGTCCTCGTGGAGATCGTCCAGGGCAGCCTGGCCGCGGTCGAGATGGAGGTGGAGACGGCCATCGGACGCACCTCCCGGTCCCCGATGATCCGTGACGCCCACGACTTCCGTGCGGGCATCCACGACCGGCTGATGCGCAAGCTCACGGGCCGTTCCTACAGCGCGCTCGTCCACCCGGTGGCGCGTGACTTCCCGCTGGAGACGATGGTCCCCGGAGACGTGTTCTTCCACAACGACGTCTACGAGTCCGAAGGGGGGATCGGTCACCTTCCGGACCTGTGCGTCACGGTGCCCGTCTTCCACACCTCACCGGACACCGGACGGCCGGAGGTGGTTGCCTTCGTCCAGGCCTTCGGACACCACGACGACATCGGCGGGGCCGTGCCGGGCTCGATGCCCAGTGGGGCCACGAGCGTCTACGAGGAGGGCCTGATGGTCCCGCCGATCAAGCTCTGGGATGCCGGTACGCCCGTGCAGTCGGCGCTGCGGATCATGACCCGAAACTCGCGGATGCCCGAGGCCCTGGCCGCGGACCTCGATGCGGAGTGCTCGGCCTGCCTCATGGGCGCCCAGCGGTTGGGGGAGCTGTTCGATCGTTATGGCCGTGGTCCGGTCGAGGAGGCCTTCGACGCGATCATCGACAACACGACGAAGACCTACCGGCGTGAGATCCTCAGCCAGATCCCGGTCGGGACCTGGGTCTGGGAGGACTATGCCGAGCACGACGGCGTCGAAGAGCCGAAGCTGCACACCCAGCGGATCACGCTGACCAAGACTGCGGTCGACGACCCCGAGGGCGAGCGTCTGATCTTCGACTTCGCCGGCACCTCGCCGCAGGCCAAGGGGCCGATCAACCACTGCGGCGACTACTCCGACGGCGTCTTCCTGAAGAAATGGCTGGCACCGATCCTGCGCAACCTGGCCGAGACGCCCGAGCGGATGGCCGAGCTCGATGTCAACGAAGGCATCGTGCCCCTCATCGAGATGCGGTTCCCGCCGAAGGGCACCCTCCTCACGCCGGAGTTCCCTGCGCCGACGAATGCTCGCACCTTCGTCATCCTGCGTCTGCTCGGCGTGCTCTCGGGGGTCATCGCCAAGGCGGTCGACGGCCGGATGCCCGCCGACCAGGAGACGATTCGCTACACCGGTGTCTACGGAGAGGACCTCGAAGATCGGCCCTACCTCATGCGTGAGGTGCTGGGTGGTGGCTCCGGTGGTCGTTACTACGCCGACGGCGAGGACACGATCCACGTCGTCCCGGACTCGCGCAACCTGCCGACGGAGTTCACCGAGTCGCGCTTTCCGTTCATCGTGGAGGGTCTCGGCCTCGCACTGGACTCCGGCGGCGCTGGTCAGTTCCGTGGCGGTCTGGGCTACGAGAAGCGACTCCGGATGCTCAAGGACGCACACTTCATGTCCATCGCGGACCGCTCGATCCTCGCGTGCTGGGGCGTCAAGGGCGGCAAGGCCGGCTCCCCCTTCCAGGTCATCATCAACGCCGACACCCCGCAGGAGCGGCGGGTGGACGCACTGGCCGATGACGAGTTCGTGGCGGCCGGGGAGACGATCTGCATCCGGACCACCGGCGGGGGCGGCTGGGGAGACCCGCTCGATCGCGACCCCGAACTCGTGGTCCGCGACGTGACCTGGGCGAAGGTCTCCACCGAGGCCGCGCTGCGCGACTACGGCGTCGTCCTGACCGGATCGGTCGGGACGGATGACCTGGCCCACGACGGCGACGCCACCGTCGCCGAGCGGCAGCGCATCCGCGAGGCCCGCCCGGAGGAGCCGTTCTTCGACCGGGGGCCGGGATACGAGCGCCTGAGCGGCGGCAACCTGAGCGCCGAGGTCGACTGGCTGTGAGTGCGCCGAGCGCCGAGATCGCCGTGCTCAGCGGCCGGGGAAAAACCGGCCAGGCCGTGATCTCGGCGCTCGGCCGGGCGGGCGCCAGCGCTGCGCCACTGGGTCGAGCCGAGCTCTTGGACCTCCCGGGGTCGTTGGTCGGATGTCGTGCGCTGTACCTCATGGCGCCCAACATGGCGCCCGACGAACCGGGCCTGGTCGCCGCGGCTCTCGATGCCGCCCGCACCGCAGGGATCACCCGGATCGTGTACCACTCCGTAGTGGCCCCCTACGCGCCACAGATGCCGCACCACCTGAACAAGGCGGTGTGCGAAGACCTCGTGCGGCGAAGCGGCGCGGACTGGACGATCCTCCAGCCCTGCGCGTACATCCAGAACGTCCTGCCCGGGCTGCAGGGTGACGACCCCGGGATCGACGTCCCCTACGACCCCGATCGATGCTTCGGCCTGGTCGACCTCCGGGACGTTGCCGAGGCCGCGGCCTCGGTCCTCATCGGCCGGGAGGACATCGGGGCAACCCACGAACTCGGCGGTCCCGAGCTGGTGAGCATGCGCACCGTCGCGGAGCTCGCCGAGCACCTGCTCGCACGACCGGTGCGGCTGCGCCGGATCAGCCAGGAGGAGTGGGCCGCCGGCTCCGGCCTCGACCCGAGGGAGAGGGACTGGTTGCTGGCGATGTTCGGGTACTACGACCGGCACGGGTTGCCGGCGGGGTCACGCAGCCTGACCTCCCTGCTGCAGCGCCGACCGCGCGGTGTGGGCGACGTCCTGGGCAGGGAACTGACGGACACGTGACTTGGCAAGTTGTGCCTTGAACCGCGCGAATCCCAGCACTTGTCGACCATGCACGGGGTCGTGGTCGCCTCGTATGGTGCATCACATGCGCTTCGTGATCGCCTTGGGCGGAAATGCCATGACCTCACCGGACGGCAGTGCCCGACCCGAGGACCAGCGGTCCGCCATCCGGCAGGCCGCCGGGCCGATCGTCGACCTGGTTGCCGCCGGACACGACGTCCTGGTCACCCATGGCAACGGCCCCCAGGTGGGCAACCTGCTCGTGAAGAACGAGCTCACCGCCGGACACGTGCCGCCGGTGCCGCTGGATTGGTGCGGTGCCCAGACGCAGGCGACCATCGGCATGCTCATCATCAACGCCCTGGACGAGACCTTCGCCGCACGCGGTATCGACCGACACAGCGCCTCACTCGTCTCTCGCACGCTGGTCGACGCGGCGGATGAGCACTTCATCGAACCCACCAAGCCCATCGGCAGGTACCTCAGCGAGCAGGACGCCCAGCCGCTGATCGCCCAGGGGCAGCACTTCACCGAGGTGGAAGGTCGTGGTTGGCGTCGCGTGGTCGCCTCGCCCACCCCCGTCGAGTGCCTCGACGGCCGGGCCGCGGACACGCTCATGAGTGCCGGTTTCGTCGTCGTCTGTTCCGGCGGGGGTGGCATCCCGACGATCACGGGGGAGGACGGGTCCTACGCGGGCGTCGAGGCCGTCATCGACAAGGACCTCACCGCGGCCCTGATCGCACAGCAGGTGGCAGCTGACTACCTCGTCATCGCCACCGACGTCGAAGCGGTCGTCGCCGACTGGGGGAGCCCGTCGGCTCGTGCGATCGAGGAGGTCACGACCACCGAGATGCGCTCCATCGCCGCCGAACAGGGCTTCGCTGCCGGGTCCATGGGCCCCAAGGTCGAGGCTGTCACCACCTTCGCCGAGTCCGGCACCGGGATCGGCGTCATCACCTCCCTGGACCGCATCACCGCGGCCATCGAGGCGCGAGCCGGGACGCGCGTCGTTCCCGCCCAGTAGTTTTCAGCACCCTCAAGAGTCACCACGACGGAAGGACGCAAGCCATGCCATCAGCAATCGAAGTCCGTAAGGTCCCGATCCACTCCGTGGCCGACGCCAGTGAGCTGGCCAAGCTCATCGACGACGGTGTCATGGAGGCCGACCGCGTCATCGCGATCATCGGCAAGACCGAGGGCAACGGTGGAGTCAACGACTACACGCGGATCATCGCCGACCGTGCCTTCCGCGAGGTGATCCAGGACAAGGGCACGCGATCCATGGAGGACGTGCGCCAGATCCCGATCGTCTGGTCCGGTGGAACGGACGGCGTGATCAGCCCCCACGCCACGATCTTCGCGACGCTACCCGAAGACCAGACGGCCACGACCGACGAGCCGCGGCTCAGCGTGGGTTTCGCCATGAGCGAGCAGCTGCTGCCCGAAGAGATCGGGCGCACCACGATGATCGAGAAGGTCGCAGTCGCGGTGAAGGAGGCCATGGGTCAGGCGGGCATCACCGACCCGGCCGACGTCCACTACGTCCAGACCAAGACCCCGCTGCTGACCATCGACACGATCCGTGACGCAAAGAGCCGCGGCAAGACCGTGTGGACCGATGACACCCTCAAGTCGATGGACCTGTCCAATGGCGTCACCGCGCTCGGCATCGCCGTTGCGCTCGGCGAGATCGAGATGCCCACGGATGCCGACGTCCTGGAGAACCGCGAGCTCTACTCGGCCGTCGCCTCCTGCTCCTCGGGCGTCGAGCTGGACCGTGCGCAGATCGTCGTCGTCGGCAACACCCGGGGAATCGGTGGCAACTACCGGATCGGTCACTCGGTGATGGACGACGCCCTGGACGCCGACGGCATCTGGGACGCGATCAAGGACGCCGGGCTCGACCTGCCCGAGCGCCCGCGCCCGTCGGACCTGGACGACCGGTTGGTCAACGTCTTCCTCAAGTGCGAGACCAGCCAGGACGGGCACGTGCGCGGTCGCCGCAATGCCATGCTCGATGACTCGGACGTCCACTGGCACCGGCAGATCAAGGCCGCCGTCGGTGGTGTCACCGCTGCGGTGACCGGCGACCCGGCCGTCTTCGTGTCGGTCTCGGCCGCCCACCAGGGCCCCGAGGGCGGCGGCCCGGTCGCGGCGATCGTGGACCTGGGCTGATTGAGCGTGACTGACGGCAACGCCGCCCCCGCGGGCACGGCGGGCGCCGGGCCACTGGACGGGACCCTGGTCCTGGACATGACCCGCGCGCTCGCCGGGCCCCACGCGGGCATGATGCTGGGCGACCTGGGTGCTCGGGTCATCAAGATCGAGAGCCCCACCGGCGATGACAGTCGCGGGTGGGGCCCGCCCTTCCTGGGTGCGGGTGACGAGCGGGAGTCGACGTACTTCATGTCGGCGAACCGCAACAAGGAATCCATCACCCTCGACCTGAAGTCCGACGGTGATCGCGAGCTCATGACCCGCCTGGTGCGCCGTGCGGACGTGCTGATGGAGAACTTCCGGGTCGGTGTCCTGGACCGGCTCGGCTTCAGCGTCGCGCAGCTCCATGAGCTCAACCCACGGCTGGTCATCCTGTCCATCACCGGGTTCGGCCACGACGGGCCCGAGGCCAGCCGTGCCGGCTACGACCAGATCGCCCAGGGCGAGGCCGGGCTGATGAGCCTGACCGGGATCGACGAGCCGACGAAGGTCGGTGTGCCGATCGCGGACCTGCTGGCCGGGATGAACGGCGCCTTCGGGACGGTGGCTGCTCTCTACGAGCGTGAGCGCACCGGTCGCGGTCGCGTGGTGCGCACCTCGCTCATCGCCAGCATCATCGGGATCCACGCCTTCCAGGGCACGCGGTGGACGGTCGGGGGAGAGGTGCCCGGGTTGTCCGGCTCGCACCACCCCTCGATCGCGCCCTATGGGCTCTTCCACACGGCGACCTCCCCGATCCAGCTCTCCTGCGGCTCGGAGATGCTGTGGCAGCGGTTCGCGCCAGCTCTCGGTCTCGCGGCTGATGACCCCAGGTTCACCACCAACGGCGACCGAGTGGCGCACAAGGAGGAGCTGATCGACCTGCTCGAGGGGATCTTCGCCGAGGCCTCGGCCGACCACTGGCTCGAGGTCCTCACCGGCGCCGGCATCCCGTCGGGCAAGGTGCGCACCATCGACGAGGTCTACGAGTGGGACCAGGTGCTCTCCCAAGGACTCAAGATCGAGGTCGACCACGCCACCAAGGGCCGCCTGTCGCTGCCGGGCCCCGTGCTGCGCCTGGACGACAACGACTTCGCCGGTGGCCGTCGCGATCATGTCGCTCCGCCGACGCTGGGTCAGCACAACGAGTCGGTGCGTCGGTGGTTGGACGAGACCGAGCCTGACCATCCCGGTGCGTAGCCGGATGACAGGAGGCATGAGCGCGCAGGACGTGCGCCAGCGGCTCGACGCGACCGGATACCTGGCCGACGGTGGGCTCTCCACCATCGCCTATCTCTCCATGGCCATGCAGCGACCGCTGTTGCTGGAGGGCGAACCCGGTACGGGGAAGACGACGCTCGCCGAGGCTGTGGCAGAGGCCTTCGATCTGCCCCTGATCCGTCTGCAGTGCTACGAGGGCATCGACTCCAGCCAGGCGCTCTACGACTGGGACTTCACCCGCCAGATCCTGCACCTGCGCACGGTGGAGGCCACCGGTTCCGCCGAGGACCTGCAGGCCACCGAGGAGTCACTGTTCGACGAACGGTTCCTGCTGGCGCGACCGATCCTGCGGGCGCTGCGGGAGAGTCCGGCGGTGCTCCTCGTGGACGAGATCGATCGCGCCGACGACGAGTTCGAGGCCTTCCTGCTCGAGGTCCTCTCCACCTACCAGGTCTCGATCCCCGAGCTCGGCACGGTTCGAGCGAGCGAACCGCCGATCGTGATCCTGACCTCCAACCGCACCCGCGAGCTGCACGATGCCCTGAAGCGGCGGTGCCTCTACCACTGGATCGAGCACCCCGACCTGGCCCGGGAGACCGCGATCGTCCGCAGGCGGTTGCCGGAGGTCAGCGCGGCGCTCGCCGAGCGTGTCGTGCACATCGTGCAACGGCTGCGCCACGACGGAACGCTGACGAAGTCTCCCGGCGTGGCGGAGACGCTCGACTGGGCACGCGCTCTGCACGAGCTCGGCCGCAGCGACCTGGACCTGGAGTCCGCCTCGGCCACGATCGGCGCGCTCTGCAAGCACCGCGAGGACACCGAGCGGGTGCGCTCGGCGCTCGACCAGATCCTCAGCATCTGAGGCCCGCGTGACCCAGCCGCAGTCCGTCGATGACCCGATCGCGGGGTTCATCGGATTCGCCCGGGCGCTGCGTGCTGCCGGCGTCCCGGCTCAGCGGGCCAAGGACTTCATCGAGGCCCTTGGCTGTCTGGACATCGGGCGCCGTGAGGACGTCTACTGGGCCGGGCGGGCGACGCTCTGCGACGAGCCCGATGACATCCCCACCTTCGACCGCGTCTTCCGGCGATGGTTCGCCGAGCACGGTGGTGTCGGGCGCGTTCCCACGACGAGCGCGCCGCGGGAGGCCACGAGACACCTGGGTGATGACGAGAGCGGCTCCGGGCCGTCGGACGCGGGCGAGGATGTCGTGGCAGCGGTCGCCTCGACGATCGAGCAGCTGAAGCACCGCGACGTGGCGGAGCTTGGTCCCGACGAGCGGCGCCGCCTGAACGCGCTGCTGGAAACCCTCGAGGTCCGCAGCCCGAGACGGCGCTCACGGCGCCGGTACCCCTCCCGACGGGGGGACATCGACGTCGCCCGCTCGATCCGTGACCAACTGCGCCGCGGGGGCGAGCCCGGTCCGTTGCGGCACCGAGCGACCCGGAGCCGGCCCCGTCGGGTGGTCCTGCTCATCGACGTGTCCGGGTCGATGGGGCCGTACGCCGACAGCCTGCTGCGGTTGGCCCACCGGGTGGTGACCCAGGCCCCACGCGCCACCGAGGTGTTCACGTTGGGTACCCGGCTGACTCGCGTCACCCAGGCGATGCGACAAGCCGACCCCGAGGACGCGCTGGCCGGCGTGGGGTCGATGGTGCCGGACTGGTCGGGCGGCACCCGCTTGGGAGAGTCGCTCCAGGCGTTCGTGGATCGGTGGGGCCAGCGCGGCGTGGTGCGTGGCGCCGTGGTGGTGATGGCCAGCGACGGCTGGGAACGCGGCGACCCTACGCTGCTCGGAGAGCAGGCTGCCCGACTGCGGCGGCTGGCCCATGCGCTCATCTGGGCCAACCCACACCGCGGCAAGCCGGGCTATGCCCCCGTGCAGGAGGGCATCAAGGCCGTCATGCCCTCCCTCGATGGTTTGGTCGCCGGCCACTCCCTGGCGGCGTTCGGTGAGTTGCTGGAGGTGGTCCGCGATGCGTGAAGTGCTCGATGACGTGGTGTCCGCGTGGGAGGGAGGGGCCACGACAGGGCTGGCGACGGTCGTGAACACACTCCGCTCGGCGCCACGCCTCCCCGGGGCGGCGATGGTGGTGCTGCCGGACGGAAGCGCCGCCGGGTCGGTCTCCGGTGGCTGCGTCGAGGGTGCCGTCTACGAGCTGGCCCAGGAGGTCGTCGCCAGCGGTTCGTCGGTGCTGGAGCGCTACGGGTTCAGCGACGACGAGGCCTTCGCAGTCGGACTGACCTGCGGCGGCATCATCGATGTGTTCGTCGAGCCCGTGAGTCCCGAAACCTTCCCCCAGTTCAGCGGTGTGGCCGACGACATCCGCGATGGTCACCCGGTGGCGCTGGCGACCGTGATCGACCATGCCGACCCCGGTTGGCTCGGCCGCCGACTGGTCGTCCGGCCCGAGTCGGTCGAGGGCACCCTCGGTCACGAGCGGGCCGACCATGCCGTCACCGATGACGCCCGCGGGCTCTTGGCCTCGGGCAGCAACCAGGTCCTCACGTACGGGCCGGAGGGCGAGCGGATGGACAGCGGCATGTCCGTCTTCGTCTCCTGCTTCCAGCCGCGCCCACGGATGATCGTCTTCGGTGCCATCGACTTCGCCGCCGCCGTGGCCCGTCAGGGCGCGTTGGTGGGATACCACGTCACGGTGTGCGATGCGCGTCCGGTGTTTGCCACCACGGCCCGGTTCAAGGAGGCTGACGAGGTGGTCGTCTCCTGGCCGCACCGCTATCTCCAGCGGGAGGTCGACGCCGGACGGGTCGACAACCGCACGGTCATCTGCGTGCTCACCCATGATCCCAAGTTCGACGTGCCCGTCCTGGACATCGCGCTGCGTCTGGACGGACTGCAGCGCCCGGCCTATGTCGGTGCGATGGGCTCACGCCGCACGCATGAGGACCGGCTGGAGCGGTTGCGCGCCGTCGGTCTGGAGGATGAGCACTTCGCCGCCTTTCACAGCCCGATCGGCCTCGATCTGCGCGGGAGGACACCCGAGGAGACCGCAGTGGCGATCGCCGCGGGGATCATCGCCCTTCGCTGGGGTGGGTCGGGCGCTGAGCTGAGGCACACTCGAGATGACATCCACGCGGACCGTGACGGGGGTCCGGTCAGCGGCGGATGAGCTCGCGGAGCCGGGCGCCGATCGACGCCGCCACCGCGTTGGCGAAGTCCTGCGGGGAGTCGTCGTCCAGCTCCGGGATGAGCTGACTGACGGTGCCGCTCGCCATGAGTTCGAAGGCGGAGACCTGCTGCTGCTCGGCCATCTGCGGCGCATGTGTCACATCGCCATGGACGATGGCGCTGGCGCCCTCGGGTGGCAGCGGCGCCAGCCAGGCATTCTCGGCCGCGATGGTCACGTCCGCCGGTAGCAGCGCCAGCGCGCCACCGCCGCAGCCCTGACCGAGCAGGACCGAGACGCTGGGGACCGTGAGGGTGGACATGGTGGCGATGCATCGAGCGATCTCTCCGGCGATCGACCGCTCCTCGGCTTGGGGGGACAGTTCGGCCCCGGGCGTGTCGATGACCGAGACCAGAGGCAGGCGCAGCAGGTTGGCCAACTGCATACCGCGGCGCGCCTCGCGCAGACCGGCTGGACCCAGCGGTGTGGATGGGGACTGGTGCGTTCGGTCTTGGCCGATGACGATGCAGGAGATGCCGTCGATGCGCGCGATCGCGATGAGCATGGCGGGGTCGTGCTCACCCTCGTCGGTGCCCTTCAGTCGCACGATGGCGTCGCTGCCGTGTCGCAGCAGGTCCCGCACGCCGGGGCGATCTTCCTCGCGCGTGAGCTCGATGGACTCCCACGAGGAACGCAGCCGGACTGTCGGCGCAGGGCGCTCCCGTCGGCTCGACGCGGCCGCGGGGTCCAGCAGCAGGCCAAGGGCGCGGTCCAGCACCTCGGGAAGTTCCTCGGTCGGTACGACGCCGTCGATGACTCCCCGGCGCACGAGGTTCTCGCTGATCTGGACCCCTGCCGGGAAGGGCTGTCCCTCGAGCTTTTCGTACACCTTCGGACCGAGGAAGCCCACGAGGGCCTCGGGCTCGGCAACGGTGATGTGACCGAGGGAGCCCCAGGAGGCGAGGACACCGCCGGTGGTGGGGTGGCGCAGGTGGACCAGGTAGGGCAGGCCGGCGGCCTGGTGGCGCATCAGAGCCCGGGAGATCCCGATCATGTGGACGAAGGCCGGCGTGCCCTCCTGCATCCGGGTGCCACCAGAGGCGGTGGACGCCACCAGCGGGAGCCCCTCGGCCGTGGCGCGCTCGACCGCACTGGTGATGCGGTCAGCGGTGGCGGCCCCGATCGAGCCGGCGAGGAAGGCGAACTCACTGGCGATCACGGCCACGGGTCGGCCGTGGACACAGGCCCTGCCCGTGATGACCGCCTCGTCGGTGCCCGCCCGTTCAGCGGCCGCGCGAAGTTCCGCCTGGTAGGCCTCCGTGTGGGTGCTGATGTCGATGGGTCGGTCCCAGGAACCGAAGGAGCCGTGGTCGAACACGAGATCGAAGAGCTCATGGACGGTCAGCCGCTGACGTGTGGACATGCTGGCGACGCTATCGACGCCTTCAGGCCAGGGGCAGGTCACATTGTGCCGAAGAATCCAGCCACAGCTGGCAGCACTTGGCCGCCGCGATGCCCCCTGTCCCACACCCCGTTGCCCCCCCCCCCGCGTCGCGGTCAGCTCACCCGGAAGACGTAGGCGAACGCGGTCCGGGTGTAGGCCACTCCTCGGCCGGTGCTGCGGATGCGGTCGGGGTCGGCGGCCTTGCGTGACTTCGGGATGAGGTAGCTCTCGAGGGCGGTGCTGTCGAGGCGGTACTCGTCCTCTTCGTGGACCACTGCTTCGACGAGCTCGAGGCGCGGGTCGAGCGCGGCAAGGCTGGCGTCGCCATGACTGGTGTTGGCCAGGAACAGGCCGCCCCGCTTCAGGTACTGCTGGCAGTGATCCCAGGTGGGTCCCGTGTAGAGCGAGATGAGCAGGTCGAATCCCCCTCTGGGCAGGTCGAGGGGGGGGGTGGTGTAGTCAGCGTGCAGGAACTGCACCTCGGCTCCCGCTCCCGGGCGGGTCCGCCCCGTGAGCTCGGCTGCGACGAGTTCGTGGTCCGCGAAGTAGCGCGCAGCCCGGCGGTCGGTGTCGAGGTAGGTAACTGACGGGATCGCCGTCGAGGGGGAGGCGTCGAGGTAGCTGCCCGGGTAGAGGGCTCGCGCCGGGGCCCAGTCCCTCGCGAGGGCCGCGAACAGGCCCGACCTGTCTCCGATGGTTCGCCGGTAGGTCGCCCATGAGGGTCTGCTGGGCCGCTGGCGAGGGTCTCTGCGGGGGGTCATGCGGCCTCCAAGCCGTGATCTTTCACACCGATGGTGCTGGACCTTCCTGTGCGTCCCGGGAGAGGGCTGCCGCCTTCTGCCGACCGGCGAGGTCTGGTTGCATGTGTGCCATGCGTCGTCCTGCTCGGGTCCTCCTGTCCGCTGCCGCTCTCGTGGCCGTCACACTTCCGCTGGGGGCGTGCGAGACCTACAGCGCCACCTGCGACACCAACACGGTCTGCTCGATCGAGATCCAGGGCAGCAAGTTCAACGAGTTCCCCCGTCCCTACGACGCCAGCGAGGGGACGGAGCCGAACGGGGCCAAGGACCGCATCCGCCTGGTCGAGGCGACGAAGGGCGGCGAGGCGATGATCCAGGCCGGCGGTCAGGACAACGTGTGCTCCGAGGGCGAGAGCTTCGTGGTCGAGGACACGACGATCACCTGCGACGTGGTCGGGGACGACAAGGTGGAGCTGAGCTCGACCCGGTCGTGACCGAGATCGCTCGAGCGTCCGCTCAGCAGTCGGTGACCTTGGCCGCACGCACGAGGTGGCGGTAGTCGGGGCCCAGCACGACGTCCACGGCGGCACGCTCGCGCTCGTCGGGTGCGTCTGCGACGGCCCCGACGTGACGGGAGAGGAGCTCGGCTCCCTCCGTCCCCCTGGCGCCGTGGCGCAGCTGCCCACGACCGGTGACCTCTTCCTGCTTCGGGTCATTGGCGACCGTCTTGACGACGAATCCCCGTTTCTTGAGGCCACCAGCCACCTGGCCGGCCAGTCCCTCACGGTCGGTGGCGTTGTAGACGTTGACCTCCACCTGGGCCGGCGTCAGCTCGCACGTCGGGGACTCGGAGCTCGAGGTGGTCGTCGCCCTCGCGCTGGTGTCGGCCCGAACGTAGGACATCGCGTACCAGCCGGCGAAGAAGAGCAGGAGCAGCACGATCAAGACCGTGATGATCGATCGTCGTCGCCGCGCTCGCGCCTCGGTCGACTCACCGTAGAACTCGTCCGGCATGAGCTCAGGTGGTCAGCTCGAGGTGGACGACCCGCGGCGGCTCACCGGACCCGGCACGCGGGGCGCTCCGGCCGTGGTCAGGGTGGGGCCGGAAGTCGTCGACGGACTGGAAGGTCACGTCGACACGATAGGAGGGTCGGCGACGCGCGAGCGCACTCCCTTCCCTCTTGTGACCGACTCTTGACTCACGTCGAGTCCGCGAGCCGAGTGGCGTCGACGGCGATGCAGGTCTGCAGAAGGGGGTGGTGGTCAGGACGAGGGGACCGGCGGACCGATGACCAGCGCGATGGCCGTCAGGACGGCGACAGCCACCAGGAGGACGAGGCCCGCGAGGCCCGGACGGCGCAGCGCGCCGGACACGAGCCTCTCCGGGGCGGTGACGGCCGCTCCCTTCGTCCGCAGGCGCCACGTCCTGCCGAGGTGACCGTCCCGGTCGAGCCACCGCTCGGTCCACAGGGTGAGCAGGGGCGGGACGGCGCTCGCGAGCGCGATGACGCCCTGCTTCGCCGGCCACTTCTGGTCGACCCAGACGATGCAGGTCACGAGGACGTAGGCGATGAAGACCACCCCGTGCATCATCCCGCCGATCCGCACCCCGAGCTCGGTCGTCTCGGTGACGTACTTGAGGAACATCCCGATGAGCAGCAGCGTCCAGGTCACCGCCTCGGCGGTGGCGACGACGGTGAAGAGGCGGCGCGGGGTGGGGAGAGGCATGTTCACCATGGTCTCCTACAGGCGTCGAAGGGGCGCAATCGGCCCGATTTCGAGGTGCGGGGTCACTCAGGTAATCTCTCCCGCGGAGGATTCGCATAGTGGCCTAGTGCGCGCGCTTGGAAAGCGCGTTGAGTGAAAGCTCTCAGGGGTTCGAATCCCCTATCCTCCGCCACTGACGACGGTCCGTCCCGCGCTCGACGCGGGACGGACCTTCGTCGTTCCGGGGCCTCGCGGCGCGGCCCGGACCCCGGCGTTGGCCCCCACGGGTGGAGCGACGTAGACTCGGCGACCGGCACCCCGCGTGGTGGTACCTCGCCGAACTCCCCCAGGGCAGGAATGCAGCAAGGGTAGGTGAGCTCTTCCAGGTACGCGGGGTGTCCTTTTGTCTGTCTGCGGCCTCCGCAGCGGCCGCGTCCGAGGCCCGTGTCGAGGGCTCACGTGGAATGGGGGCCCCTCTCGAGTGGCGCCGTGCTCA
>JBQGNO010000016.1:6126-27314 GCA_052087725.1 Janibacter sp. | reverse complement strand
ATGTCGGCGCCCTGCTCGACGACGAGGTCGACGCGCTCCATCGCCGTGTCCTCGGCGAAGGTCGCTCCCCGGTCGTAGAAGGAGTCGGGGGTGCGGTTGACGATCGCCATGACGAGCATCGCGTCGGCGGCGAAGGTGTGGCGGCCCAGCCTCATCGGTCTCCTCCCGGGTAGCCGCTCTGCTCGCGCGCCGGCGGGCGCTGGGTGAGCGGGACGGGGCGGGTGCGCCAGCCCCCTTCGCGGGTGAACTGGTGCAGCTCGTCGGCGGCGACGTCCACGGGCCCGGCCTCCCCCGCGCGCCGCGAGTGGACCACCGCCATCAGCTCGGCCGCCATCACGGCGAGGTCGTGGTCCTTCTGGTGGCGGTGGGCGCGCGAGCCGAGGTCGACCTGGGCGATCGCCTCGAGGCCGTGCCGGGCGCGGGTGTCGAGGAGGGAGGCGATCTCGACGCCGTAGCCGGTGGGCACCATGAGCGTCTCCATGAGGGAGCGGCTCGCGGCCCACTCCCCGGCGAGCGGCTGGACGACTCCGGCGAGCTCGGGCCACCACAGGTCGAGGACCGGTCGGGCGACGAGCTCGGTGACCCGCCCACCCTCGGTGCTCGGCGGGCGCCCGTCGACCTCGAGGACCCGGTCATACCAGCCCTTGACGAGCCGGGTGGCCGGGTCCGCGGTCAGCGCACCGACAAGCCCCGTGACGAAGTGGGGCCCCCAGGCCGTGAGGTCCGCGTCGACGAAGACGAGGTGGTCACCGCAGGTGACGAAGAGGGACTTCCACAGCGCCTCCCCCTTGCCCGGGTGGCTGCCCAGGTGCGGGGCGATGTCGGCGGAGCGGTGCACCGTGGCCCCGGCGGCCGCCGCGACCTGTGCGGTGTCATCGGTGGAGTCGGAGTCGATGACGACGAGCTCGGACACGAGCGGGACGGCCTCGACGAGCTCACGACGCAGCACTGAGACGACCTCGCCCACGGTGGTGGCCTCGTTGCGGGCCGGGATGACGACGCTGACCCGCTCACCCCGGTCGGCCAGCTCGGATGCGAGGGAGGACGCCTCGAAGTCCTCGTGGACATGGCTGTGCGCAGCGAGCCAGTCACGGGTCGTTGCGCGCATGATGCTTGGTCCCTCTCCACGGATCGGGCCCGGCGGGGGCCCCGCATCATCCTAGGCAGGCATCATGGGACGCATGCGACGACTCCTCGCGATGCTGCTCCTGATGCCGCTGCTGCTCGTCGCCGGCTGCTCGGACCCCGGGTCGGCGCTCTCCCGCGCCGAGAGCACCGGGGTCCTCAACGTCGGGGTCGTCGACAACCCACCACGCACAGTGCCGGAGGACGGCGGGGACGTCAGCGGCTCGGACGCCGAGCTGATCAGCGACTACGCCGACTCGATCGGCGCCCACCCGAGCTGGCAGGTCGGTGACCTCGATGCCCTCGCCGATGCCGTGGACCGCGGAGAGGTCGACGTGATCATCGGCGCGGACGGGACGAGCGACGGCCTGACGACGACGGAGGGCCCGGTGCTCGTCGGTGAGGCGGAGGAGCCCCTGAAGACCTCGATCGACGACTGGCTCGCGGACCGCGAGTAGCCGCGGGGTGGTTCGGAGCTGGCGGGGGGACTCGAACCCCCAACCACCTGTTTACAAGACAGGTGCGCTGCCAATTGCGCCACGCCAGCCGGGTCCGGACACGAAAACCGGGACCGCGGCATCGTAGCCCGCGGTCCCGGTCCTCATCGAGTCAGCCTCGGTCTCACAGGACCTTCCAGTTGAGGTAGGTCTGCAGCTTGCTCGTGGTCTGCGGGCCCCACTGCCCGTCCCGGGTGGCGCCGACCTTGCTCTGGAGCGCCCGCGTGGTGACCGGTCCGATGATGCCGTCCTGGGCGGTCCCGACCTTGCCCTGGAGGGCCTGCTTGTCCCCGACGTCGAGCGACCCGTCCATCGTGCGGCCGCCCCACTTCTCGATCGCGGCGTTGGTCTTGGGGCCACGGATACCGTCGACGGCGAGCTTGCCGCCGATCGTCGTCGTGGGCGTGCGCGGCTCGTCGCGCGAGGGGCGCTCGCCACCGCTGTAGGGGTCGACGGCCAGACCGTTGGAGACGGTCAGGCCCGCCTTGCGGGAGCACACCGGCCAGGCGCCGGGCCCTTGGACCTTGAGCACCTCCTGGGCGATCTCGATCTGCTGGGCCTTGGTGGCGCGGTTGGCCGTGTAGGCGTACTTCTGGCCGCCGAAGCCCTTCCACGTGTCATAGGTGAACTGGAGGCCGCCGTAGAAGCTGTTCCCGGAGTTGATGCTCCAGTTGCCGGTCGACTCGCAGTGAGCGACGCGGTCCCACACGGTGCCGGACGCACCGGCATTCGACGCGACGACCATGCCACCGGCCGCGAGAGCGCCCTCGGTGACGGTGGCGCCGGCGACCTTGAGACGCCGACCGCGGCGCGGGGCCGGCTGGTCGGGGAAGTCGTTGGTGCTGAACATGAAGAAATCCCTTTCGGCTGAGCACGGGCAGGGGAGTCCCCGTGCAGGTCCGAGAGCGACGCTATGGACTCACCAGTCACACAGACAACACTTGCCACATAAATACAGACCTGTAACTTTCACCCCCTTGACACCTTCAGTCACACGTCCGGGCATGACGAAGGGGGCCCCGCACCGTGTGGTGCGAGGCCCCCTTGTCGTCAGGGAAGAGCGTTGGCTCAGAGGCCCTGGCTGTTGAGGTAGGTCTGCAGAGCGGAGGTGGTCTTCGCACCCCAGATGCCGTCCTGGTCGGCACCGGCAACCTTCTGCACGGCGGCAGTGGTCTTCGGGCCGATGATGCCGTCCTGGGCGGTCCCGACCTTGCCCTGGAGGGTCTTGACGTCGTCCGTCGAGAGGGCGCCGTCGGCGCTGCCGCCGACCCACTTCTCGATCGCGGTGTTGGTCAGCGGACCACGGATGCCGTCAACGGCGAGCGAGCCGGTGGGGGCCTGCTCCTGCTGCGGGGCCGGGGCCTCCTCCTGCTGCGGGGCGGGAGCCTCCTCCTGCTGCGGGGCGGGGGCCTCGGTGCGGGCCTCGCTGCGCGACGCCTGCTCGGGGGCCTCCTGCTCGGGGGCCTCCTGCTCCGGGGCCGGAGCGGACGAGCCACCGGTCATGCCGTTGGCCGAGGTCAGACCGGCCTCCTGCGAGCAGACGGGCCAGGCGCCGGGGCCCTGCGTCTGCAGGACCTTCTGGGCGATCTCGATCTGCTGACCCTTGCTGGCCTGGTGAGCGTTGGGGGCGTACTGGCCGCCACCGAAGCCCTGCCAGGTCTGGGTGGTGAACTGGAGGCCACCGTAGAAACCGTTACCGGTGCTGGTGGACCAGTTGCCGCCGCTCTCACACTGGGCAACGGCGTCCCAGACACCGCTGGAGGTGCTGGCGCTGGCGCTCTGCGCGGTGGCGACGGAGCCCACGGCGACAGTCGCTCCTGCCACCGCGACACCGGCGATCCGCCGGCGGGTGGGGGAAGACGTCGAGGCCTGGGCGTGCTTGGGCGAGTAGTACATGCTGTGGGATTTCCTTCCACGGAATTCAGGGGGCTCCAGATGTGTGTGGAGCTGCCAGAAGGTCTGGCATCATTCGCGGACGACGGGAACGTTACCTTCCCGTGACTTTCGGGTCAAACCCCTCGCTCAGACGATTTCCCAGCCCTCATCGGTGCGCCTTTCGCTCTCCGCCGCCACGGCCTGGCGGCGCCTCTGGGCGACCGGCGCATCGAAGGGAGCGGCGAGCCGATCCCCCAGTGTCGCACCGGTGGCGATCGCCATGATCACGCCGAGGGAACTGAAGACGGAGATCAGGCCCTGCTCGAGACCGGAGCCGCCGCCGGCCGGATCGGTGCTCGTGAGGTGGTACAGACCGACGAAGATCCCGAGTCCCGGATAGAGACCGAAGGATGCGGGGACGAAGAGCGTGATCGCCGGCGCGTCCATGCGCAGGGCGACGAGCCGGGCGAAGAAGGCGATGACCACCGCCGCCAGGCCCGTGGCCGTGACCCGGCCGATGCCGGAGCTCATCGAGACCACGGAGACCGTGACCCCGACCATGCACAGCAGCGAGGCCGGCAGGAGCATGCGCGGGTTGTCCTGCAGGGTGATCGCACCGGCGAAGCCGATGAAGATCGCCCCGCCGACGACGATCGGCAGGGGCGCGGAGGCCCAGGCCAGCTTGTCGATGCTCGGGGGGTGGTAGCCGAGCGAGAGCACCTCGGCGAGCTGGAGGCACGCACCCAGACCGCTGGCGACGCCGACGATCAACCCGAAGGTGTGCAACATCACGGCGAAGAGCCGCGCCGTCCCCGTCACCGGGAAACCCGAGAGCACATCCTCCGTGGCCGACGTCAGGGTGCGCGAGGGCAGCAGGGCGACGATGCCACCGGCGACGACGAAGGCGAAGTCCCGCCCGTCGATCGGGCCGAAGACGAAGGCGAGGAAGGCGAGCACCGTCGCCAGCGCGCCGCCGAGCGCCCCGAGGTAGAAGTCGGGCAGGTCGATCTTGTTGACCAGGGAGGCCAGCCCGATGATCAGGACGGCCGACATCATCGCGAGGAGGACACCGAAGATGCTCGCGCCGAGGATCAGGGCGATGCCCCCGGCGACGCCCCCTTCGCCGAGGGCGACGACCCAGCGCGACCAGGTGCGTGGGGTCGAGCTGATCTCCTTGATCGAGGCATCGGCCTGCTCGAGGTCGATGTCGCCGGAGATCAGGTCGTCGACGAGAGCGTGCACGAGGGCGAGCCGGGCGAAGTCCTGGCGCGGCTGACGCACCACCCGCAGGCGCGAGATCGTCTGCCCGGACGCGGTGCGGCACTGCATGTGCAGGGACTGCATCGTCAGATCGACGTCGAGGTCCTCCAGGCCCGCAGCGACACCGACCGCGATGGTCGCCGTCTCGACGCCGCTGGCACCGGAGCCGCAGCGGAGCATCAGCTCGGCCACGCGCAGTGCGAGGTCCAGGGCGGTGGCAGCCGCCTGCTCCTCGGCGACGGCTCGGGTGACACGGGGGTCACGGTAGGGAGTGCCGCGCAGCGAACCCCGAAGCGGGATGGTCTCGGTCGGCTGGTCACCGCGCAGGCTGGGACGACGTCGCGGCTTCTGCTCTTGACGTGGCCGCGGACGTGGGCGAGGGCGCGGTGGGGGTGGAGGAGTCGTCATCGTCCGGGCAGCTGCTCCGGATCCGGCAGTGGCGACTCCAGAGAGGGCCACCAGGAGACATCGAGGGCCCCGACCGCGAGCGCCCCGAGGACACCGACGGCGAAGACGAGCAGGACGGCGAGCAGCCCCAGGCGCAGCGCAGCAGGACCGGTGACACCCCGGACGAGGCTGCGGCTACCGCGACGCAGGCCGGGCCCTCCCGGACCCCACCACCCGATGGCCAGCGCGAGAAGGCCGCCGGCGGCCAACGGGATCGGCGAGTCGAGCCGGACTCCGAGACCGTCGACACCGCTCTGCGCCAACGCTGCTGCGAGGACACCAGCAGCACCGACGGCGATCGGCAGCAGCGCGGCCACCACGGTCGAGAGGGCTGCGCTGATCAGGTGCCACGGGCTCGCGGCCGCGGCGACGACCCCGTCGCTGCGGCGACGCCCACCCCGGTGCCGGCGCCGGACGGTGCTCGTCATCGACCGGTCGACGGTGCGCGCTGCCCAGGACCACAGCAGCGCGAGGGTCAGCCCGACCCACGGGACGGCAGCGATCAGCGCCACGAAGGCCGCCAGGACGGCCGCGAGCACGTCGGTACGGCGCGGCTTGCCGATGCGTGGATCACCGGGGCGGTCCGGGCTCGCCCCGGCGACCCCCGGCCACGAGCTCTGCGCCGGCTGGGGGGCCGGGGCGGGCGCGGGAGGCGGCGGCTGCGGGTCGCGCCAGTCCCCCTGGCCCCACGGGGCCGGGGGCTCGACGGGTGCCGCGGCCGGGGCGGCCGCGGGCAGCACACTCGTGCGGTCCTGCTCGAGGCTGCGGGTGCGCTGGGGCAGCGCCTCGGTCACCGGACGGCCGTTGGCCCAGGCATCCAGCGCGGTGAGGACCTCGTCGGCATCGGGCCGACGCGAGGCGTCGGGCGTGAAGCAGGCGTGCAGCAGCGGTGCCAGCTGTGGGTCGACGTCGCGCAGGTCGGCGTCGCCCCGGAAGACGCGGGCCAGCACCGCCTCCATCCCGCCACGGCCGAAGGGGGCACGCCCCGTCGCCGCGAAGACGAGGGTGGCGGCCCACCCCCACCAGTCGGTGGCCGGGGTGACGTCACCCCCTTCGACCAGCTCCGGGGACAGGTAGCCGGGAGTCCCCATGACCAGGCCGGTCATGGTCATCCGGGAGCTCTCCGCGACGTGCGCGATGCCGAAGTCGATGACCACCGGGTCGCCGTCGAGCATGAGGACATTGCCCGGCTTGAGGTCGCGGTGGATCACCCCGACCTGGTGGATCGCCCGCAGCGCCTCGACGAGGCCGCGGGCGAGGGAGAGCAGCTCCTGCGGCGCGAGCGGGCCCTCGTCACGTACTCGCTGGTCGAGGCTGGGCCCGGGCACGTACCGGGTGACGATGTAGGGCCGCTCGGCGTCGAGGTCGGCGTTGAAGACCGGCGCGATCCGGTCGGAGCGCACCCGCGCGAGGGTCTCGACCTCGCGGGCCAGCCGGGCCCGGGCGTCCTCGTCGTGCGCCACGTGCGGGCGCAGGACCTTGACCGCGACGGCCCGGCCCCGCTCGTCGAGGGCGAGGTGGACGACACCCATGCCGCCCTGCCCCAGCTCCTGCAGCACGCGGTACGGCCCGATGGTCTCGAGATCGGACACCGATGACCCCTCCCCGCGCCCCTCGGGGGGCGGTTCCGCGCCGAGCACCTGTGTCGTCATGCCCACCAGACTAGAAGGCCGACCATGTGGGTTTGTGGAGCGCGCGCTGAGCGCGCCCTGTGCCGGCCGTGCTACTGCGTGATGTAGGCCTCGAGATGGTCGCGCTCGGCGGCGAGATCACGGATGCGGTGCTTGACGACATCGCCGATGCTGACGATCGCGATGAGCCGCCCCTCGTCGACGACCGGGACGTGTCGGATCCGGCGCTCGGTCATGCGGGACTCGAGGTCACTCACCTCGTCCTCGCCGCTGCACGTGTGCACGTCAGCGGTCATGATCGCGCTGACCGGGCCCTCGAGGATGGTCGTGCCGGTGCGCTGGAGGTGCCGCACGACGTCACGCTCGGAGACGATCCCGTCGACGGACCCGTCCCCGGTGGAGACGACCACGGCACCGATGCCGTGCTCGGCCAGGAGGGAGAGGAGATCGGACACGGTGTCGTCGGGGGCGGCCGTGACGACCTCACTGCCCTTGCTGCGCAAGACATCGGAGATCTTCATGCATCGACGGTAGTGGGCCGGAGGCGTCAGCGGAAGGCCGTCGGGTACATAGAGTGGGCCCCATCGACCCCAGGAGGTGCTCCACCGTGCCGGCCACCCGCACGTTCGACCTCGTCATTGCCGCCAACCGTCTCCCCGTCGACCGGGTGGTCGCGCCGGACGGCAGCTCCACGTGGCACCGCTCCCCCGGTGGGCTCGTCACCGCGATGGACTCCGTCATGCGCGGCCGTGAGGGCGCGTGGGTGGGATGGGCCGGCGAGACCGGCACGGCCCCGGAGCCCTTCGAGGAGTCGGGGATGTGGCTGCACCCCGTCCCGCTCTCCGAGCAGGAGCGCGAGACCCACTACGAGGGCTTCAGCAACGACACCCTCTGGCCGATCTACCACGACGTCATCGTCCCAGCGCACTTCCACCGGGAGTGGTGGCAGGACTACGAGCGGGTCAATGCCCGCTTCGCCGAGGCGGTCTGCGAGGTGGCGGCCGAGGGCGCCAAGGTGTGGATCCACGACTACCAGCTCCAGCTCGTCCCCGCCATGGTGCGCGCCCTGCGCCCCGACGTGCGCATCGGCTGGTTCAACCACATCCCCTTCCCCCCGGTGGAGCTCTTCGCCCAGCTGCCGTGGCGCCGGCGGATCCTCGAGGGCCTCCTCGGCGCCGACTACCTCGGTTTCCAGCGCACCCCCGATGCACAAAACTTCCTGCGCGCCTGCCGCCAGCTCGACGGCCGCATGACGAAGGGGGACCTCGTCGCCACCGAGGACGCCGACGGCCACACCCGGCAGGTGCGCGCCTCCGCCGTCCCGATCAGCGTGGACTACCACGGCCTCGAGGAGCTCGCGAGGACGAAGCCGGTCCGGCGACGGGCCGAGCAGATCCGGGCCTCGCTCGGCAACCCGGAGATCGTCATGCTTGGCGTCGACCGGCTCGACTACACCAAGGGCATCCGGCACCGGCTCAAGGCCTACGAGGAGCTGCTCGCCGACGGGTCGATCTCCTCCCCCGCCGTCACCCTCGTCCAGGTGGCCACCCCGAGCCGCGAGCGCGTCGAGGCCTACAAGCACCTGCGCACCGAGATCGAGACGACCGTCGGCCGGATCAACGGCACGTACTCCGCGATCGGTGCACCGGCCGTGCACTACCTCCACCGCAGCTACCCCCGTGAGGAGATGGCCGCGCTCTTCCAGGCCGCCGACATCATGCTCGTGACCCCCCTGCGTGACGGCATGAACCTCGTCGCCAAGGAGTACGTCACCTGCCGCCACGACACGGGCGGCGCGCTCGTGCTCAGCGAGTTCACCGGTTCCTGGCACGAGCTGAAGCAGGCCTTCGTCTGCAACCCGCACGACATCGAGGGGCTGAAGCAGGTCATGCTCCGCGTCATGTCCCTCGACGACCGCGAGAAGCGCCGCTACATGCGCGCGCTGCGGCGTCGGGTCGCCGACAACGACGTGCAGAAGTGGGCGGACAGCTTCCTCACCAACCTCGAGATGGCGCCGGAGCGTCCGCCGCGACCCGCGACGAAGGGGGCCTAGGTGCCGCCGGAGCTGCAGGAGGCCATCGCCGAGCTGGCGCAGGCTCCCCGCCTGCTCGTGGCGAGTGACTTCGACGGGGTCCTCGCCCCCTTCGTCCTCGACCCGATGGCGGCCCGCCCCCAGACCGGCACCGTGGAGTCCCTCTCCGAGCTCGCGAGCGCCCCGGGCACGTGGACCGCCGTCGTGTCGGGCCGCGACCTGGCAACCCTCACCGGACTGACCGGGCTCGGCGGGTCGGCCACCACGCTCATCGGCAGCCACGGCGCCGAGACGAGCCGAGCCGACTCCGGCCCGACGACGCCCGAGACCTCCGCCCGGCTGTCCGCGCTGCGTGCCGGTGTCGAGTCCGCGGTCGCGACCCGTGATCCACGGATCCGGCTGGAGCACAAGCCCACGGCCGTCGTCCTGCATACGCGCGGCCTCCCGGATGACGCCCTGGTCTGCGCGGCGGACATCGCCGCAGAGGCGGCAGCCGCCGACGGGGTGACCCTGCTCAGCGGCAAGGGCGTGCACGAGCTGAGCGTGGTGCGCGCCGACAAGGGCACCGCCCTGCGGGCCCTCGCCGACGAGCTCGGTGTCAACGCGATCGCCTATCTCGGCGACGACGTCACCGATGAGCACGTCTTCGCCGTCCTCGGCGACCACGACCTGGGGATCAAGGTCGGTGACGGCGAGACCGCTGCCCGGGCTCGGATCGAGGACTGCACTGTCGTGCCGGCCGTCCTCGCCGCGCTGGCCGCTGCCCGCCGCGACTGACCCACGCCGGTCGGGACGCCGGCTGAGGCGCGACGAAGGAGCCTCGAAGCCAGGACACCCGAGCGGCCCGGACTGCGCCACACTGGCGGAGATGGGTCGGCCCCGACCCGCGAAGGGAGGACCCGTGCCGCTGGACATCTCCGCCGCACGCCCCGACCCGGCACTGCTCGATCTCCCGTGGTCGACCCCTCTGGAGGAGTGGCCCACGGAGCTGCTCGCGGCCCTGCCCCGCGGCATCTCCCGGCACGTGGTGCGCTTCGCCCGGCTCTCCGGCGGGATCGTCGCCGTCAAGGAGATCACGGCCGATCTCGCCCGCGCCGAGTACGACCATCTGCGCTCGCTGCGGCGTCTCGACGAGCCCTGCGTCGTCCCCCTGGCCGTCGTCTCCGGGCGCACCGACCCCCACGGTCGGCCCCTCGATGCCTGCCTCGTCACCCGGCACCTGCAGTTCTCCCTCCCCTACCGCGCGCTCTTCAGCCAGCAGCTGCGCCCCGACACGGCGAACCGCCTCGCCGACGCGCTCGCCGTACTCATCGTGCGGCTGCACCTCGTCGGCTTCTTCTGGGGTGACGTCTCGCTGTCGAACGCCCTCTTCCGCCGGGCTGCCGGTGCCTTCTCCGCCTACCTCGTCGACGCCGAGACCAGCGAGCTCCACGACACGCTGAGCGACGGTCAGCGTGAGCACGACCTCGACCTCGCCCAGGTCAACATCGCCGGCGAGCTGATGGACCTCGCCGCCGCCGGCCACCTCCCCGAGGGGCTGGACCCGATCGACGTCTCCCACGAGATCATCGAGCGCTACCGCGGCCTGTGGCAGGAGCTCACCGGCGACGAGTGGTTCGGCGTCGGCGAGCGGTGGCGCGTGGACGAGCGCATCCGGCGGCTCAACACCCTCGGCTTCGACGTCGACGAGCTGGCGATCACCACCGACCTCGACGGCACCCACCTACGCATCCAGCCGAAGGTGGTCGACGCCGGGCACCACTGCCGCCGGCTGCTGCGCCTGACCGGGCTGGACGTCGAGAACAACCAGGCCCGCCGCCTGCTCAACGACCTCGACTCCTACCGCGCGGCGATGGACCGCCAGGGCGACGACGAGGAGCTCGTCGCCCACGACTGGCTGACCCGCGTCTACGAACCCACGACGCGGGCCGTCCCGCGGGAGCTGCGGGCGAAGCTGGAGCCGGCGGAGATCTTCCACGAGATCCTCGAGCACCGGTGGTACATGGCGGAGAAGGTGGGGCACGATGTCCCCATCGAGGACGCGCTCGCGGAGTACCTGCGTGAGGTCCTGCCGGGCAAGCCCGACGAGCAGTCCGTGCTGGGGACGGACACCCAGCTGCTGCCCGTCGTCGACAAGGAGATGGAATGACGGAACCGACGCAGGGGGACGCTTCGAACCACGAAGCTCCCGGCACCACCCCACCGGCAGGCACACCGCCGACCGGCCAGCCACCGGCCGGGAACCCGCTGGCCCCGCAGGGCGCCCCCGCGCCCCCGCCGTACGGATCCGGACAGCCGATGCCGCCCCAGGGCGGTGGGCCGGGCGCTCCGGGCAGTCCGCCGTACCCCGGCGCCGGCGTCAGCGACCCCAACAAACCCGGCTCCAAGGCCTGGGTGGAGCAGCGCTACGGGCGCACGGCGGAGTTCTCCGAGCGCGTCCTGCCCGGGATCGTCGACGCCGCGATCAGCTTCGCCGCGGCCTTCATCCCGCTGGTCCTCGGCCTCGTGCTCATCATCGCCGGCATGCCCGACACCTACGAGTGCGGCTCCTATCCCTACACCAGTGACTGCGAGGTGCTCGGTTCAGGATCCGACGCCATGGTCGTCATCGGGGTACTCCTCATCCTGCTGACCTTCTTCATCAGCCTCGCGGTCGCCTTCTGGAACCGCGTGTGGCGGGTGACCAAGAGCGGCCAGAGCATCGGCAAGAAGATCAACGGCCTCAAGGTCATCGACGCCGAGACCGGCGGCAACCCGCAGCTCGGCCCGGCCGTCCTGCGCGAGCTGGTCCACCAGTTCGCCGGGATCATCTCCTGGATCTGGATGCTCATCGACGACGACGACCGCACCCTCGCGGACATCGTCGGCAAGACCCACGTGGTCCACACCGACCAGTCCTGAGACAGCGCGAAGGGGCCGGGAGCGTTGCGCTCCCGGCCCCTTCGTCGTCTCCGCCTCAGCCGCGCGGCTGCCTGAACCAGACCGTCGCGTCCCTCATCCAGAGGAAGACCGTCGCCACGAGGCCGCACAGGAGGAGGGCGCAGGTGCTCGCGAGCGACCACAGGTCGGGCACGCTGATCAGCGTGCACACCGCCAGCAGGGCATAGAGACCGAAGAGCGTCGACCCCACGATCCTCGACCACTCGGCGCCCCGGCCGGCGAGCCAGGCCAGGAGCCCCCAGACGATGGCCAGGACGAGCCCGATGCCCACGAGCACGACGACCATGATCCCCATGACCGTGTCGACCATCCCGGGCTCGTAGGTCCCGTCCTCGATCAGGGTCGCCCTCAGGTTGGCCTTGATCTCATCCCACTGGACCAGCGTGGCCAGAGGGACCGTGATGAGCGAGAGGACCGCACCGATCACCATGGCGACCTGGGCGATCCGGATCGACTGCGGTGGCTTCGTCAGCATCTGCTGCTGCGGGGATCCCCCCGTGGGCGGGTAGCCCGGCTGGTGACCGTGGGGAGGCTGGTGGCCGTAGGGAGGCTGGTGGCCGTAGGGCGGCGGGTCGCTCATGACCCCTTGATAGCAGGGAGGATCAGGAGGCGCGCACGCGGGCGATCTCGTAGAGCGTCACGCCGGCCGCGAGGCCGGCGTTGAGCGACTCGACGTCGCTGCTCATCGGGATCGAGACGATCTGGTCGCAGGTCTCGCGCACGAGGCGGGAGAGGCCCTTGCCCTCCGAGCCGATGACGACCACGAGCGGCGAGGTCGCCAGCTCGAGACCGGGCAGCTGGACATCGCCCTCCATGTCGAGGCCGACGACGAAGAAGCCTTCCTTGCGGTAGTCCTCGAGGGCACGGGTGAGGTTGGCGGCCTGCGCGACCGGCAACCGTGCGGCGGCTCCGGCGGAGGTCTTCCACGCCGAGGCCGTCATGCCGGCGCTGCGTCGCTGCGGGACGACGACTCCGTGGCCACCGAAGGTGGCCGTCGAGCGCACGATCGCGCCGAGATTGCGCGGGTCGGTGATCGAGTCGAGCGCGACGATGAGCGGCGTCCCCGGCCGCGAGGAGTCGATGAGGTCCTTCGGGTGCGCGTAGTCGTAGGGCGGGACCTGGACCGCGATCCCCTGGTGCACGGCGCCGTCGGTGAGCCGGTCGAGCTCGGTGCGCGGGGCCTCGAGGGTCGGGATCCCGGCGCTGGTGGCGATCTGCACCGCCTCCCGGATCCGGTCATCGGCGTCGATCCGGCTGGCGACGTACATCGTCGACACCGGCACCTGGGTGCGCAGCGCCTCGAGGACGGAGTTGCGGCCCGCGACGACCTCGGTCGAGGCGGTCTTCTTGCGCTGCACCGGCCGCCCTTGGCTGCGCTTGTCGGCGGGCTTGTCGCTCTTGTACTTCTTGTGGTTGGGGCGCTCGTGGGCCTTGGGCGTCGGCCCCTTGCCCTCGAGACCCTGACGGCGCTGACCGCCGGAGCCGACCTGGGCCCCCTTCTTCGATCCGGTGCGGCGCACCGCTCCGCGACGCTGGCTGTTGCCGGCCATCAGTGGTCCTTCCTGGTGAGGGTCCACCGGGCGCCGCCCGGGGTGTCCTCGAGTGTGATGCCGGCGGCCACGAGCTCGTCGCGGATCCGGTCTGCGGTTTCGAAGTCACGGGCGGAGCGCGCCTGGGCGCGCGCCTCCACCTGCATCTGCACCAGCGCATCGAGGGCATCGTGCAGCTCGCCCTCACGGCTGCCCCCGGCGCCACCCCAGGTGGCGGACAGCGGGTTGAGCCCGAGGACATCGGTCATGGCGATGACGGTGGCGGCGATCTCCGCCGCCTCGGCCCGGCCCCCTTCGTCCAGCGCGGTGTTGCCCTCGCGGACGGTCTCGTGGATCACGGCGAGAGCCCCGGCCACCCCGAGGTCGTCGTCCATCGACGCGGCGAAGTCCTCGGGCAGCTCGACGTGCGGGTCGGCCTCGACCACCGGCTGGCCGGGGAGCGCCCGGCGCAGGAAGCCCTCGATGCGTTCGACGGCGGAGCCCGCCTCGTCGAGGGATCCGGGGTGGTACTCGATCATCGAGCGGTAGTGCGCCGCGGTGAGGAAGTACCGGACGGTGAGCGGGTCGTGGTCCTGCACCAGCTGCTGGACCTCGAGGGCATTGCCGAGCGACTTGCCCATCTTCTCCCCCTTCACCGTCACCCAGCCGTTGTGCAGCCAGAAGTTGGTGAAGTCGAGGCCGGCGGCCCGGGACTGGGCCTGCTCGTTCTCGTGGTGGGGGAAGCGCAGGTCGATGCCGCCGCCGTGGATGTCGAAGTGGTCGCCGAGGTACTTGCGGGCCATGGCCGAGCACTCGAGGTGCCAGCCCGGACGGCCCTCCCCGTAGGGGGTCGGCCAGTTGGCTGTGGCCGGCTCCTCGCTCTTGCGCCCCTTCCACAGGGCGAAGTCCCGGGGATCGCGCTTGCCGCGCGGGTCCGCGTCGTCGGCGGCGACCATGTCGTCGAGGCCCTGGTTGCTCAGCTCGCCGTAGTGGGCCCAGCTCCTGACGTCGAAGTAGACGTCGCCGCTGCCGTCCTGCGCCGCGTAGGCGTGGCCCCGCTCGACGAGGGTGTCGACGAGGGAGATCATCTCGGTGATGTGCCCGGTGGCGCGCGGCTCGTAGGTCGCGGGGAGCACGCCGAGCAGCTCGAGCGCCTCGGAGGTGTAACGCTCGTTGCGGTAGCTCAGGGCGAACCAGTCCTCGCCGGACTCCTCGGCCTTGCGCAGGATCTTGTCGTCGATGTCGGTGACATTGCGCACGAGGGTGACGTCGTAGCCGTGCCCGCGCGCGAGCCAGCGCCGCAGCACGTCGAAGGCCACGGCGAAGCGCAGGTGGCCGATGTGCGGGGCGCCCTGCGTCGTCAGCCCACAGATGTACATCCCCACCCGGCCGGGGGTCACGGGGGTGAAGTCGCGCTGGGTGCGCGTGGCGGTGTCGAAGAGCTGCAGGGTCACCCGTCAAGGCTAACCGGCAGCCGACCCTGCGCCCCCATCGTGCGCCCCGGATCCGGTCGAGGGCCCCGGGACGAAGGGGGTGTGGCACCTCATCGAGCCCCGCACGAGCGGACCGCCGCCGTCGCCACCCGGGCGACGGCGCCGGCCGTGGTCAGCTCGGGTCCGGCCACTCCTGCCGGCGGGATGCCTCCGCACCGATGGTGGTCTCGGGGCCGTGCCCGGTGAGCACACGCGTCTCCGGCGGGAGGGTGAGGAGCTTCTCGGTGATCGACTCGACGATCGTCGGGTAGTCCGAGTAGGAGCGCCCCGTCGCGCCCGGCCCGCCGTTGAAGAGGGTGTCGCCGGCGAAGACGACGCCGAGCTCGGGCGCGTGCAGGCAGCAGGCGCCCGGGGCATGCCCCGGCGTGTGCAGCACCGTGAGGTCGGTGCCGGCGACCGTGATGACCTGGCCGTGGGCGAGCGCCCCGTCGGGGGCGCGGTCCGGGTAGGTCATCTGCCACAGTGGCGACTCGTCGGGGTGCACCCAGATCGGGGCCCCCTTGGCGTCGGCGACCTCGGCGGCGGCGTTGACGTGGTCGTTGTGCGCGTGGGTGCACACGACGGCGAGGAGGGTCCGGTCGCCGACGGCCTCGAGGATCGGCGCGGCCTCGTGCCCGGCGTCGAGGACGATGCACTCACCCTCGTCACCGACGACCCACACGTTGTTGTCGACCTCCCACGAGCCACCGTCGAGCTCGAAGGCGCCGGAGGTGATGACCGTGTCGATGCGCGCGGTCACAGGACCACCACTGAGCGGAGGACGTCCCCGGAGTGCATCTTGGTGAAGGCCGACTCGACGTCGCCCAGGCCGATGCGCTCGGTGACGAAGGCGTCGAGGTCGAAGCGCCCCTGCTGGTAGAGATCGACGAGCATCGGGAAGTCGCGGCTGGGCAGGCAGTCGCCGTACCAGCTCGACTTCAGCGAGCCGCCCCGACCGAAGATCTCGATCAGCGGCAGGGTGACCTCCTTGTCCGGGGTCGGGACGCCGACGAGGACGAGCCGCCCGGCGAGGTCGCGCGCGTAGAAGGCCTGCTCGTAGGTCTCGGGCAGGCCGACCGCCTCGACGACGACATCGGCGCCGAAGCCACCGGTGAGCTCACGGATGCGCTCGACGGTGTCCTCGCTGCTCGCGTCGACCGTGTGGGTCGCGCCGAAGCCCTGGGCGGTCTCGAGCTTCCGGGCGTCGCGGTCGACGGCGATGATCGTCGTCGCCCCGGCGATGTGGGCGCCGGCGATGGCCGCGTCACCGACGCCACCGCAGCCGATGACGGCGATCGACTCGCCCCGGGTGACCTCGCCGGTGTTGACGGCCGCGCCGTAGCCGGCCATGACACCGCAGCCGAGGAGGCCGACAGCAGCGGCGTCCGCGGAGGGGTCGACCTTGGTGCACTGGCCGGCGGCGACGAGCGTCTTCTCGGCGAAGGCGCCGATGCCCAGCGCGGGGCTGAGCTCCGTGCCGTCCTCGAGCGTCATCGCCTGGCTCGCGTTGTGCGTGTCGAAGCAGTACTTCGGCTGGCCCTTGAGGCAGGCGCGGCACCGGCCGCACACGGCGCGCCAGTTGAGGATGACGAAGTCACCGGGAGCGACATCCGTGACGCCCTCACCGACGGCCTCGACCGTGCCGGCGGCCTCGTGCCCGAGGAGGAAGGGGTACTCGTCGTTGATCCCGCCGTCGCGGTAGGCCAGGTCGGTGTGGCACACCCCGCAGGACTGGACCGTGACGACGGCCTCTCCCGGGCCGGGGTCCGGGACGACGATGTCGACGAGCTCGACATCTGCTCCCTTCGAGCGAGCGATGACTGCCTTGACGGTCTGCGACACGACGCGACTCCCTTCGATGGTGGGGCAGCGCGCCCCGGTGCGTTTGTCCCCATCGTGCCCCACCCGCGGGGTGCCTCTCAGCGGTGGGTCGAGGAGTGGCCGGCATAGGGTCGGGTCATGGCCTCGTCCCTGCTCGTCGTCCAGCACCAACAGACCTGCCCGCCGGGCCGGGTGGCGGGGTGGCTCACCGATGCGGGGGTCGAGCTCGACGTGCGTCGGCCCCATGCCGGTGATGCGCTCCCGCGGGACCTGTCCGCCCATGACGGGCTGCTCGTCCTCGGCGGCGAGATGGGCTGCCGGGACGACGAGGTGGCGCCCTGGCTCCCGGAGGTCCGTGAGCTGATCCGCGCCGCGGCGAAGGGGGCGGTGCCCACCTTCGGGATCTGCCTGGGCCACCAGCTGGCGACAGTCGCCCTCGGTGGGGACGTCGGCTCCAGTCCGGCCGGGCGCACTGTCGGCATGTTCACCGTGGACCCCGGCCCGACGCTCGCCGACGACGAGGTGCTCGGGTCCACCGCCGGCGCGCCCGTGGTGCAGTGGAATGACGACATCGTCACCCGACTGCCCTCTGCGGCAACGCCTCTCGCGACCAATGAGCGCGGGGACCTGCTCCTCGCGCGGCTCGCCCCGACGGTCTGGGGCGTGCAGGGGCACCCGGAGGCGGATCGGTCGATCGTCACGCGCTGGGCGGAGACCGACTCGGACTCGCCCCAGATGGCCGACCTCGACGCCCCCGCTGTGCTCGCCTCGATCGAGGCGGCCCAGCCCGCCGTCGACGCTGCCTGGCGCCCGGTCCTCACCACCTTCGCCGCGATGCTCTGACCCGACGGCCACCCATGGCGCTGGTTGAGGTGCGAGAGCCGTCTGCGGCTCGAGCCTCGAAACCACGGTGACTTCCGCGGTTCGGCCCAGGTGGCTTCGAGGCTTGTCGCTGGCGCTCCTCGCACCTCAGCCAGCGACAGCCAGCGTGGAGAGTCGAGCTCCTACCCCTCGACCACGAGCGCGGTCGCGATGGCGGCCGCACCCTCGCCACGACCGGTGAGGCCGAGCCCGTCGGTCGTCGTGCCGCTGACGCTCACCGGGGCACCGCACGCGGCGGACATGGCCGCCCTGGCCTCCTCGCGCCGGGTGCCGATCTTGGGCCGATTGCCGATGACCTGCACCGAGATGTTGCCGATCTCGAAGCCGGCCTCCCGCACCAGGCGCGCCGCCTCGGTGAGCAACGTCGCCCCGGACGCACCGGCGAACTCCGGCCGCCCCGTCCCGAAATGGGCGCCGAGGTCGCCGATCCCGGCCGCGGAGAAGAGCGCATCGCACGCGGCGTGACAGGCGACGTCGGCATCGGAGTGACCCTCGAGGCCGACCTCTCCCGGCCACAGCAGCCCTCCGACCCAGAGCTGGCGCCCCGAGTCGGGCGCCCCGAAGGCATGGACGTCGACACCGATCCCGGTCCGCGGCAGCACAGTCATGGGGGCAGTCTCCCACCGGGATGGGAGACGCTCCCCCGGGCGTTGGACGAGGCGTGCACACCCATGAGTCCGTCGTCATCGGCGCAGGGCAGGGAGGCCTGTCGGCCTCCTTCCACCTGCGCCGCCTCGGCATCGACCACGTCGTCCTCGACGCCAACGACCGTGCCGGCGGCGCGTGGCAGCACCGGTGGGACTCGCTGTCCATGGACGACGTGCACGGCGTTGCCGACCTGCCGGACGCCCCCGCGCCGGGCGGCTCCGACGGGCGCGCCAACGAGGTCATCGCCGAGTGGTTCGACGAGTACGAGCAGACCCACGAGCTCCCCGTCCTGCGGCCGGTCCGCGTCGACGGCGTGAGCGATGACGACGGGATCCTCGTCGTGCGTGCCGGCGGGCGCAGCTGGCGGACGCACACGATCGTCAACGCCACCGGCACGTGGACCCACCCCTTCGTCCCGACCTACCCGGGGCAGCGCGACTTCGCCGGCGAGCAGTGGCACACCGTCGCCTATCCCGGCCGCGAGCACTTCCGCGGGATGCGTGTGCTCGTCGTCGGCGGAGGCGCCTCGGCCATCCAGTTCATCGGCGAGATCGCCCCCATCGCCGATGTGCAGTGGGTGACACGGCGCGAGCCGGTGTGGAGCGAAGGGGGCTTCTCGGGCCGGGAGGCGATCGAGCTCGTCGAGCAGCGGGTCCGCGAGGGCCGGCCTCCGGCGAGCGTCGTCTCCGTGACCGGGCTGCGCCTGCGCCCCCAGGAGATGGCGGCGGCGAGGACCGGTGTCTACGAGCGCCGCCGACCGATGTTCGAGCGCCTGGAGCGCACCGGGGTCCGGTGGGCTGACGGGAGCTCCGAGGAGGTCGACGCGATCCTGTGGGCCACGGGATTTCGCCCCGCCGTGCGCCACCTCGCGCCCCTCGGCCTGCGCAGTCCCGCGGGCGGGATCGCCCTGCTGCCCGGTGGTCGTGACGTGCAGACCTCGGTCACGAGCGCGCGCGACCCACGGATCCAGCTCGTGGGCTACGGCCCCTCGGCGAGCACCATCGGCGGCAACCGCGCCGGCCGGGCGGCAGCCCTGGCGGTCCGGCAGGAGCTCAGTCGCACGAGAGCAGGCGCTCCGCCCGGGTGAGGTCCTCCCGCGTGGTGATCTTCAGCGCCCGCTCGTCCCCGTCGACGACGACCACGGGGTGACCCAGCGCCTCGACGAGCGCGGCATCGTCCGTGGCGGTCACCCCGGACGCGTGGGCGGCGGTGAGCACCTCGCGGTCGAAGCCCTGCGGGGTCTGCACGGCCCGCAGGGCGGCCCGCGACGGGGTGTCGGTGATGCGTCCGTCCTCGTCGACGACCTTGATGGTGTCGACGACGGGGACGCCCGGGATGGCTCCCTCGGCCCCCCGGGAGAGCGCGGACAGCACCCGCTCGAAGACGGTGACCGGGGTCAGGCACCGAGCGGCGTCATGGACGAGGACGAGACCGACGGACGCGGACAGGGCAGCCAGTCCGGCGGCGACGGAGTCGGTGCGTTCGGCGCCCCCCGGCACGACGGCGAGGAGCGGCGACCCGGTCGCAACAAGCGGCTCGGCGATGCCGCGGGCCTCGGCCACGAGCGCCTGGGGGACGACGACGACGATCTCGTCGGGGCCAGCGGCGAGCACCCCCCGCAGCGCATGCTCGAGCAGTGTCACGCCGGCGAGGTCGACGAAGGCCTTGGGCCGGTCCGCCCCCAGCCGGGTACCGGACCCGGCTGCCACGACGACGACGCCCACACCGCGATCGGTGTGGGCGTCGTCGTCGTGCTGTGTGTGGGTCAGGATGCTGCCTTCAGGAAGCCAGGACCTCGTCGAGGATGACCTCGGCCTTGTCCTCGTCGGTCTTCTCCGCGAGAGCCAGCTCGGAGACGAGGATCTGCCGCGCCTTGGCGAGCATCCGCTTCTCCCCCGCGGAGAGGCCGCGGTCCTTCTCGCGGCGCCACAGGTCGCGCACGACCTCGGCCACCTTGATGACGTCACCGGAGGCCAGCTTCTCGAGGTTGGCCTTGTACCGGCGGGACCAGTTGGTCGGCTCCTCGGCGTGCGGCAGCCGCAGCACCTCGAAGACCCGATCCAGGCCCTCCTTGCCCACGACATCGCGGACACCCACGAGGTCGCAGTTCTCGGCGGGCACCTCGATGGTCAGGTCACCCTGTGCCACCTTGAGCTTGAGGTACTGCTTGTCCTCACCCTTGATCTTTCGGAACTTGATCTCTTCGATCAGAGCAGCCCCGTGGTGGGGGTACACGACCGTCTCGCCGACCTTGAAAACCATGTGGAGATTTCCCCTTTCGCGACCTTCAGAATATCACGGCGTGTCGTGGGTCGCACAGGCGAGGTCGCCCACGAGAATGCCCTCGCGCGTGCGAGAGTGCAGGACTCGGGACGCCCTTCGGACGAGCGATGACCCGGATCCACTTCGGACCGCGCCCCCGGTACGATGTGCGGCGTGAAGCAGAATCTCCGCACCCGTGGCCGGGCCCTCGCAGTGGCCGTCGTCCTGGCTGCCGGCACCGCCGGCTGCTCGGTCAACTCCCCCTTCCAGACCGCCGAGACGCAGTCCATCGCCGATGGCGTCGCCGTCGAGGGTCTGGATGGCGTCACCGTGGACAATGTCGCGCTCGTCGGAGGCGCGAAGGGTGGCGCCGCCACCGTCACCGGTGCCGTGGAGAACACCACCGGCTCGAAGGTCACCTTCACGATCACCGCCGGCAGCAGCAAGGCCTCGACCTCGGTCGCCCCGCACTCGCTGGTCACGCTCGGGGACGAGAACCTCACCCTGAAGAAGGTCAAGGACGGCGCGGGGGACATGACGAGCGTCGAGGTCGAGGTCGACGGGCAGAGCGTGCCCGTGGACGTGCCGGTCGTCGCCCCAACCGGCTACTACGAGGAGTACGCGCCCAAGGGCTACACGCCGCCGCCGAGCCCGAGCTCCGCCGAGGGCGGCGAGTCCGAGGGTCACTGACTCTCCTCCCGCACCACACGAAGGCGCCGCCCTGAGGTGCGACGAAGGAGCCTCGAAGGGGGCCGGCCGGGACGATG
>JBQGNO010000016.1:0-6116 GCA_052087725.1 Janibacter sp. | reverse complement strand
TTCCCTCCACGACGCTCTACCGTACTGTCACCGGTGCCGTGGAGAACTCCACCTGCACGAAGGTCTCCTACACTATCACCGCCGGCCGCAGCAAGGCCTCGAACTTGTAGCCGAGTCCGCGGACCGTGACGATGTGCACCGGTTTGGCGGGGTCGGACTCGACCTTGGCCCGCAGGCGCTTGATGTGCACGTCGAGCGTCTTGGTGTCGCCGACGTAGTCGCTGCCCCACACCCGGTCGATGAGCTGGACCCGCGTGAGCACGCGGCCGACATTGCGCAGCAGCATCTCGAGCAGCTCGAACTCCTTGAGCGGCAGCTGGACCTGGGTGCCCCCGACGGCGACAACGTGCCGGTCGACGTCCATGCGCACCGGACCACCCTCGACCGTCGCCGGCACCAGCTCCTCCGGCTCGTTGTTGCGGCGCAGCACGGCCTTGATCCGCGCGAGCAGCTCACGGGAGCTGTAGGGCTTGGTCACGTAGTCGTCGGCACCGATCTCCAGCCCGACGACCTTGTCGATCTCGCCGTCCTTGGCCGTGAGCATGATGACCGGGACATTCGAGCGCTGCCGGATCGCCCGGCAGACATCGATGCCGGACAGGCCGGGGAGCATGAGGTCGAGCAGGACCAGGTCGGCGCCCTCCCCGTCGAAGGCGGTGATGGCATCGGGGCCGTTCTCGGCGACCTCGACGTCATATCCCTCCTTCTCGAGGAGGTACGACAGGGGGTCCGAGAAGGACACCTCGTCCTCGACCACGAGGATGCGTGTCATCAGCGGGTCTCCTTTGTGGTGGTTGTCGGGGTCAGTTTGTCATCGAGCGACTCTGCTGCGACGGGAAGGCGAATGGTGAAGGTGGAGCCGTGCGCGCCGTCGCTCCACACCTGCACGTCGCCACCGTGGTTGGCGCAGATGTGCTTGACGATCGACAGACCGAGTCCAGTGCCGCCGGTGGCGCGCGAGCGGGCGGCGTCCATACGGTAGAAGCGCTCGAAGATCCGGGCCTGCTCGGCCTCCGGCACGCCGGACCCCTGGTCGGTCACGGCGATCTCGACGGTCCCCTCGTGGAGCCGGGCGCCGACGCCCACCGAGGTGCCACCGTCGGAGTAGGCGATGGCATTGCCCACGAGATTGCGCACGGCGGTGACGAGCATGTCCTCGTCACCGCGCACGTACAGCTCGTCGGAGACCTTGTCGGTCAGGGTGATCTCCTTCGCCTCGGCCTCGATGTGCACGCGCTCGAGCGCGTGCTGGACGACGTCCTCGACGTCGACGAGCTGCGGGTCCTGCAGCACCGGGGTGCCCTGGAGTCGCGAGAGCTCGACGATCTCCTTGATCAGGCTGCCGAGCCGGACCGACTCGCTCTGCATGCGGCGGGCGAAACGGGAGACCGCCTCGGGGTCGTCCTTGGCGTCCAGGACCGCCTCGGCGAGCAGTGAGATCCCCCCGACGGGGGTCTTGAGCTCGTGGCTGACGTTCGCGACGAAGTCGCGGCGGGTCTCCTCGACGCGGCGCCCCTGCGTCTGGTCCTCGACGAGCAGGAGGAGGTGGCGCGCGCCGAGCGGGGCGACCCGCGCGGACACGTAGACGGTCGAGCTCAGACCCTGACGGGCCAGCTCGAGCGAGGACTCACGGATCACGCCGTCCCGGGCGACCCTCTCGACCATCGTGCGGATCTCCGGATGGACCAGGCGTTGATTGCGCACGAGACCGTAGGTCACCGCGGCCGGGGAGGTCGTGACCACGTGGTTGTCGAGGTCGAGGACGACGCCGGAGGATCGCAGCACGGCCAGGACGTCCCCGACACCGCGCGGCACGTCGGGCTCCGGCTCGGGCTCGCTCGCTCGCTCGCGGTCGCTCATGGTGATCGCGGCCCACACGAGAAACCCGATGAGCAGGCCGGCCAGGCCACCCAGAATTGCCGCGGTCGTTGGCTCCACGTCATCGAGAGTACTTCTCTCATGAGGCATGCTGGCACCAGGTCGGCCGCCACAACACGGACGTCCGTGTTGTTCACCTGCGCGCTGCAACGCGTTCACGGGGACCACATTGACTGTGCGCGGGCACCGGCCCGATCATCACCGAAGGGGGCGCAATGCGTCAGGTTTTCCACGACGAGCTCGAGCAGGTCGCGACCGATCTGGTCTCTCTCTCGGAGCTCGTCGCCACCGCGATCAGCCAGGCCACGACGGCACTGCTCGAGGCCGATGTGCAGCTGGCCGACCGGGTCATCGAGGGCGACAAGGCCATCGACGCCCGGCGCAACGACCTCGATGCCCGCTCGATCGACCTGCTCGCCCGCCAGTCACCGGTCGCGAGCGACCTGCGCACGGTCGTGGCCTCGATGCGCATGTCCGGTGACCTCGAGCGCATGGGGGACCTCGCCCGCCACGTCGCCCAGGTCGCGCGCCTGCGCTACCCGGAGCAGGCCGTCCCCGAGGAGCTGCACGCGACCTTCCGGCGGATGGGCGCCATCGGCGAGACCATCGTCCAGCAGGTGGGCTCGATCATCATCAGCCAGGACATCGACGAGGCCCAGACCGTCGAGCAGATCGACGACGAGCTCGACGAGCTGCACCGCGACATGTTCACCCTCCTCGCGGAGGGGGCCTGGCAGCACGGCACGACGAGCGCTGTCGACGTCGCCCTCCTCAGCCGCTACTACGAGCGCTTCGGCGACCACGCGGTCACCGTGGCTCGCCGCGTCGTCTTCCTCGTGACGGGCGAGGCCGGGGCCATCGAGCTCCCGGAGGAGTCGGAGCGGGAGTGATCACCTGATCCGCACGAGAGGGGCCCGCCGACGCGATGTCGGCGGGCCCCTCTCGTGTCCGGCCTACTTGCCTTGGTTGGCCACCTTGGCGGCCTCGGCTGCGGCCGCCTCGGGGTCGAGGTACTCGGCCGGCCCGGTCGGAATGAAGTCCTCGCCGAGGTCGTAGACGAGCGGCATACCGGTGGGGATGTTCACACCCGCGATGTCCTCGTCGGAGATGCCGTCGAGGTGCTTGACCAGCCCGCGCAGCGAGTTGCCGTGGGCGGTGACGAGCACGGTGCGCCCGGCAGCGAGGTCCTCGCGGATCGGCCCCTCCCAGTAGGGCATGAGGCGCTCGATGACGTCCTTGAGGCACTCGGTGCGCGGCACCTCCATCCCGGCGTAGCGTGGGTCGTCGGTCTGCGCGAACTCGTCGGTGGGCTCGATCTGCGGCGGCGGGGTGTCGAAGTTGCGCCGCCAGAGCATGAACTGCTCGTCCCCGTACTTCTCCCGGGTCGCGGCCTTGTCCAGCCCCTGCAGGGCCCCGTAGTGACGCTCGTTGAGGCGCCAGTCACGACGCACGGGGATCCAGTGGCGATCGGCGGTGTCGAGGGCGAGGTTGGCCGTGGTGATGGCACGGCGCAGCACCGAGGTGTGCACGACATCGGGAAGGATGCCGGCCTCCGCCATCAGCTGGCCGCCACGGACGGCCTCCTCGCGACCCTTGTCGATGAGGTCGACGTCGACCCATCCGGTGAAGAGGTTCTTCTCGTTCCAGTCGGAGCGGCCATGACGGAGCAGGATCAGAGTCGACATGCGCTCAGCGTATCGACGCGATGGACGCGCCCCTTCGAGGCTCGGCCGCGAGCGGCCTCACACCTCAGGGAGCGTCGGCGCGGGGGCTGTCCGGGCGCTCCAGCACCGACCGGAAGGCCTCGAGGTTGCGCAGCGACTCGCCGCGCGAGACGCGCCAGTCCCATTCTTTCTGCATCGAGGAGCGGAAGCCAAGGAGGAGCAGCTCGTTGAAGGGCTCGTCGGCGGCATCGAGCACCACGCCGAGCACCTGGTCGACGAGCTGAGGGGTCACCGCGCGAAGGGGGATCCTCCCCCCGACGAAGACGTCACCGGAGCCGTCGATGGAGTACGCGAGGAGCGGCATGCGCAGGTTGTGCCGCAGCAGGTACCGGTAGACCTCGGCGTGGTTCTCGTCGGCATTGCGGATGACGAAGGCCGAGACGGACAGCGCCTGCTCGCCCACGACGAGCGACACGACGGTCTTGAGCTTCTTCTCCCCCGGCAGCGTGAGGACGACCTCGCCGTCCCGGGCACCGGCCTCGTGCTCGATCTCGGCCTCGGCGACGACCTGTCGGACGACATCGAGGGCCTGCTGACGCTCACTCATCTGACCACCTCCGCGGGGACCCGGGCTCGTTCGGCCACCGCATCAGCGTAGACGTCGAGGAGCCGGTCGACCGTTGCCGACCAGCCGAAACCCTGGGCCCGCTCGTGTCCACGCTCGCGCAGCCGTGCGGCCTCCTGCGGGTCGTCGAGGAGTCGGCCCAGCTCCCGGGCCCACACCTCCGGCTCGTGGCTCCCGACGAGGACGCCTCCGTCCCCGACGGCGGTGCGCAGCCCCCCGACATCGGCGGCGACGACGAGCGCCCTGCTGGCCTGCGCCTCGACGGCGACCAGGCCGAAGGACTCGGTGTGCGACGGGACCGCGACGATGTCGGTGGCGCGGTACCAGTCGGCGAGCTCGCTGCGGCTCACGGGCGGCGCGAGGCGCAGCACGTCGGCGACCCCGAGCTCCTCCCCGAGGTCCCGCAGGCGGTCGGGGGCGGCGAGGCCGCGGCCGGATGCACCGCCGAGGACCGCGACGACGAGTCGCTCGCGCAGCTCCGGTCGCTCGCGGAGCAGCTCGGCCGCCGCGCGGACGAGCACGTCAGGGCCCTTGAGCGGCTGGATCCGCCCGACGAAGAGCAGGACGACCGCGTCCTCGGCCAGCCCGACCCGCGAGCGCGCCTCGGAGCGGTCCCCGGGGCCGAAGCGCTCGAGGTCCACCCCCGGAGGGACGACGACGACCGAGTCGGGATCGGCGTCGTAGTACTCGATGAGCTCGTCGGCCTCCTGGCCGGTGTTGGCGATGAGACGGTCGGCGATGTCGACGACCTGCGCCTCGCCGATCTCGCGTCCCGGAGGCTCCGGGACGTCATCGGCGGCGAGCTGGCGGTTCTTCACCCGCGCCATGGTGTGCATCGTGTGCACGAGCGGGACCTGCCAGCGCTCGGCGACGAGCCACCCCACCTGCCCGGAGAGCCAGTAGTGCGAGTGCGCGAGGTCATAGTGGCCGGGTGGGACGCGGGCGATCTCGCGCATGATCCCCGCGGCGAAGGCGCACAGCTGGCCCGGGAGGTCCTCCTTGACGAGCCCCTCGTAGGGGCCCGCATCGATGTGTCGCACGAGGACCCCCGGGGACAGCTCGACGGCGTCCGGCAGGTCGGCTGCGGTGCGCCGGGTGAAGATCTCCACCTCGATGCCCCGCTCGGCGAGCTGCCGCGAGGCCTCGACGACGTAGACGTTGAGACCGCCCGCATCCCCGGTGCCCGGCTGCGCCAGGGGCGAGGTGTGCACGCTGATCATCGCGACGCGGCGGATCATCCGGCCGCTCACGAGGTCACCCATCGCCTGCTCATCACGTCACACACGGCCCCCAGCCTAGTTCCGAACGGTCACGCTCTACGCTGCGTGGGTGCCCAGCCAGCGCCCCGTCGGCACGATCACCCGCGGGACCACCAATGCCAACCGGTTGCGTCGCTGCGACCGCTGGCTGCTGGCGACCCATCGCCCGACCCTGACGAAGGGGGCCCCTCCCGTCCTCGTCGACCTCGGCCACGGCGCGAGCGGGGTGACGACGAGCGAGTGGGCCCAGCGGGTGCACGGGGTGCGCCCCGACGCGCAGGTGATCGGTCTCGAGATCGACCCCGGCCGGGTGGAGACCGCGCAGGCGTGGGCCCGACCGGGCGTGGACTTCGCCCTGGGAGGTTTCGAGGTCCCGCTCCCCGGCACCGCCCGGGCCCGGGTGGTGCGGGCCTTCAACGTGCTGCGACAGTACGACGAGAGCGAGGTCGCGGTCCCGTGGCGCACGATGACCTCGCGCCTGGACGAGCGCGGGATCGTCATCGACGGCACCTGCGACGAGCTCGGGCGCCTCGGCAGCTGGGTCACCCTGGGACCGGAGGGACCGCGCACCCTGACCCTGTCCTGGCGGCTGCGCCACCTCAGTGCGCAGCGCCTCCCTTCGGTCGTCGCGGAGCGGTTGCCCAAGGCGCTGATCCACCGCAATGTCCCCGGCGAGCCGGTGCACACCCT
>JBQGNO010000015.1:685-27740 GCA_052087725.1 Janibacter sp. | reverse complement strand
CCCGCACGGCGACGACATCACCACGCCGTCGGACTTCGCCGCGGTCGTCGAGGCGAGCAGCACGCTCTCCGCAGCGATCCGCCGGCCCATCCAGCGCCTCGACTTCTACGACACCGACCACGGGCTCGTCTTCGGCGAGGTCACCCAGAACCCCGGACGTCCCCCGTCGCTCGTGCGCTACTGGGACCGGCGCTTCGGGCAGACCTACGAGGACGCGTCAGCGCGTCTGATCACCGACCTGGTCACGGAGCGGCAGCTGGGCCTGCGGTACGGCAAGGCCGACCCGGACGCGCCCGCGCACGGCTGACGCGCCCGCGTGGGACGGGCTGAGCGGTCACTGCCCCCTGCGGGCCCGATCGACCATCGTCTCGATCGCCTCGACCACCCGCTCGTTGTTGTGGTGGTCGTGGAAGGTGAAGGCCGCGTCGATCCGGGGCTGGTAGGCCGGGTCCCGGGTGCAGCCGCGCGTCAGGAGCGCGTCCAGCTCGGTCAGCGTCTCGCTCAGGGTGGTGGCGACCGGGCCGAAGGCATCGGTGTCGTGGTCGAACCATGAGGGGACGGCGTGGCCGTCCTCGTACTCGTCCTTGTCGAAGTGGGTGTAGATGATCGGCGTCCCCAGGTAGGCCACGTCGAAGTGCACCGAGGAGTAGTCGGTGAGGAAGGCATCGCACCCGCGGATGAGGTCCTGGAAGCTGTGCGCGGTGGTGTCGGCCAGCTCGGTGCGATCGCTCGTCAGCTCGACGTCCTGCATCTCCTGGCGCAGGTTGTAGTGGGGCAGCAGCTGCAGGCGGAAGTCGTGCCGGGTGAGGATGTCGTGCAGCTCCGGGCTGTGCAGCAGGCCGGTGATGAATCGCTCGTAGGTCGACCCCTCGAAGGGCACGCTCGCCTCGTCACCGGGTCCGAAGAGCTTCGGCACGAGGTAGCGGCGCCACGTGGGCATGAAGAGGATCGTCCGGGTGGGTGGCGTCGGCACGAGGGTGTCGTAGCGCGGCATCCCGGTCTCGAGCACCTGGTCCCGGTAGCCCGAGCTCTCCCGGAGGGCATCGCGCTCCATCGGGTTGACGCTGAGGTACAGGTCGTAGCCACCGGTGCCGCGCTTGACCGCCGTCGGGGACACGTGCACGCCGTGCTTGAGGTAGACCCGGTGCGCGCCGACCCGCCAGGCCAGGCTGCGCGTGTAGCCCGAGGGGGTCCACTGGCGCGGGATCATGTGCTTGATCGAGTAGGCATTCGCGAGGACCTGGGCGTGCATCATCAGCATCTGGTGCTGCGCGGAGGAGTGGTCGACGACATGGCCGAGGTGCTCCACCCGTGAGCGCTGCGGGCTGTCGGCGTCGATGATGTAGTACACCTCCCGCTCCGGCTGGGTCTCCCGCAGGTGCCGGAAGAGGTGGTAGCCGTTGTCCTGCGCGGTGTCGGCGCGCTCGCCGATGAGCCAGATCTCCTTGCGGGCGTAGAGGGGCCGGGTCGCCAGGCGGACCAGTCGCGCCAGACGCATCCGCTTGCCGCCCTTGCCCTTGAGGATCGCCCGGGCGTCCTTGCGCACCATCGAGAGGTCCCACCGGCGGCGCGCGGCCGCGCCGACGCCGCGCTGGAGGGTGATCCACGTGTGGGTGCCGCGGACGGTGTGCATGAGGTAGCGCGTCTCGACCGCGGCGCGGCCCTCCCCTTCGCCCTGGAGCAGGACGGTGCGGGCCGGGGCGAGGACGCCCGCGCGCGGCTGCAGCGCCTGGAGCGTGCGCAGGGGAGCGAAGGGGGTGTCCACCCCGATCATCAGGCGGTGGTTGCCCTCCGGGATGTCATCGACCCCCAGCCGGCCGACGACATTTTCCCAGCGGCTCCCGCCCTTGTTGTCCAGCCGCTGCTCGAGGTGCGCCGTCTGCTCGGTGAGCACCTCCTGGGCGGGGGTGACCACGACGAGGCGGTAGCTCCACGGCGGGGGCTCGTGGCTGTTGAACCGGCCGAGGCTGACCCGGGCGAAGAGCTCGAGCTCCCGGTCGTTCGCCCGCAGGTCGACTCCCTCGAGCCGGGCCGTGCCGGTGGCCAGGGCGAGGAAGGCCAGGTAGTCACGGTGCACCGGGTCCGGGTCGCTCCCCAGCCGGGCCAGCTCGTGGTGGAGGTGGGCCCGGGGGGCGATCTTGCTCCGGTCGCGGTTGTAGAGCATCACCGGACGGTCGGTGGACAGGCCGGCCTCGCCCACCCGCTCGATCTCGCGGGCGATGTGGTGCTTCAGCCGGGTGCGGTAGGTGGTGAGGCGTCGTCGGGGGAGCGAGGTGACGATGAACCAGGGGGTCGTGACGGAGTCGAAGATCCGGCCGTAACCGTCGACGAGGTCCCCCTCGTCGGGGTCGGGCGACTCGGTCAGGTGCACGATGTCGAGCGCGTCGAGGGGGTCCGGGCCGACCTCGGTCTCCTCGTGGTCGCCCTCGAGATCTGCCTCGGACTCGGCCTCGAGGTCATGCTCGAGCTCGGCCTCGGCAGTGGCGTCGGCCGGCGACTCGGGGTCCGTGCTGCCCTTGCGCACGACGAGCACCCGGCAGCGGGCGAGGTCCGGGTCCTTGGCGATCCGCCGCGCCCACCTCTTCAGCGGGCGGCGACGGCGACCACTGACGAGCAGCACGAGGGTGACGTCCTCGAGGGGGAGGTGCTCCAGCTCGGCGACCGCCGCCGGTGCATCGGTGACGGTCGCGAGGTCACCGGTGTCGTCGGGTGCCTGCTGGGGTGAACGGTCGTCCTCGGTCACGCTTCTCCTTCTGTCCCGAACTCGGGGTGCCTGAGCAGGCCGATCCATTGTTCGCGGGTGTTGCGCAGGAAGTGGTCGCCCTCGATCCCCCAGGTGTGCTCCGAGGGGTCGGCATTGCGCACGTACAGGTAGCCGATGTCGTGCGGCTGGTAGATGGTCCCAGACTCCCGGCGGATGGAGTTGATGAGGTGGGTGTCCACGGCTCGGGGGACCGAGGGCCACCCCCCGACGGCAGCAAGGTCCCCGGGCGTCATGAGGAAGGTGCTGCCGGCCACCCGGTCGCTGAAGCTCTCCCGCACGCCGTGCAGACGGCGCACCGTCGTGTCGAGGGCCTCCAGGAAGATCGTCGTGGTGCTCTTGCCGACCAGGGTCGCGTGGGAGTACGCGTGGGCCATGACGAGATCCGTGAGGTGCAGGTCGCCGAAGTAGTCGTCGTCGTCGACCTTGCCGACGAGCTCACCGGAGGCGCACGCGAAGGCATCGTCGATCACGGAGCCGAAGACCTGGTCGGCGGGGAGCTCCCGGACGACGAGGCTCCGGGGCCCGGCGGCCTCGCTCAGCCCGGCAGGGGCGGCGCAGCCGTGCAGCCCGACGACGATCTCCAGCTCGGGATAGTCCAGCCGGCTCAGGCGCTCCACCATCGGCACGACCTGGTCACGTCGACGACTCACCAGCACCAGGCTGACGCTGGGCCATCGCGTCATCAGCGGGCCCAGCGCTGCGCGGCGCTGCTGCACCGACTGCACATCCCAGTCGAGGTCGCCGGGGCGGCCGGGAACGTGCGTGGCGATGTGGGCGGCCAGCGCCGGCGGCAGCTCGGGGGCCAGGTCCACCGCCTGCCGGCCGTGGACCTGGGTGCCGCGGGCGATGGCGCGGTGCAGGAAACCCGCGACCTGGCCCCGGGCCCCGCGTGGTGCCCCCGGGCCCGTCACCCGCAGGTGGTGGGAGTTGTCGAGCGCGGGCAGGTTGTGGCTCAGGGTGCCGTCCCACGCCCCATGGCGTTGTCCGATCCGCCATCCCGCGGTCGACAGGTGCAGCGTGCGCCCCATCGGCGTACGCGGATCGGGGACTCGTCCGACAGGGTTGTCGATCCTGATATCCACGCCGCGAGTATAGGGAAGAGGATGGCCCTCGCTCCGTCTCCAAGGCGCCCGGGCGCGCTGGGTACGATGCCTGAATGGCTGACCTGCAGGTGCTGCTCGACCCCCGGGGCGTGACGGACGAGGAGCTGCGCGCCAGCGTCAGCACGCTCCTCCTCCAGGTCCCGACCGTCGAGCTCGTGCACCCGAAGCAGACCCGGCTGGAGAGCCTGACCGCTCGTTTCGGTCGCCGGGTGACCAGGGCCGGGCAGCTGCGGACCGACGTGCCGGTCCTCGTCGCCTCCGGCCGGGTGTGCTTCGCCTCCTGCTGCGTGCGACGGATTCTCGCCGAGGTGTCGACACCCGGTCGGCTGCTGACGCGGGTCCTCATCCCGCACGCCCCGGTCGTCGAGGGGCAGGTCACGTGCTGGTCCTCGCAGTGGATCGCCGGCTACGCGGGGACGCTGGAGGGTCTGGTGGACGCCGACCTCGACTTCGACCGGGAGCACCTGCCCGGTCGGTCCTCGGTCGTCCGGTCGTGGATCCGTGCCGATGCCGTGGGGGCGGCCCTGGCCTCGACCGTGGGGGAGGACAGGGAGGACCCCCAGCGGTGGTCCCGTCGGGTCGGGCGCGAGCTCGTCCTCCAGGGGCTCGTGGCCGGGGCGCGTGCGCCGGCCGGAGCCCTGCGTCGTCGCATCGACCGCAAAGAGCAGCGGCGCAGTTATGCCGCCACCTCGCCCGTCGTCGCCCAGCCGGAGAAGGGTGCCTTCCTCGGGCACTGGCTGCGGTGGCGCGAGCACTGATGGCCGCTCCACCGGTCTGTGAGTACCTCGACGTCTCCGAGTCCCATCTGCGCTTCTCGGTGCGCCTCATCGGCGAGGACCGCTCCCCGGGCGATGCGTTCTCCCTGCGTCTGACGAGCCGGTGGGGACGCGTGGTCGCCACGGCGAGCGCCGAGGTCGTGCCGCGCGTCAACACGCTCGGGGTGTGGGTCCGGTCGGCCCTCGTCTTCGAGGTGCCGGTGGAGTCCCTTCCTGAGGGGTCCTTCCGCCTGGAGCTGGTGGAGCAGGGCCCGCCGACCGGGGCCGAGGGACGGACGGCGCCCTCGGCCGATCCCGTCCCCGTCGCCCCGTCACCGGGCCTGCTGGCCGCGGCTCGACCGAGGTCGATCGGTCGGCGACGGGTCCAGGTCTTCCCCGCTGCGGGTCGCCCGGTCGCGTGGGTGCGGGTGGCCGCGGACACCGCCCCGGCACGGGCCCGCTGGCACCTGCGCAATGCGCTGGTCGACGTGGCCTTCGCGGCCCACCTCCGGCGCTTCACCTGGGTGCGCACCGCACGGCTGCTCACCCGCCCCTTCGTGCCGCGGGGGCCCGTGTGGTTGATCGGGGAGCGGCCCGAGACGGCGAGGGACAACGGTCGGGCCCTCTTCGCGCACCTGCGGGAGAGCCGGCCGGCCGCGCACGTGTACTACGTCATCGCCGAGGACAGCCCGATGCGTGCTGCCGTGGACCCGCTGGGGCAGGTGATCACCCACTCCTCGTGGCGTCACCGGGTGATGATGCTGCACGCCGATGTCCTCATCAACGCCTACTCGATCAAGCACATGCTGCCCAGCCGGTGGCACCCGAGCGGCTACATGCGCCAGTGTGCGTGGCGGGTCGGGGCGGTGCGCGTCTATCTCAAGCACGGCGTCCACCTCAGCCCGTACGCCATGAAGCGGGCCAGCGGTGGCTACGACCTGGTCGCCACGGTCGGCGACCGCGAGGCCGAGGCGCTCGCCGAGACCTCCGGGTACCGCGACCAGCTCGTCGTCACCGGGCTGGCACGCTATGACGCGCTCGTCCCTCCCCGGGAGCCCAGCCGCACCGTCCTCTTCATGCCGACGTGGCGTCGCTACCTGGCACCCACGCTCTTCAGCGGGGAGGACTCGGCCCAGGTCGCCTACGAGGGATCGACGTACCAGGCCTTCATGGACGACTTCCTCGGCAGCGAGCGGCTCGCCGAGCTCCTGCGGACGCACGACCTGACCCTGCAGGTGGTGCCGCACTACAACCTGCGCAGCCTCTTGCGTGCCGAGGACGTGGACAGCGAGCGGGTCGAGGTCCTCGACGCGGCGACCGCGGACATCCCGGCGCTCCTGCGCTCGTGCGACCTCCTCGTCACCGACTACTCGTCGGTGCAGTTCGACGTCGCCTACGTGGGCACACCGATGGTCTACTGCCAGTTCGACGAAGGGGAGTACACCACCGGGCACAGCGCCTTCTCGTGGTTCGATCCGCGGCAGGACGGCTTCGGCCCGGTGACCCGTGACGCGGACGCCACCGTGAGTGCGATGGAGCACTATGCGCAGAGGGGCTTCGTCCGGGAGGGCCGGTACGGCGACCGGGTCAGCGCGGTCTTCGCCTACGAGGACCACGACAACTGCGAGCGGCTCGCCGAGTCGATCGATGCGCTCGCCGGCACCACCCCCGCGTCGGGGCCGGGCCCGCGGGGGCCGCACAGCCTCTCCCGGAGATTCACCTGACGGTCGTCGATCGTCCGTGCGCCGGCCAACCACCCGACGTTCGCAGGGTGTGCCCCCTTCCGTGTCAGAATAACGGCCGGGTCACGGGGCTCGGGCTTCCCGGACCGGCCCACCAGAAGTAACGCCGCTCCCGTGACCGGGAGGTGGTACGTCCTCCCAGAGAAGGGGTCCGTTGGTGACGAGTACCGACACCAAGACGCGTTCGGGCGTCGTGCGCCCGAAGGGCTACCGACCCGACATCGAGGGGATGCGCTCGATCGCGATCCTCCTCGTCCTGCTGTACCACGCAGGGTTGCCCTTCATCTCGGGCGGTTTCGTCGGTGTCGACGTCTTCTTCGTCATCTCCGGCTTCCTCATCACCGGTCTGCTCATCCGTGAGCTGGAGACCAAGGGCAAGGTCTCGCTGACGCGCTTCTACGCGCGGCGGGCCAAGCGGCTCCTCCCCGCCACCGGACTCGTCCTCATCGTCACCACGGTGCTCACTTGGGTGACTGCCAATGTCGTGGAGTGGCGCACCTTTGGTTTCGACATCGTCGGTGCCGCCCTCTACGTCGTGAACTGGGTCCTTGCCGGGCGGGCCGTGGACTACCTGGCCGAGGACGTGGGCGTCTCTCCGGTCCAGCACTTCTGGTCCCTCGCGGTCGAGGAGCAGTTCTACATCGTCTGGCCGCTACTGCTGATCCTCGTCGGCTGGTGGGTGGCCCGTCGCCGTGGCGCGCGCGTGCGCCCGGTGATGCTCGTCGGCATCCTCGTCGTGATCATCCCCTCCTTCCTGTGGTCCATCCACATGACGGGGGCCGACCCCGAGCGCGCCTTCTTCGTCACCACCACCCGGCTCTGGGAGCTGGGCATCGGGGCCTTCGTCGCCATCGGCTCCGTGCTGTGGGTCCGCATCCCGCGGATCGCGGCCATCGTGCTCGGCTGGGTCGGCCTGGCCGCCATCGTGCTCAGCGGGTTCCTCCTGACCTCCGGGACCCCATGGCCCGGCTACGCGGCCCTGCTCCCGACGCTCGGCTCGGCCGCGGTCATCGTCGCCGGCTTCACCAGCGGGTCGGCCGGGCCGGCCGGCATCCTCGCGTGGCGCCCGGCGGTGTGGCTCGGCGGCCTGTCCTACTCCCTCTACCTGTGGCACTGGCCCCTGATCGTGTCGGCGGAGGCCCACTGGGACGGCCTGAGCCCGTGGCAGGGGCTGGCGGTCGCGGTCTTCGCGGTCGTGCCCGCCTACCTGTCCTACCGGTTCATCGAGAACCCCATCCGTTTCTCCCCGACGTTCTCGCGCTCCAACCTGCGCACCCTGTCCATGGGGGCCGCGTTCTCCGCGACGGGTGTTGCGGCCGGCCTGGTCCTGGTGCTGGCCGTCCCCGGGACGCCTGCGCCCGCCGATGACGGGGAGGCGAAGGGAGCCGCTGCCCTGACCAGTGAGGCGAAGGGGGACGGCCCGCGACCCGGCACGGTGGAGAGCCTGGACTCGGTCGAGGGCTTCGTGCCGACGGCGATCGAGGCCGTCGAGGACATCCCCCCGCAGCCGGAGAAGGACGGCTGCCAGGTGGACCAGGTCAGCCCGAAGCCGATCCGGTGCGAGTACGGCGACCCCGACGGTGACACGACGATCGTGACCGTGGGTGACTCCAAGATCCTCCAGTGGCAGACCGTCCTGGACGAGATCGCCAAGAAGGAGGGCTGGCACGTCATCTCCTACACCAAGTCGGCCTGCGCCTTCAGCTCCGGGATGCAGCTCGCCAAGGGCGACCTCTACACCAGCTGCGCGGAGTGGAACGACTCGGTCATGGACAAGGTCGTCGACGTCGATCCGGACCTGGTCATCGCCACGAGCCGGGTCAACAGCGCGCTCGAGGACACCTCCGACAAGGAGTCGCTCTCGAACGACGCCATGGTCACCGGGTTGACCGAGTCCTGGCAGGAGCTGAAGGACCACGACATCCCGGTCCTCGGTCTGCTCGACAACCCCAGCCCGGGCATCTCGGTCTACGAGTGCGTCGCCGAGCACCCCGACGACCTGGCCGAGTGCAGCTTCGACCGGGAGGAGGGCATCGAGTCCAGCTCGGCGAAGCAGTACCAGGCCGCGGCGAAGAAGGTGCCCGGCACCCGGACCGTCGACGTGCGTGACTCCATCTGTCCCGAGGAGACGTGCGTGCCGGTCATCGGTGACGTCCTCGTCTACCGCCAGAGCTCGCACATCACCGACACCTACGCCCAGAGTGCCAAGCCGGTCCTGGAGAAGAAGCTCGTGCCGGCGGTGGAAGAGATGATCGGCTGATCCCGGTCCGGTCCTGGCCGGGGTTGAAGTGCGACGGCCTCGACCGCGAGCTGTGGGTGCACCACATCGAGGAGTACGCCCGCCACTGCGGGCACGCCGACCTGCTGCGCGAGTGCATCGACGGCCGCGTCGGTCAGTGAGGCCGGTTACGGGAGTGGCTCGCCCTTCATCAGGCGGGAGCCGTAGACATTGGTGATCCGGACGCCGTCGAGCCAGGCGGTCAGCCGCTCCGCCTCGAGGCCGAGGGCGGATCGCCCTTCGCTCCCGAGGTCGGTGCCCGGGCACTCGACGACCGATACGACACCGTCGGGGTCCTGCACCCACGCGCCCACGATGCGCCCGTCCCACCACGCAGTCGTGCCGCCGTTGCCGTTGGTGTCGAAGAGCAGCTGCCGGTGGGTTGGGTCGAGGTAGTGGTCGCGCTCCTTCCACCCCATGGTCGTCGGGTCGAGGGTGGGCAGCAGCGCGGCCCACGGCTCCACGTCGGGCGCCGGCTCGAGGTCGTCCGGGAGCAGCCAGCCGGTCCGGCCGTGCTCGAGGGTGACCTCGACGGCGTCGACGGCGGCCAGCGCCCCGCGGGTCGCCCCCTTCGTCGCCCCGAGCCACCACTGGACGTCCTCGAGCGTCCCCGGCCCGAAGCGGCTCAGCCATCGCCGGACCAGCTCCGCGTACGCCTCGTCGGCGGGCAGCGGGACGACCTCCTCGCCGAGCCACTCGTCCATCACCGTCCACGTCGGCCTGGACAGGCGCCAGTGACCGGCATTGGTGCCGCGGGTGATCCGCCCTTCCGCACCGAGCCAGCCGAGCACGCGCGGTGCGAGGTTGAAGGTGCCGCCGTAGCGCTTGCCCTCGTTGATCGTGATGGCGCCGGCGAGCTCGGGCAGCTCCTCGCGCAGCTGCTTGGCGCTCCTGGGCTCGGCGCCGGAGAGACGCTCCACGACGGCCTCTCCCGCGGCATCGAGCCAAGCCGGCCCGTCGTCGGCGACCTCGTGCTTCTGGGCGTCGCGGGAGACCAGCCGCCGCTGCTCGGGGGCGATCCGGGCGACGGAGACGCCGAGGGCCGCGGGGAGCAGGTCGCGGGGGAAGGCGAAGAGGGTCCGGCGCATCGCCAGCTGCTTGACCAGGCTCCGGTCCTCGTAGAGCGCCTCGTCCACGGCGAAGGGGGCCACCCCCTCGGTCCGCGCGTGCACGGCCAGGTGCACGGTCGCCGCCTCGGTGGCGTGCAGGCAGGTGACGGCGCGGGCTGCCGCGGTCGGGCCATCCACCCGGTGGCCCGGGTGGATTGCCTGCCGGAGCGCGAGCCGGGCCCGGCGCTCGCGGTCCTCGACCAGGCGCATGGCTCAGGCCTTGCGCGCGACCGCGAGGAAGACCGGGTAGTCGCGGCCGTCCTTGAGGACGGTCCCGGCGTCGCCGACCCGGACGTCGGTGAGACCGGCGCCCTCGATCTGCGTGGCCAGACCCTCGCGGGAGAAGCCGTGGTGCCCGCCGAAGTCGTGGTCGTGGAAGCTGCCGTCCTCACGGTCGAGGTCGGCGATGCACAGGTGACCGCCCGCGTCGAGCAGCTCGGCGAAGGCGGCGAGGACCGTGTCGAGCTGCTGCACGTGGTGCATGACATTGGAGGTGAGCACCAGGTCGAAGCGGTCGGTCGGGGCCGACTGGGTCTCGAGGTCGAGGTCCCAGACGCGGGTGGGTGAGGGCAGGGACCCCGACGCGACCTTGTCGGCGAGGACCTGGCGCATGCCCGCGGAGTTGTCGGCGAGCGTGAGCATCGGCTCGATCAGGTGGGGGAGCAGTGCCGTCGTCACGAGCCCGGTGCCGGCGCCGTACTCGAGCACCCGCGGCCGGGCGGGGATCGTGGCCTCCGCCGCGATCGCGTCCGCGACCTCACCGGACTGCCGGGCCTTGTCGGGGTCGTCGTCCCAGGTCGCGGCCTTGTCGTCGAAGTGCCCGCTCCCGGCGTGACCTGCGTGGTCGTGCTCCGCGTGGTCGTGCTCTGCGTGCTGATGATCTGCGTCGTGGCTGGCCATGGACCCCAGCGTGCCACCTGCGGGCGAGTGCCGGGGGCGTGGCCGTCCAGAGGCCCCGGGGCGCTGCTGTGCGGGGACTGCTCCCCATGGCGGGCCGAGCTGGGTGGGCTCTAGGCTCCCGCACAACGCAGGAACGCCACAGGACGGGGTAGGAGATGGGCGAGGTCAGCCACGGTGCTGACTCCGAGAGGTTGCGCGGCGCGGGCAGGGACCTGCTTCGCAGCTCGGAGCACGCGGAGGCCGTCGCCGACTCGGGACGAGCCCTGCTCCGGGTGCTCGAGGAGCACTGGTCGGGAGACGACCTGGACGCATTCAGCCACGCCTGGCCGCTGAGCGAGAGGGCCCTGCTGACCGGCTCCCAGATGCTGCGCACGATGGCCGAGTCAGCGATCCGGAATGCCCATGAGCAGGACCGGGCGAGCGAAGGGTCCGCCGGTGGCGGTCGGGCAACGGGTCCGACTGCGGGATTCATGGGGTCGGGGCCCTCGGAGAAGCGGTATGAATACCCCGGGGGCGAGAGCAGCGGTCAAGCCTTCGGCTACTTCCAGTCGAGCGTGGCCCAGGAGTGGACCGAGGACCTGACGCCGGAGCAGCGCAGAGCGGTCCTGCAGGAGATCGTGGAGGAGGAGGCTGCGCGTCAGGGCGTCGACCCTGCCCCGGAGATCCAGTTCAAGGACCTCAAGGACGGTGCAGCCGGGGCCTACAACACGAGGACCGGGACCCTGGTGATGGACAACGATCTGGTGAACACCGATCCCCGGATGGCGATCCACACGGCCGTCCATGAGACGCGCCATGCTGCGCAGTCGGAGGCGATCCGGGATGTCGAGGCAGGGCGGGTCGACGAGCTGCCGGAGGGGGTGTCGGAGGAAGAGGTCGCCGAGTGGGCGGCGAACGACGACAACTACGTCAATCCGTCGCCGTGGTACGACTTCCTGTGGAGCGAGGAGCGGAAGGCGGAGCAGTACGAGAAGTACTGGAACCAGCCGCTCGAGGAGGACGCGCGCGAGGCCGGCCGGGACTACCTCTCCGACGTGGACCACGAGGAGCTGGACCGACTGCTCGAGGAATCCGAGGCATAGCCGGACGGATATCGACCGGACGGCCGAGTAATGATATATACCTCCTGGCAGTGTCAATGTGTTCGATGTCATGGGGAGTCACCATCGTGCGTTCCGGGTTCAGTGTCCTGTCCACACTCGCGCTCGGGGGAGGCCTCGTCGTCGCGCTCGCGGCACCCGCGCAGGCCGCGGTTCCCGCCGGCTCGTGCGGTGACGGGACGACCTTCGCAGTCAGCTCCGGCCCGTCCGTCGACGCGGCTCTCGTGTCGTCGGTGACCGAGGCCTTCGCCGAGCGCGGCCTGCGCGCTGCCCCCGCGAGCTCGGCCGACCTGCTCGCGACGATCGCGCCCGCCAGCGAGATCGCCGAGTCCGGCAGCGCCACGGTCATGGGCGTCGCGATCAGCACCGGTGACCTCGACCCGGCCACCGCCACCGAGGGCGAGGACTGGGCGGCGGTCACGGGTGTCGCCGGCGACGCGGCCGAGCAGCTCCTCGAGGACGCGTGCGGTCCGCTGCCGGCAGAGGAGCAGGACCCGGCCGACGAGAGCGTCCCCGCCGAGGACGGCAGCGAAGCGCCTGCGCCGGCTCCCGCGCAGGAAGACCAGCGGACGGCGGCCGAGACGCAGACGGTCAGGGAGTCCACGAGTTCCACCGCGAAGGGCGTAGCCCCGGCGACCGGGGCGACGAGCGACAGGCAGGAGGCCCCCTCGGCGAACGAGGAAGCGGCCGCTCCGGCACCCGCAACGGCGGCACCGGCAGCTCCGGCAGCTCCTGCCCCCGCGGACGCAGCGGCCGCTGAGTCCGGGGCCACCGGAAGTGCACCGTCGTCGCGTCCCGCGGCCGCGGCCGAGGCCCCGGTCGCGGACAAGGACTGCGGGGACTTCGGGTCGCGGGATGAGGCGCAGACCTTCTTCGAGGACAACGGTGGCCCCTCCTCCGACGTGCACCGTCTGGACGCCGACGACGACGGTCAGGCCTGTGAGGGCAGCTTCTCGGGTGAGGACGGTGCGGTCGCGGCGGCCAGCGCCTCCGGTGACAAGGACTGCGCGGACTTCGGTTCGCAGGCCGAGGCGCAGGCCTTCTTCACCGGCCACGGTGGTCCGACGCGCGACGAGCACCGTCTCGACCGTGACAACGACGGTCAGGCCTGCGAGGACTCCTTGGGTGGCGACAACGCCAGCCGCGCCGAGGCCCGGACCATCAACGCCGGCCTGCCCGCAGCCGGGGACCTCTCACCCGTGGGACTCGCCGGGGGCGTGCTCCTCGCCGGTGCGGGGCTGGCCCTGGGGCTGCGCGCCCGTCGCTCTTGATCCCCGGCACCGGGCAGGACCCGGTCGTTCGTCGATGAGGTGCGCGTGCGACGGGCTCTGACGCTCGTGCTGGCCCTCGCCCTCGTCCTGACTGGGGCTGGGCTCGTGTGGTGGTCCCTCGACGGCGACGAACCCGCGGCTGCCCCGGTGCCCAGCCGGACCTTCGAGGTGGCGACCCCCACGCCCGACCGGACGAGGACGGCGACCGTCGAGCCGATCCCCGACGACTCGTCGTCCGCGCCGCAGAGCCCGGCGACGAGCAGCTCCACCGGCGATGTCGAGATGTCACCGGATCGCATGGAGGCAGAGCGCCTCTACATCCCCACGCTGGGCATCTACGCGAGCCTCACCTCGGTCTCCTTCAGCGATGGGACCCTGACGATCCCGAAGCAGCCCTGGCGGGTGGGGATCGATGTCGACTCCTCGTCCCTCGGTGCCGACGTCGGCACCACTCTGCTCGCGGGCCACGTGGACCTGTCCGGGACCCCCGGCGCCCTGATGGGCCTGGCCGAGGCCGAGCCGGGGGCGCTGGTCTACGTCACCGACGACGAAGGGAGGCGCTCGACCTTCGTCACGTCAGGACTCCAGCGTTACTCGAAGGTATCGCTCCCTCGCTCGGTCTTCGACGTCGAGGGCGAGCGCCGACTGGCGGTCGTCACCTGCGGCGGTCCGATCATGACGATCGACGGCGAGCGGCACTACCGCGACAACGTCGTGCTCACGGCGGTGCCCGCGAAGGGCTGAGCCGCGCTCGTCCTCCCTTCGCCGGGTGGAGGTAAAACTGTGCGTCCAGACGCTCGGGGATACATCCACCCGGCGAAGGGAGCGGACGAAGGGGGACGACGAAGGCCCCCGACCGCAGTGGGTCGGGGGCCTTCGAGGGGATCTGATCGGATCAGAAGCGGCCGTAGCTCACGTCGTCCGTCCAGATGTCGCGCTCGGTGACGCCCGTGCCTTCGTTGCCCGCGTCGATGATCTTGCCGTTGCCGGCGTAGATCCCGTTGTGGTACGCGGAGTCGCCGAAGAAGACGATGTCACCCGGCTGCGGGTTGGACACCGGCGTGGCGGCGGCCTGCTGCGCCTGCGTGGTGCGCGGCAGGTCCTTGCCGTTCTGGCCGTAGACGTACTGGACGAAGCCCGAGCAGTCGAAGCCGGACGGGCTGGTGCCGCCCATCTGGTAGGGCGAGCCGATGAGGCTCCGCGCCGAACCGACGATGCCGGAGGACGACGCGGTCGAGCTCGAGGCGGACGCGGTGCTCACGGAGTTCGTGCCGCCGGTCTCGGGGGCGGGGGCGGACTGGCTGCCACCCGTGCTGCCGTTCGAGCTGCCACCGTTCAGCGCGGCCCGGGTCTCGGGGCCGACGATGCCGTCAGCGGAGAGGCCCTTCTCGCCCTGGAAGCCGATGACGGCCTGCTCGGTCTGCGAGCCGAAGGTGCCGTCGGCGGTGACGCCGAGCTTCTCCTGGATCTGCTCGACAGCGCTGCCGGTGTCGCCCTTCTGGACGGTGCCGGTGGAGGACGTCGAGCCGGACGTGCTCTGGGCGCCGGTCTGGGTCTGGGTCTGGGTCGGGGCCGGAGCCTCCGGGCCGCCGTTGGCGGAGGCGCTCGAGGCGCCGATGGTCGTGGCCCCGAGGCCGAGGGCGGTCGCGGCGAGGACGCCGACGCCCGCGCGGTGGGCCATGGACGGGGAGGTGCGGGCGGCGCTGTGACGCGCCGAGTAGAACATGCTCATGCCTGTCTCCTCACGCCTGCGGAGTTAGCTGTCGGGTTGGGGTGGAGACCACCCCGCCCTCGGCCCGGGATCCCGGGCCGGAGGACTTCACCCCGAGGCCATGTGGCCGAGGTTGGGTCCTCCGCTCCTGCCTTACAACTCAGGGGGCCGTCAGGGGGGCAGGACTCGGCGTCCCCGGACGAGGTCCCGCCATGCGACGGAACCGCGGACGACCCTAAAGCATTTGGACACGAAACGGTAACGAGAGGGTCAGATCGTGGTCGTGAAGCGCGGGTGGGACCGCGCTCGGGCCTACTGCTGCCCGGTGTCGGGGGCGGAGCCGTGGACCACTCTGAGCAGCTCGGCCATCTCGTCGTCCATCCGTGCCGCCGTCGCGGCCGCGTCGGTGATCCGCCGGCGCAGGTCCGGGGGGACGTCCCCTTCGTACTTGTAGAAGATCTTGTGCTCCGTGCTGGCCCAGAAGTCCATCGCGACGGTACGGAACTGCACCTCGACCGGCACGTGCACCGCGCCGGAGGAGAGGAAGACCGGGATCTCGACGATCACGTGGAGCGACCGGTAGCCATTGGGCTTGGGGTGGGCGATGTAGTCCTTCACCACGCGCACCGTGATGTCCGGCTGGTTGGTCAAGGACTCCACCAGCCGGTACACGTCGGCGACGAAGGAGCACACGACACGGATGCCGGCGATGTCGGTGATGTTGTCGCGCAGGGCATCGATGTCGAGGGCCACGTCCTGGCGGGAGGCCTTGGCGATGATGCTCTCGGGGCTCTTCAGCCGGGTGGAGATGTGCTCGATCGGGTTGTCGACGTGCAGCTCGGCGAACTCCTCGCGCAGGATGTCCAGCCGCGTCGCCACCTGCTCCATCCCGAAGCGATAGCCCAGCATCATCCGGGTGAAGTCCTCCCGGATCTGGGCGAACTGCCGCACGTCCTCGTCGGGCAGGTCGGGCATGCCGTTCATCTCGCCTCCGCGGGATCGGTGTGCATCGGTCCTCAGCCTAGGCGGGACGCAGGGGGTGCCCTCCACCGCCTCGGCCGTCACCACCGATCCGTGCGGGAACGACGACGGGCCCCGACCGCAGAGGTCGGGGCCCGTCGTGGTGGTGGATCAGACGCGGTGGTAGCTGACGTTGCTCGTCCAGATCGCGCGCTTGGAGACATTGGTGCGCGAGTTGCCGGCGTCGTACATCATGCCGTTGCCGGCGTAGATGCCCACGTGGTATGCGGGCCCCCCGAAGAAGACGAGGTCGCCGGGGCGGGGCGAGGACACCCGGGTGGTGGCGCGACGCTGGGCCTCGGTCGTGCGCGGCAGGCTCTTGCCGTGCTTGGCGAAGACGTACTGCGTGAAGCCCGAGCAGTCGAAGCCCGACGGCGTCGTGCCGCCGTAGCGGTAGCGCGTGCCGACATAGCTGGCGGCGGTGCCCAGGACCGAGCTGTTGCTGGTGTTGCCGCCGGGCTTGGGCGTCGAGCCGGAGGTGCTGCCGCTCGACGAGCCGCTCAGGCCCATCCGGGAGCCGGTCTTCGGGCCGACGACGCCGTCCGCGGTCAGGCCGTGGCTGCGCTGCCAACGCTGGACGGCCGAGCGGGTGGCGGGGCCGAAGACACCGTCCGCGGAGGTCCCGACCTTGCGCTGGATCTGCCGGACGATGCTGCCGCGGGCGCCCTGGCGCACGAGGCCGCTGAAGGTGGTGCCGGAGCTGCTGGACCCGGAGCTGCTGGAGCCGGAGCCACCGCCTGACGACGAGCGGCTCAGACCCATCTTCGTGCCGGTGCGCGTGCCGACGATGCCGTCGGCAACGAGGTTGTGGCGCCTCTGGTAGCGCTGGACGGCCGAGCGGGTGGCCGGCCCGAAGATGCCGTCGGCGCGGACGCCGACCTTGCGCTGGATCGCCTTGACCGTGCTGCCGCGGGCGCCGTAGCGCACGGTGCCGGTGAAGGTGCTCTTGGTGCTCTTGGTGGTCTTGACGGTCGTGGTGTCGACGGTCGCGGGGGCGGCGGAGGCGCTGGTGGCGATCATCGCGGGGGCGGCGATGCCGGCTGCGGCCACGGCGGCGACGCCGAGGCCGGCCGAGCGGCCGGCGGTGGAGGTCTGCACGGCGCGGTGGCGCCCGGAGTAGAACAGGGTCATGGTGTCTCCCGACGCCTGCGGAGTTAGCTGTCGGGTTGGGATGGAGCTTCACCCCGCCCTCGCAGTCCGGCTGTCCGGACCACTGAAGGACTTCACCCCGAGGCCGTGAGATCGGCCACAAAGATCTGGGTCCTCCGCTCCTGCCATTCGTGTCGTCCCGATCCCGCGAAGGTGGCAGGACTCGGCGCCTTCGCTGGGCCTGCGCAGGGGTGTGCAGGCATGTGGAGACTAAACGATCCGGACACGAAATGGTCACGGAGGGGTCAGGGAATTTTCAGGGGCGGATCAGTGAACGCCGAGTGGCCGGGCGTATCCTCCGCCGATTTCGTGCTCAGGACGGGGCTGGGCCGTCCTTCAGCGTGGCGGTCCACGTGGTGCCTGCGTCGATGACCGGAGTGGAGAACGTCACGTCCTGCCCCTGCTCCTGTGAAGGGGGGAGCCCTCCCCATGGCCACGCGCTGGTCCGGTCCATAGGCTCGGGGCAGTCCGGACGATCGGGGAGGCAGGAAGACAGTGGTACTCAGTCATGGGGCGGATGCGGAACGCCTGCGCGGGGTGGGGCAGCAGCTGACCGCGAGCGCACAGTCACTGGACGATGCGGCGACGACGGGGCGTGGCATGGCGCAGGTCCTGGCCGAGCACTGGTCCGGTGCCGACCTCGAGCACTTCGTCGGGCGGGGATGGCCGGGTGCCGAGACCGTCCTGCACTCCGCGTCGGAGCTGGTGCGCGAGATGGGCGAGGGTGCGACCCGCAATGCCGACGAGCAGGACAGCACGAGCCAAGGGGCGGGACGTGCTGGCGGCGGCGCTGCCGGGCCACTGCCGACGCTCCCGGCCGACGAGGCCGTCTGGAAGGACCCGGGTGTGGATTCGCCGGACCAAGGGTCCCTGGACCCAGAGGTCTATGACATGTGGATGGAGCTGGACCCGGCGGAGCAGCAGGCCGTCCTGCAGCAGATCGTCAACGAGGAGTGCGCGAAGATGGGGGTCGAGCCTGCGCCCACGGTCAAGTTCGAGGCGCCCGAGGGGCCCGGCGGCGGTGGCTGGGACGGCGAGACCTTGACGATCGATCCGGCGTCCATCGCGGTGAACCCCCGGTGGGCCATCAGCGCAGCGGCCCACGAGGCGCGGCACGTCGTGCAGCGGGAGGCCATGGACATGGCCAACCCGCCGTGGTGGCAGTTCTGGAACCGGGGCGAGGACATGGCAGGGGTGGACCCCGGTCTCGTGGACGCGTGGACGGAGAACGAGGACACCGGGTACCACGGCTTGCCGGACCCGGATCTCGAGGAGACGAACCCGGACGCGTACGAGGAGCAGCTGCAGGCGTACTACGACCAGCCGATCGAGGCGGACGCCTATCGGGCGGGGAAGGACTACGTCAACGAGATGACCCCGGAGGAGATGGAGCGTCTCATCGAGGCGTCAGGAGGATGATGGTGGACATGACGGAAACGACGCCTGGACCGACGCTGCGTGACCTGGTCACTGCGTACCTCGAGAGTCAGGACCTCGAGCACCTCGCCCGGCTGCGGAGCGCGGTGGTCGGGTCGGCCTCTTTCGACCCGGACCTTGAGCTGATGAGTGAGCTCGGGCCCTTGATGGAGGAGGGGCGTCACCGGGAGATCGTCGATGCGGTCACGGCGAAGATGCCCGGTGCTGCTCTCAATCCGACGGCGCACCTGGCGATGTCTGCGGCGCTCGAGGCCCTCGGCGACGAGCCTGGAGCCAAGCGTGAGTCGATCATGGCGAAGGTCGCGGTGAGCAGTGTGCTCGCCACCGGTGACGGGAGCGAGGAGAGCCCGTGGTCGGTGCTCCGTGTTGCGGACGAGTACGACATCATGCGCGCGAAGGGGATCGCGCCCAGTGGGCAGTCCGCCCAGAGTCGTGATGGTCGGGTGGTCGATCGTCACGAGACCGCGGACGGTGGAGCGGTCTGGTTCGTCATCGACGAGCCGGCCCACCCCGCTCCCGACGCCGAGTGAGCACGGCGGGCATGCTGGTCGGCGTGACCGCCGACCCGCTGCTGCCGATCCGCACCGAGCGACTGACGCTGCGTGCGCACACCGAGGGCGACCTCGACTCGCTGCTCGCCTACTACGGCGACCCGGATGTCGCGCGTTACCTCCTCACCCCACCGTGGACCGCGAAGTTGGCGCCGACGCGCCTCGCGGAGCGCGTGCCGCGGACGGGGGTGGACTCCCCTTCGCGTGCACTGGCGGTCGTCGTCGAGCACGAAGGGAGGGCCATCGGGGACGTGGCCCTCTGGGCTGCTGATGCCCCGGGCGCGATCGGGGAGATCGGCTGGACCTTCCATCCGGATGCCGGCGGTCGAGGTCTGGCGACCGAGGCCGCCGCCGCGATCCTCGAGATCGCCTTCGCCCACTACGGGATGCACCGCGTCGTCGCGCAGATGGACTCGCGCAACACCTCCTCCGCAGCCCTGTGTGAGCGCCTCGGGATGCAGCTGGAGACTCGAGGCCGGGAGGACTGGTGGAGCAAGGGGGAGTGGAGCAGCTCTCTTGTCTACGCCGCCCTGTCCTCCGACCGGCCCCGCGACGTCGGGGACGCGATCGTCGTCAGTGCCGTGGTCCTCACCGACGCCGACGGCGCGGTGCTCACGGTCCGCAAGCGGGGGACGGACTCCTTCATGCAGCCCGGCGGCAAGCCCGAGCCGGGGGAAGCGCCGGCGCAGTGCGCTCTCCGGGAGGTCGAGGAAGAGCTCGGTCTGGTGCTCGAGCCCGAGCTGCTCGACCTCGTCGCGGTCCACCGCACGGCTGCAGCCAACGAGGCCGGCCGACCGCTCATCGCGAGTGTCTTCCGCCATCCCCTGCTCGCAGGGGAGTCCCGCCCGCAGGTCGTGCCCGCCGCGGAGATCGAGGAGGTCCGGTGGGTGGACCCGCGCCAGCCCCTGCCGAGCGACTCGGCACCGCTGCTGCGCCTGGTCGTCGGTGAGGATGCCGGCCAGCGGGCCGGGGGCAGTGCGTGAAGGTCGTTGATCCGCAAGGGCGCACGTGGCGGGTGTCGCGCCGGTGGATGCCGTGGCGACGCAGGTCGAGCACCGGGTCCTGGGGCGATGGCCCCCAGTTCATGGGCAGCCTCGGCGACGACCCGATCAGCATGGTCATCGGGTGCCTCGGACTGGTCCTCTTCATCCCCTTCCTCATCCTGGCGATCGTCGTCGCGTTCGAGATGCTCCTGCTCCTGCTGCTGCTCCCCTTCGCGATCCTCGGACGGATGCTCTTCGGCAGCCACTGGCGGGTCGAGGTCCGGGAGGGGTGGGACTTCGCCTGGGAGTTCGAGGCCGGCGGATGGTCCGAGAGCGGCCGGGTGATCGAGCACGTGGCGCAGGGGCTGCGGATGGGGCTGTCGCCCTGGCGGGCCGCCGAGCCGCGCCCACCGGTGGGTCGGTCGCCGATCGGCAAGCCCCCTCCCGGTCAGCCGCCGCCCCCTTCGCTGTGATCGTGGCGTCAAGAGTGTCTTGACACGAGAAGATGTGTCAAGGCACAGTTGACGCCATGGAGCGAATCACCAGGAACACCAAGCCTTTGACGTGGGTGCTCATCACCGTGGGCACCATCGCGCTCTTCGTGGGCGTCGGTCTCGATCTCGGGGGATTCCTCGGCGGAATGCTCCAGGGGGCCGGCTTTGCGGTCGCTCTCCTCGGGGCGTACTTCCTCGGGATGCACCAGGGGGTCGACGAGTCGACGACCCGGGGAGACGAGCCCGGCGCCTGGCTGCCGAGCCGTGACGGTGGGCGCTGAGCCCAGGTCCCCGGAGCTCGTGCAGGCTCTGGGGGCCGCGATCCTCGCCGACATCGATGTCGGCCAGGACGGACAGGACCACCTCGCGATCGTCCGGCGCACCGCATTGGCGGAGGCCGAGGTCGACGCGCTCATGCGGCAGGCCGTCGGTGCGGCCCGGGGCGCCGGGCACAGCTGGGCCACTCTCGGGTCCGAGCTCGGGATGAGCCGGCAGGCGGCGCAGCAGCGCTTCGGTGACCGCAAGGAGGTCGCCGGCGAGGATGCCGACCAGGGTGAGGAGCGCTGGCTCGGACCGGTCACCGCCTTCGACGAGATGGCCGAGCTGGAGATCGCCGGCCGGCAGGGCTGGCGGACCGTCGGCGCGGGGATGCTCAAGCACCGGGTCCGGCGCACCTCCACCCAGTGGGAGCACCGGCGCATCGTGTGGACCGGCCCCCTTCGCCGCTGGGAGGACGAAGGGTGGGAGGTCGCCATCCGGGCCTTCCCCTGGGTCTACCTCGTGCGGGACACCGGCCTCCCGGCCGAGGAGGGCTGACCCGCGCTCACTCACGGCCGGAGGAGATCCAGTCGTCGCTGCTGAAGCTGAAGTTGCGTGAACCCCGTGCGAGGTCGGCGGCGCGGTCCAAGGAGGACAGCTGGTCCCGGCTGAGTGTGAGGTCGAGCGCGCGCAGGTTTTCGTCGATCCGCTCGGGGCGCCGGGTGCCGGGGATCGGGACCACCGGCAGGCCGAAGCGTTCACCCTGCGCGAGCAGCCAGGCCAGGGCGACTTGCGCCGGGGTGGCCCCCACGTCCGCGGCCACGGCGCCCACGACCTCGACGACCGCCTGGTTGGCGTCGAAGTGGGTGTCATAGCGAGGTTCGCCCTGCAACGCACCCTGGGCGATCCTGTCGCGGGTCAGGGTGCCGGTGAGGAAGCCTCGGCCGAGGGGGCTGTACGGGACGAAGCCGGCCCCGACCTCGGCGGCCGTCGGCACCACGTGCGCCTCGACGTCCCGGGACCAGATGCTCCACTCGCTCTGGACGGCGGCGATCGGGTGCACGGCTGCGGCTGAGCGCAGCTCGGCCGCTGTGACCTCCGACAGCCCGAGGTGACGGACCTTCCCCTCGTCGACGAGCTCGGCCATCGCCGCCACGGTCTCCTCGATCGGACGGGTCAGCTCCCTGCGGTGCATGTAGTAGAGATCGATCGCCTCGACACCCAGGCGGCGCAGGCTCGCCTCGCAGGACGAGCGGACGTAGTCGGGGTCGCCGCGCGTCCCGCCGTCGGCAGGGTTGCCGGTGATGCCGAACTTCGTCGCGATCTGCACGTCGTCCCGGCGATTTCGCAGCACGCGGGCGAACATCTTCTCGTTCGTGCCCGCGGGGCCGGTCGTCCCGGGGCGGGGCTCGCCGTAGACGTCGGCGGTGTCGAGGAAGGTCACCCCGGAGTCGATGGCGTGGTGGACGGTGGCGACCGCCTCGGCCGGGTCGATCCCACCGTAGACGTGGCTCAGGGCCATGCCGCCGAGTCCGAGGCGGCTGACCGTGAGGCCCTGCGCGAGCGTGGTGGTCGATCGGGTCATGTGTGGCTCCTCTGCCGGGTGCGGACGGTCGGGTCGGTCACCGGCTGCTCACCGCAGTCGAGGCCCTGGTCGATGAGTCGGGAGTAGTGGGCGATCTTGTCGTCGATGGTGGACAGGTCCTCCTCGAGCTGCGCCTGCCGGGCGAGGACCCGCAACCGGTGGTCCGCGAGGACGGCCATCCGGCGACCGTGGCTCTCGGCGCCCTGCCCGACCATCGTCACGAATTCCTTCATCTCGCGGACCGGCATCCCGGTGCGCCGCAGGCGGACGACGAGATCGATCAGGCGCACGGCTCGCTCGTCGTAGGAGCGGTACCCGCTGGAGTCGCGATCGACCCGTGGGATCAACCCCCCGCTCTCGTACCACCGCAAAGTGTCCTTGGTCAGGCCCGTGCGCTCGGCGACCTCGGCGATCGACAGCACGGGAGCTGGGGCGGTGGTCGGTGGTGCGTCCATGTCGATCACGCTAGGGGTTGGAGTGCGCTCGAAGGCAAGCGTGCCCCGATGGGACTGTCGGTGGGGACTGCGACGATCGGGGAGTGACCGGGAGCAGCCACCACGACACCATCCGGGTCCGCGGGGCGCGGGCCAACAACCTCCGGGGCATCGACGTCGACATCCCCAAGCACGCCCTGACGGTCGTGACCGGCGTCTCGGGTTCGGGCAAGTCCTCCCTCGTCTTCGCCACCGTCGCAGCGGAGGCCCGGCGGCTCATCGATGAGACCTACTCCACCTTCATCCAGTCCTTCATGCCCTCGCAGTCCAGGCCCGAGGTCGACTCCCTCGACAACCTCACGGCGGCGATCGTCGTCGACCAGGAGCGCATCGGCGCCAGCGCACGGTCGACGGTCGGGACAGCCACCGATGCGTCCTCGCTGCTCCGGTTGGTCTTCAGCCGCCTCTCCGAGCCGCACGTCGGACCGTCCTACCGCTTCTCCTTCAACGTGCCCGAGGGGATGTGCCCGACGTGCGAGGGGCTCGGCACCGTGGCCGACATCGACCTGGACGAGATCCTCGACCTGACGAGGTCCCTCAACGAGGGCGCCATCGACGCACCCAACTTCGGTGTCGGGACCTGGTACTGGAAGGGCTACGGCGAGTCCGACCGGCTCGATGCGGACAAGCCGCTCGCGGAGTACTCCGAGGACGAGTGGCAGTGGTTCATGTACGCCGAGCAGACCAAGGTGCGCACCTCCGGCGTCAACATGACCTACGAGGGCCTGGTGCCGAGGATCCGGCGGACCTTCTTCGGTGACAAGGAGCCCAAGCAGGCACACGTCCGCGCCTTCCGTGACCGGGTCTCGACGAAGGGGGTCTGCCCGGACTGCAAGGGCGCTCGCCTCACCGAGGCGGCCCGTACGGCAACGATCCGGGGTGCGACGATCTCCGAGTGCTCGTCCTGGGAGGTGGCTGACCTCCTGGGGTGGGTGGAGGCGGTCGACGATGCGGGCGTCGCGCCGGTCATCGACTCGCTCGCTGCGATGCTGCGCTCGATCATCGACATCGGCCTGGGCTACCTCTCCCTCGACCGCGAGTCGGGGACTCTCTCCGGCGGAGAGGCGCAGCGGGTGAAGATGGTGCGCCATCTGGGTTCCGCACTGACCGACGTGACGTACGTCTTCGACGAGCCGACCGTCGGCCTGCACCCGCACGACATCTCCCGGATGAACGAGCTGTTGCTGTCACTGCGGGACAGCGGGTCGACCGTCCTCGTCGTCGAGCACAAGCCTGAGGTCATCGACATCGCCGACCACGTCATCGACATCGGCCCCGGGGCGGGTACCGAGGGAGGGCAGGTCGTGTACGCCGGCCCACGATCAGCGCTGACCGGGTCGGGGTCGATCACCGGGCGGCTCCTCGACCACCGCCCCGGGCTGCGTGATGAGGCACGTGCGGCGACCGGCGTGCTCGAGATCCGAGGGGCCCGCGCCAACAACCTCACCGGCGTCGATGTGGACATCCGAAGGGGGGTGCTCACGGCCGTCACCGGTGTCGCCGGGTCGGGCAAGTCCTCGCTGGTCCACGGGTCGCTCGCGGGGAGGGATGGCGTGCTGATCATCGACCAGTCGCCGATCCGGGCTTCCCGTCGGTCCAACCCGGCGACCTTCACCGGTCTGCTCGACCCGATCCGCACCGCCTTCGCCAGGGCCAACGGCGTCAAGGCCTCCCTCTTCAGCGCCAACTCCGAGGGAGCCTGCCCGGAGTGCCGTGGCCACGGGGTGATCTGGACCGACCTGGCGATGATGCAGGGGGTGACCACCCCGTGCGAGGAGTGCGGTGGACGCCGCTTCCGGGCCGAGGTCCTGGAGTACCGACTGCACGGGTTGGCCATCGACGAGGTGCTCGACCTGTCCGTGGCTGCCGCGACCGAGCTCTTCACGAGCGGCAAGCCAGCGACCATCCTGCGTCGTCTGCTCGACGTGGGCCTGCCCTATCTCCGCCTCGGTCAGCCACTGACGACACTCTCCGGCGGCGAGCGGCAACGCCTCAAGCTCGCGGCGAGGCTGACCGAGGCACAGGTCGTCGTCCTCGACGAACCGAGCAGCGGGCTGCACCTGGCGGACACCGCCACCCTGATCGAGATGCTCCACCGGCTCGTCGACGGCGGGACGAGCGTCATCGTCATCGAGCACAACCTCGCGGTCATCAGCCAGGTCGACCACGTCATCGACATCGGGCCCGGTGCCGGCCACGAGGGCGGTCGCCTCGTCTTCGAGGGGACACCGGCCGAGATGATCGCCACCGGCGAGACGCTCACCGCACAGGCGCTCCGAGCGGCAGTCAGGTGAGGCAGTCCTCGGCCATTTGGTGGCGAAGGGGGCGCAGGAGTTGACTGGGGTCGATCCCCCTTCGTCCACGAGAGGAGCGCCCCCGTGCGCACCGTGAAGGCCTGGGCGGCCACCTCCGCCACCGCACCGCTGTCCGCGACGACCATCGAGCGTCGGGATGTCGGCGAGAACGACATCCTCATCGAGATCGCCTACGCCGGCGTCTGCCACAGCGACATCCACACCGCCCGAAGCGAGTGGGGCCCGGCGAGCTACCCGCTCGTCGTCGGCCACGAGATCGCCGGCACCGTCGCCGAGGTGGGATCCGGCGTGACCGGGCACGCGGTCGGTGACCGCGTCGGCGTCGGTTGCCTCGTGAACTCCTGCCGCGAGTGCGACGCCTGCAGGGCCGGCAAGGAGCAGTACTGCACGCAGCAGATCGGCACCTACGCGGCGACCGACCGTGACGGCAGCACCACCCAGGGTGGCTACTCGACCCACATCGTCGTCGATGCGGACTTCGCGCTGCGGATCCCCGAGGGGATCGACCTCGACGTCGCGGCACCGCTGCTGTGCGCCGGCATCACCACGTGGTCGCCGCTGCGCCGCTTCGGCATCGGCGAGGGCTCGAAGGTGGCCGTCGTCGGCCTCGGCGGGCTCGGCCACATGGGCGTCCAGCTGGCCGTCGCGCTCGGCGCGGAGGTCACCGTGATGTCCCAGTCGCTGAAGAAGCAGGAGGACGGCCTCGCGCTCGGCGCGAGCGACTACCGGGCGACGAGCGACGAGAGCACCTTCGCCGACCTGCGCGGCAAGTTCGACCTGATCATCAACACGGTCAGCGCCAACTTGCCCATCCACAAGTACCTGTCGCTGCTCGCGGTCGAAGGCACCGTGGTCAACGTCGGCGCGCCGGTCGAGCCCCTCTCCGTCCCGGCCTTCTCGCTGATCGGGGGCGGCAAGTCCCTCGCCGGCTCCATGATCGGTGGCATCCCCGAGACCCAGGAGATGCTCGACTTCTGCGCGGAGAAGGGCATCGGCTCCAAGGTCGAGGTCATCCCCGCGGAGAAGGTCAACGAGGCCTGGGACCGGGTCGTCGCCTCCGATGTGCGGTACCGCTTCGTCATCGACGCTGCGACCATCTAGGACCACACTCCCCGATGCGGGCGACCGGACTGATGTCCGGTCGCCCGCACTGCTGTGCGCGCCCGCGTATGAGTAGTTAATGCTATTGCTTGCAATTTACCCATTAGTGTAGACATGGTCTGGCGGGGGCAACGACGCCCCCGGCAAGGGGTGGAAACCATGAGGAAGTTCGTGTTGTCCGCAGCGGCCGCCATTGCGGTGGGGGTCTCTGGAGCGTTCGCGCCGGGTGCGCTGGTGCCGAGTGTCGATCTCGACGGGGGGTCCCAGCCACATGCGCAGCTCGCCGGTGGTCCGCCGCCGGACGCGGGGCCCGGAGCCCGGGTCGCGATCTGCCTCGTGACGAAGGGGGCGCCCGACCGGGAGCGCACCCGTCACGTCTCACGTCGGGCCGCCGATGCGCTCGTGCGCTCGACCCTGTCCTACCGCGGGCCGTGCGCGGAGTACGGCGAGTCCGCCCCGCGGGGCAACGGGGAGCTCACCGCCTACTCCCAGGTCAATGACGAGGGGGAGCCCGTCGCCGTGGGGATGGTCTTCCCCTCGGAGACGCTCACCGGCCTCCCGGTCGACCCGCCCACGGACGGGAAGTGGTGCTACGACAAGGACGGCGACGGGAGCGTGGACCAGATGACCGAGTGCGCCGGTGGCTACGAGGACGCCCTCGAGCTCGGGGAGGACTTCCGCTCGCACGCCCACACGCCCTTCACCTACGTGCTCGCCAACTGGAACCCGATGGGGCACATGCCGCCGGGGGTCTACGACCGGGCGCACTTCGACGTGCACTTCTACATGAACCCGAACGAGGAGCGTCTGGCCATCCGGCCCGGGCCGTGCGATGCGCTCGTGCACTGCGACGACTACCCCAAGGGCAAGGACCTGCCCGACCAGCGGTACCTGCCCGAGGACTTCGAGGACCTCGACGCCGTCGAGCCGGCCAT
>JBQGNO010000015.1:0-675 GCA_052087725.1 Janibacter sp. | reverse complement strand
GACCGCGCCCGAGCACCACGGGGAGGACTTCACCCACACCTGGGTGTACGGGGTGTGGGACGACGACGTGACCTTCTACGAGCCGATGGTGACGAAGCAGTGGTACTCGGGTCTCGTCGACGGCACGGTCAACGGCGGGTGCCACGAGATCAAGCAGCCGGCAGCCTGGAAGGAGTCCGGCTGGTACCCGACCGAGTACTGCATGCGCTACCGCACCAACCGTGATGAGGTCACGACGACGCTGGAGGCCTTCGAGTACCAGCGGGCCGGCTGACCGGGCAGGGAGAACCTCGACTCCCTCCTGACCTGCTGTTCACCCACGGTGGCCTGCCGATCGCGAGCATGGGACGACCCCAAACTCCCAGCAGTGAGGTCCACCCATGTCCCGCACTCTTCGTCGCCTCGTCGGTATCACCGGCGCTGCCGCGCTCATCGCCGTCCCCACGCTCCCTTCGCAGGCCGCGGACGCACCATCCGCGTCGCACTCGGCCACCGCCGAGCCCGGCGACTACTACGACGGCACCGAGGGACTGAGCGGTCAGGCCCTCAAGGACGAGCTGCACAGCATCATCAGTGACCAGACCGTCCTGTCCTACGACGAGGTCTGGGAGGGGCTGAAGGACGTCGACGAGGACACCCAGGACACCGGCAGCGTCCGGCTGCTCTACTCGGGCG
>JBQGNO010000014.1:24298-29587 GCA_052087725.1 Janibacter sp. | reverse complement strand
CGCGATGACCTGCATCTTCAGACGGTCATGATGTCCCCGGTACAGATACGACGTGGTCGATGTCGAGATCGCCGGCCACGGTGAAGCTCTCCCCGTCGTACTCGCTGTACCAGTCACCCGACGTCGGGTAGCAGTCGGTGCCGGACTCGACCCCCTCGCCGTCACGCTCGAGGACGCTCTCCCTGGTGTTGCAGTTGCCCTCCACGGGGGACCAGTGCGGGAACTCCTCGCGGTCGTAGCCGGTCATCGACCCCTCGGCCTCGACCGGCAGCGAGGCCAGCTGGCTCTCGGCGGTCTCCGTCGACGGGATGTCCGGCGGCGTGGCCGAGGCCGTCGGTGCCACGGAGACCGAGAGGGCGAAGGCCGTGGCGAGGGCGGAGGTGGTCGTGGCGACGCGCGTGCGCAGATACATCGGGGAGTCCTTGGCAGTCGGGTGCCGGGCACGACCGAGGCTACGAAGGGGGCTGCCCCCGCGGGTGAACGCGCGGTCAGCATCGGGCGGCAACCGCGTCAGGAGGCTGCCAAGAGGGTCAGTAGGGAGCGATGATCCGCAGCGCGAACCAGGCCAGCGGCACGACGAGCACGAGCGAGTCGAGCCGGTCCATCAGCCCACCGTGGCCGGGGAGGATGTTGGACATGTCCTTGATGCCGAGATTGCGCTTGAGGCTGGACTCGATGAGGTCACCGATCGTCGCCACCGGTGCGACGAGCGCGCCGAGGATCGCGCCCTGCCACCACAGGCCGGGCTCGAAGACGAGCGGGACGGCGATGCCGCCGACGAGCGCGCAGGAGATGACCGAGCCGGCCAGGCCCTCCCACGACTTCTTCGGGGAGAGCCTCGGGGCCATGGGGTGCTTGCCGAGGAGCACCCCGAAGGCGTACCCCCCGATGTCGGAGAAGACCGTGATGAGGATGAAGACGAAGATCCGCCACCGGCCCTGCGGCTCGGCGAGCATCAGCGCCGCGAAGCCGACGAGGAAGCACGGGTAGAGCAGGACGAGTGCGCCGGCCCCGACATCACGCAGGGACCCCGTCAGGCCATCGGCGACACGCCAGATCAGGATGGCGATGATCGTCAGCGTCGCGGCGAAGACGAGCGCCTCGGCGCCACGCAGGTAGCCGGCGACGGTCATGCTCACCGCACCGACGGCCACGGGGACGAAGGGGGCGTACAGCCCGCCCTCGGCCAGGGCCTGGCGCATCTCCCACACGGCGACGACGACGGCCACGCAGACCAGCGCGAGGAAGCCCACCGGGTGGATCAGCAGCAGTCCGACCGCCAGGACCGCGAGCGCCACCCCGGTGCCGATGGCCACGGGGAGGTTTCGGCCGGCGCGGCTGGACGGTCCGGCGGGAGCCGGTGCCGCCGCCCGGACGGCACGACGGGTCTCGGAGTCGGACTCGGTCACCTCAGACCTCGGACAGCTCGGCTTCCTTGGACTTCACGAGGGTGTCGATGGAGTCCGTGAACTTCTTCGTCATGGCGTCGAGCTCCTTCTCCCCGCGGTTGCCCTCGTCCTCACCGACATCGCCGTCCTTGACGTGCTTGTCGATGGTGTCCTTCGCGTGGCGACGCACGTGGCGCACGGAGACCTTGGCGTCCTCGGCCTGGGTGTGCGCGAGCTTGATGTACTCCTTGCGCCGCTCGGCGGTCAGCTCCGGCATGGTGATGCGGATGACCGTGCCGTCGTTGCTCGGGTTGGCGCCGAGGTCCGACTCGCGCAGCGCGCCCTCGATGGCGTGCATCGAGCTCTGGTCGTACGGGGTGATCAGCAGCGTGCGGGCCTCGGGCGACTGGAAGGAGGCCAGCTGCTGCAGCGGGGTCGGGGACCCGTAGTAGTCGACGAGGACCTTGCTGAAGAGGCCCGGGTTCACCCGGCCGGTGCGGATACCCGAGAAGTTCTCCTTGGCCACCTCGACGGCCTTCTCCATCTTGTCCTCGGCTTCGAGCAGGGCTTCCTCGATCATGTCTGTCGACTCCTTCAACTCGGCCCCCTCGGGCCGCAACGGTCGGGATGCGTCAGGGACGCTGGTCTGGGCTTCAGTGTCTCACTCAGGCGGTGACGAGCGTGCCGATCGGCTCGCCGAGCAGTGCACGGGTGATGTTGCCCTCGCCCTCCATGGCGAAGACGAGCATCGGCAGCTCGTTCTCGCGGCACAGGCTGAAGGCTGCGGCATCGACGACCTTGAGGTCCTGCTGGAGGGCCTGCTCGTAGGTCACTCGGTGGAGCTTGCGGGCATCGGGGTTGGTGCGCGGATCGGAGTCGTAGACGCCGTCGACGCCGTTCTTGGACATCAGCACGGAGTCGCACTTGATCTCGAGGGCGCGCTGGGCGCTCACCGTGTCGGTGGAGAAGAAGGGCATCCCCGCACCGGCACCGAAGATCACCACGCGGCCCTTCTCGAGGTGCCGGATCGCGCGACGCGGGATGTAGGCCTCGGCGACCTGCCCCATGGCGATGGCCGTCTGGACCCGGGTGTCGATGCCCGCGTCCTCGAGGAAGTCCTGGAGCGCCAGGCAGTTCATCACGGTCCCGAGCATCCCCATGTAGTCGGCGCGAGTGCGGTCCATGCCCTGCTCCTGCAGCTGCTTCCCGCGGAAGAAGTTGCCGCCACCGACGACGATGGCGACCTCGATGCCGTCACGCACGGCGGTGGCGATCTGCTCGGCGATGCCGCGGACGACGTCCGGCGCCACCCCGACCTTGCCGCCACCGAAGGCCTCGCCGGAGAGCTTGAGCAGGACCCGGCGATGGGACGAGGGTGTGGTCTGGTCGGTCACGTGGGCACTCCCTGGGTCGGGCAGATGGGGTCGCCCGATCCTTCCACAGGTGGGGACGAATCGAAGACCCCGGCCCGCTGAAGCCCGACCACTTGACATAACGCCTCCAGTTGTCAAGTAACCAGCGAGTCACTACGGTCGGGCCATTCGATCACTCGACGATGAGGAGTTCGGCATGGCAGCGGCGGCACCCCCGGTCACGACGGCCTGGCGCGACGGCAAGCGATATCTGTGGCTCATCGGGCTCGTCGTGCCCTCCCTGGCCTTCGTCGCCTTCCTCGGGCACGCCCTCACCGGCTGGCCCTTCTGGCTGTGGCTCGGGCCGATCATCATCCTCGGCATCATCCCGGCCATCGACCTCCTCGTCGGACGGGACCGCAACAATCCCCCGGAGTCGGCCGTCAAGGCCCTCGAGGCCGACCCGTACTACGCGTGGATCGTCTACGCCTACGTGCCGATCCAGTACCTCGGCTTCGCCGCCGCGATGTACCTCATCGCCCGTGGCAACCCCGTCGCCGATGCCCTGGGGCTCTTCGGACTCGAGGCGTGGGCCGCCGACCTCCCGGGCCGGCTCGGGACCCCCTTCGAGCTGACGACGATCGAGAAGATCGGTGCGGCGATCTCCATCGGCTGCGTCGGCGGGATCGCCATCAACACCGCCCACGAGCTCGGCCACAAGCGCCCCAAGCACGAGCGCTGGCTCTCCAAGGTCGCCCTGGCGCAGAGCGGCTACGGCCACTTCTTCATCGAGCACAACAGGGGCCACCACGTCCGCGTCGCCACCCCGGAGGACCCGGCGAGCTCGCGACTGGGCGAGTCCTTCTACGCCTTCTGGCCGCGCACCGTCCTCGGTTCGTTGCGCCATGCCTGGCGGATCGAGGCGAAGCGCCTCGCCCGCCGCAAGCGGCATCCCTTCCACCTCGACAATGACGTGCTCAACGCCTGGCTGATGACCCTGGTCCTGTGGACCGCGGTAACCGTCTGGCTCGGTCCGGGGATCCTCCCCTTCCTCCTCCTGCAGGGCTTCATCGGCCTGAGCCTGCTCGAGGTCGTCAACTACCTCGAGCACTACGGGATGCTCCGCCAGAAGGTCTTCCACGGTGACGTCGAGCGCTACGAGCGCGTGCTCCAGAGCCACTCGTGGAACTCGAACAACATCGCCACCAATGTCTTCCTTTACCACCTGCAGCGGCACAGCGACCACCACGCCAACCCCACCCGTCGGTACCAGGCGCTGCGCACCTTCGAGGAGGCCCCGGTCCTGCCGACCGGGTACGCGGGGATGATCGTCCTCGCCCTCATCCCGCCCCTGTGGCGCCGGGTGATGGACCCCCGGGTGGCCGCGCACTTCGACGGGGACCTCACCCGGGCGAACATCGACCCACGCAAGCGCGAGCGGATCCTCGCCGACCATGCCGGACCGACCGAGGCCGCCGCCGCGGACGTGCCCCTCGCCGACGAGACCGCAGCGGGCGCTCCGGACACCGTCCACGCGGCCCGCTGCCCGGGCTGCGGTTACCGCTACGAGGTGGCCTCCGGCGACGAGCACGAGGGCTTCGCCGCCGGCACGGCGTGGGCAGAGATCCCCCACGACTTCAGCTGCCCCGACTGCGGGGTGCGCGGCAAGGCCGACTTCGTCGTCGAGGCACCCGCGTGAGCGACTCCCCCACGCGCGAGCGGATCCTCGATGCCACGGCCGGCCTGTCCATCGGTGGCGGCTGGGCCGCGGTCTCGATGGGCAAGGTCGCGTCGGCCGTCGGCGTGAGCCGGCAGACGGTCCACACCGAGATCGGCACGAAGTCCGACCTTGCCGAGGCCCTCGTCATCCGGGAGGTCGAGGGCTTCCTCGCGGAGGTCACCGCCGGCTTCGACGGGGCGAGCGATGTCCCCGATGCCATCGAGCGCTCGATCACCAGGGTGCTCGTGCGCGCCGAGGAGAGCGCACTCGTCCGGGGCGTCGTCGGCGCCGCCCACGGGGCCGACACCGAGCTGCTGCCGCTGCTGACCACCCGGCCGGAGCACCTCCTCGAGCTGGCGACCGCGACCGTCCAGGGGCTCGTGGCCCCCTTCGCCCTGCCCCTGCCGCAGGCGCGCATCGACGCGACGATCGAGGTCATCGTCCGCACCGCGCTCTCGCAGGTGATGCACCCGACCGGGTCCCCCCAGGAGGTCGGTGAGCACCTCGCGTGGATGGTGCGCACGGTGCTCGAGGCCCTCCCCGAGCACGACGAAGGGGGGCCGTGCCCGTGATGGGCGCGACCCCCCTTCGTGCGGGGTGCTGCGTGGGTCAGGAACCGACGCGGAAGCGCGCGAACTGCGTGGCGCTCGCACCGGCCTCCTCGAGAACCGTGCCGACGGACTTCTTGGTGTCCTTGGCGAAGGGCTGGTCCAGGAGGACGTTCTCCTTGAAGTAGCCGTTGACGCGACCCTCGATGATCTTGGTCATGGCCGCCTCCGGCTTGCCCTCCTCCTTGGCCGTCTCCTCGGCGATCCGACGCTCGTTGGCG
>JBQGNO010000014.1:0-24288 GCA_052087725.1 Janibacter sp. | reverse complement strand
GATGTGCATCGCGATGTCACGCGCCACCTGGTCCTCGCCACCGTCGACGCCCAGCAGGACGCCGATCTGGGCCGGCAGGTCGGGGCTGGTCTTGTGCAGGTAGGCCGAGACGGTGGGGGCCTCGACGCGCGCGACCCGCTTGACCTCGATCTTCTCGCCGATGGTGGCATTGGCCTCGTCGAGGCGCTCCTGGACCGTCGTGCCGTCCACGGTCGCCGCGAGCAGGCTCTCGGCGTCCGCGGCCTTGGCCTCGACGGCCGCCGCGAGGACCTCGTCGGCCAGCGTGCGGAAGGGCTCCGCCTTGGCGACGAAGTCGGTCTCGCAGAGGACCTCGACGAGGGTGCCCACGCCGCCGTCCGCCTTGGCGACGACGACGCCGTTGGAGGTGGTGCGTCCCTCGCGCTTGGTGACGCCCTTCAGGCCCTTGATCCGCAGGCCCTCGATGGCCTTGGCCTTGTCGCCGTCGGCCTCGTCGAGCGCCTTCTTGACGTCGAGCATGCCGGCGCCGGTGCGCTCGCGCAGCTCCTTGATGTCAGCGGCGGTGTAGTTCGCCATGTGTGTGCCGTGCTCCTTCGTACAGGTGTGACGGTGGTCGGTGAAGCCGGATCAGGCCTCGGGGGTGTCCTCGGCCGGGGTGGCGGGCGCGGTCTCCGGGGAGGTCGCGGTCGCGTCGGAGGCAGCGGTCTCGGCCGGGGTCTGCGCCTCGACGGGGTCCGACGTCCTCGGAACCTCGGCAGCCGCCTCGGTGGCGGCAGCCTCGGTCTCGGCGTCCGGCACGGCAGCGGCCGGGGCCGCCTGCGTGGCAGCCGCGGTCTCGCCCTCGCCGGCGAGGAGCTCGCGCTCCCACTCGGCCATCGGCTCGGCCTCGGCCGAGGCAGCGCCCGCGTTCGCGCTGCCGCCACCGCGGGCCATGAGGCCGTCGGCGACCGCGTCGGCCACGACGCGGGTCAGCAGGGTGACGGAGCGGATCGCGTCGTCATTGCCGGGGATCTTGTAGTCGACCTCGTCGGGGTCGCAGTTGGTGTCGAGGATCGCGATGACCGGGAGGCCGAGCTTGCGGGCCTCGTCGACCGCGAGGTGCTCCTTCTTGGTGTCGACGATCCACACGGCGGAGGGGACCTTCGCCATGTCGCGGATACCACCGAGGGTCTTCTCCAGCTTGTCCTTCTCACGGCGAAGGATGAGGAGCTCCTTCTTGGTGTAGCCGGAGCCGGCGACGGTGTCGAAGTCGAGCTCCTCGAGCTCCTTCATGCGGGTCAGACGCTTGGAGATCGTCTGGAAGTTGGTGAGCATGCCACCGAGCCAGCGGTGGTTGACGTAGGGCATCCCGACGCGCGTCGCCTGCTCGGCGATGGGCTCCTGGGCCTGCTTCTTCGTGCCGACGAAGAGGATCGTGCCCCCGTGGGAGACGGTCTGCTTGACGAACTCGTAGGCGTCGTTGATGTAGGTCAGCGACTGCTGCAGGTCGATGATGTAGATGCCATTGCGCTCGGTCATGATGAAGCGCTTCATCTTCGGGTTCCAGCGGCGGGTCTGGTGCCCGAAGTGGACGCCGCTCTCGAGGAGCTGGCGCATGGTGACGACGGCCATGCCGAAGTCCTTTCGTCGTGGGTTGTCAGTTGTCTCCTGGTGCTCCGACCCACCCCGCCCGATCCGTGGATCGGGACTGCCGTGGTGTGTCCCGGATTCAGAGATCGATCTCGTCACCCGGCGAAGGAACACGCGAATTCATCCAGACAGACTGGATGTGCCCTCCATCTTACGGCTCCCCGGGACGAAGGGGGAAATCCTCCCCTCAGAGGTCGGCCGCTCGGGCGAAGGCCTCGGGGCTCTTCCACTCCAGCCGGTCCGCGAAGTCGACGGCGGCTGCCGGGTCACGGTCCCCGATACCCGTCCGGGTCCCGACGGTGATGACCATCCCCCTCGCGTACCGGACCGCCTCGCCCCGCGACGTGTTCCTCGCCTCGCCCCCCGCAGCAGGATCGTCACCGGCGTCCTGCCGGGTGATGGTCACGGAGTGGGTGAGGTAGTCGGCCTCGACCTCGTAGGTCAGGGAGTCGTCGCTGACCTGGACGTCGGTGGGCCTGTACGTGGAGTCGAAGGGGAGCCCGAAAGCCCCGACGCCACTGGAGCGCAGGTCCTCGACCACCCGGTCCTCGGCCTCGCCCTCGTCGATGGTGAACGCTCCGAGGGCGGCGGTCGTGACCAGGACGATGGTGGCCGCCCCGGCCAGGGCAGCGGCGACCCAGCGCCGGCCGGCGAGGAGGGCCACGACCAGGGGCGCACAGGCGACGAGGGCGATGACCGCCGGCCAGGACCGCAGGGCCGCTCCGGCGACGACGACGAGGAGCGGCAGGAGGGCCGCGCACCAGACGGTGAACTCGCCGAGACCGAGGCGGGGGGTGTGCCACATCCCCAGCCCCCACCCACACAGCAGGAGGATGAACCCGACGACGAAGATCACCATCAACGCCGACCAGGTGGTGGCCGATGCGGCGATGACCGCAGCCGTGGTCACCGCCACGCCCGCACCGAGCAGCGGTCCGACGAGCAGCCCCGCGTAGGTGCGCGTGATCCGCGCGCGCAGGGACGTCGGCGCCTCCCGCACCGGGAAGAACTGCTTCAGGAGGCTCTCCTCCCCCGGGTCCCCCTGAGCCTGCGTGGCGCCGTCCTCATCCATCGTCTGCCGCCCATCCGCCGTCATGTCACCGAACCTAGGCGGGCGGACCCCCCTTCGCCTGAGCCCGCGTACTCAGCACACGCCCTAGGGTCGGGCCATGAGTGACCCACTGGTGACCCGGATGCGCCCGCACGCCGAGACGATCTTCGCGACGATGTCGGCACTCGCCCTCGAGCACGATGCGGTGAACCTCGGCCAGGGCTTCCCGGACACCGATGGTCCCGCCGAGGTGCTCGAGGCCGCCCGGGAGGCGATCTCGGAGGGTCACAACCAGTACCCGCCGTCGATCGGCATCCCGGCGCTGCGCGAGGCCATCGCCGAGCACCAGCGCGAGCACCACGGCATCGTCGTCGACCCCGGCGACGGGGTCCTCGTGACGTCCGGTGCGACGGAGGCGATCGCCGCCTCACTGCTCGGGCTGGTCGAGCCGGGCGACGAGGTCGTGACCTTCGAGCCGTCCTACGACAGCTACTCCGCCGGCATCGCCCTCGCCGGCGGGGTCAAGCGCGCGGTTCCTCTCGACTTCCCGGGACTCTCCTTCGACCCCGAGCGGCTCGCGGCGGCCTTCTCCGACCGGACGAGGGCCGTGCTGCTCAACACCCCGCACAACCCGTCGGGCAAGGTCTTCTCGCGTGACGAGCTGAAGATCGTGGCCGACCTGGCCCGGCGCCACGATGCCTGGGTCATCAGCGACGAGGTCTACGAGCACCTCACCTACGACGTGCCGCACGTCCCGATCGCGACGCTCCCGGGCATGCACGAGCGCACGCTGACCATCGGGTCCGCGGGCAAGTTCTTCTCGGTCACCGGGTGGAAGGTCGGATGGGTCAGCGGTCCGGCGCCCCTCGTGCGGGCTGCACGGGTGGCCAAGCAGTACCTCACCTTCACCACGGCGTCACCGCTGCAGCACGCGGTCGCGCACGCCCTGCGCTCCGGCCCCTCACTCCTCGAGGGTCTGCGGGTCTCCCTGCACCGGCGGCGTGACCTGCTGGCCGACGGGCTGACGGCCGCCGGCTTCTCCGTGCTGCCGTCGGAGGGGACCTACTTCGTCGTGGCCGATGCCGCCCCGCTCGGGGTCACCGACGCGGTCGAGTGGTGCCTCGGGCTGCCGGCCGCAGCGGGCGTGGCCGCGGTCCCGGTGTCCGTCTTCTGCGACGACCCCGGAGCCACCGCATCCCTGGTGCGCTTCGCCTTCTGCAAGCAGGAGTCGGTCCTGCAGGAGGGGTGTCGGCGGCTCGCGGGCCACACCGGTTGATCCACAAGCTCACGGACGCGGCACGGCCCGTCCACGGTCGAGGGCGGCGACTGCCCCGCCGGCCCGGCCGACGCGAGGCTGACGACCATGGCCGCCACCGGACTCGTCGCCCTCGCTCTCGCTGCGACCCTCCTCGCTCCCCCGCCACCCGGTGCCACGAGGTGGCAGTGGCCCGTCGGTGACGGTGAGCGCCCCGGCCTTGAGGCCCCCTTCGATGCGCCGGGTGAGCGCTGGGGCCCCGGACATCGCGGGATCGACCTGCGCACGGCGAAGGGGGCTGACGTCACCGCGGTCGCCGACGGCGTCGTGACCCACCGCGGTCGGATCGCGGACCGGGGCACCGTGAGCATCACCCATGCGAGCGGGGTCCGCAGCACCTACGAGCCGGTCGACTCCGATCTCTCCATCGGCGACCATGTGCAGACCGGTGAGGTCATCGGCAGCCTCGGTCCGGAGACCGGGCACTGTGCACCGCGCAGCTGCCTCCATCTGGGGGCGAAGCGAGGACCCGGCTACCTCGACCCCTTGCCCTTCTTCGGTGCCCGTCGGGTGATCCTGCTGCCCGTCCCCTGATCAGGCGCGGGGGTGTGCCTGCCGGTAGCTCTGCCGCAGCCGGTCGAGGGAGACGTGGGTGTAGAGCTGCGTCGTGGCCAACGAGGTGTGGCCGAGCAGCTCCTGGACCATGCGCAGGTCGGCACCGCCCTCGAGCAGGTGGGTCGCGGCGGAGTGCCGCAGACCGTGGGGACCGAGGTCTGGGGCGTCGGGGACGTGCGCGAGGAGGGCGTGGACGACCTCGCGCACCTGACGCGGGTCGACCCGTCGGCCTCGTCGGCCGAGGAAGAGCGCCGGGCCGGAGTCGTCCTTCGCCACGTGCGGGCGACCGCGCTCCAGCCACTCGGCGAGCGCCTCGTCGGCGGGCTGTCCGAAGGGGACCATGCGCTCCTTGCGGCCCTTGCCGAGGACGCGCACGACACGGCGGGAGCGATCGACATCGTCGACGTCGAGCCCGGTGAGCTCACCGACCCGGATCCCCGTGGCGTAGAGGAGCTCGAGCACGGCTCGGTTGCGCAGGTGGATCGGGTCCTCGTCATCGGCCGCGACCGCGGCGACGTCGAGGACCGCGGAGGCTCCCTCGCGGGTGAGGACGTCCGGGAGCGTGCGCGCCCGCTTGGGCGAGGCCAGCCGCAGGGCGGGGTCGGTCTCGAGCCGGCCGGTGCGTCGGGCCCAGGCGAAGAAGGTGCGCACCGCGGCCGATCGCCGCGAGAGCGTCGAGCGAGCCGCTCCCCCCGCGGCCAGGGAGCCGAGCCAGGCCCGCAGGGTGGCGAGATCGATGGCGGCCAGCCCGCTGCTGCCGTCCGCGGCACACCAGTCCAGGCAGGTGCGCACGTCCCCCGCGTAGGCGCGGACCGTGTGCTCCGAGCGGTCCCGCTCCCGGGACAGGTGCTCGGCGAAGTCGGCGACCACCTCCGTCACCCATGGGGGTGTCGGAGGGCTCTCGATGCCCGGTGTCGTCGCCACCACCCCACCGTGCCACGCCCCGCCGCCGGGGCGAGGGACCACCCGCACGCCACGCGAGCGGTGCTCATCGCCCGGGGCGTCGACGCCACATCCCGTGCTCGTCCTGGACCGCCCAGCCCTCCAGCTGCATCATCGCCAGCTGCCCGATGACCTCCTCGACGGGGACGACGAGCTCGGTCGCGAGGGTCCCGGCATCGGTGGACGTCCCCACACGCAGGAGGTCGTGGATGCGGCGCTGGGCGCTCGACAGCACATCGGGTGCCCGAGCCGGTCCCAGCCTCTCGACGACCTCGTCGGGGGCCTCACCGACGGGTGCCGCGAGCCCGAGGACCTCATCGGTGTCGGTGACGAGCATGGCCCGACCGTTGCGGATCCACTCGTGGCACCCGGCCGAGGACATCTGGGTCACCGGACCGGGGACCGCACCGATCGGACGGTGCAGTGCCTCGGCCCACCCGGCGGTGTTGAGCGAGCCGGAGCGCAGGCCGGCCTCGACGACGACGCAGGCCGCTCCCAGCGCGGCGATGAGCCGGTTGCGGGCGAGGAATCGGTGCCGACGGGCCACCGTCCCGGTGGGGAGCTCGGTCACGACGACACCGGCCTGCGCCACCGCATCGATGAGGCGACGATGCCCCTCGGGATAGGCCCGCTCCGGACCGCAGGGCAGCACGGCGACCACCGGGCCGTCGACGGCGAGCGACCCGAGGTGCGCCGCCCCGTCGATGCCGTAGGCCGCGCCGGAGACCGTCGTCCAGTCGCGACGGGCGAGGCCGGCCCCCATCTCGCGGGCGATCGCCTCGCCGTAGCCGCTGCTCGCGCGCGAGCCGACGACCGAGACCGCACGTCGGGCCAGATCGGCCAGACAGCCCTCACCACGCACGTGGACGAGGTGCGGTGAGATGTCGGGGTGGTCGAAGGCCTCGGGCCAGTCGGCATCGCCGGGGATGACCACCCGCGAGCCGACCTGCGCCACGCGGGTCAGCTCCCGGTCCACGTCGACGCCGCCGATGCGGGCCCGAGCGCTCTCGCTCCGGGGCAGGTCGCCGTCGACCAGCCGGTGCCAGGCCTCCACATGACCGAGGGAGTCCACGTGGGACTGCAGCCGCGAGTGCCCCTCGCCGACCCGCTCCCGCTGTGGCTCGAGCACCCTGGACCAGGCGACCCGGGCCCGCCGCTCGTCCACCCCGACGTCGGCGTGGGCACGGGCCGTCTCGGCGCGGGTGGGCACCCGGGGTCGGTTGCTGCTCATGCCGCCACCGCACCCTGCGTGCGGTACATCAGGGCGAGCCCGAGGTCGTCGAGGCTCGGCGTGGTGCGGCCGTGGAGGTCGGCCGAGCTCCACGCCAGCCGGAGCACCCGGTCATAGCCCCGCACGGTCACCTGCCCCAGGTCGAGCGCCCGGTCGAGCAGCCGCGTCGTCGCCGAGGGCAACCGCCACGGGGCGCGGCGCAGCACCGGGCCGGGGACCTGGCTGTTGAGCGTCCATCCGTGCGGCCCCCACCGCCGGGACTGGGCCGTGCGCGCGTGCAGGACCCGCGCTGCGACGGCGCTGCTCGAGTCCGGAGGCTCCTCGCTGAGGTCGGCGAGGCTGACCTTGGGCACCTGCACCTGGATGTCCACACGGTCCATCAGCGGCCCGCTGAGCCGCGCGGCATAGGCACGTCGCTCGGTCGGTCGACAGCGACAGGCCAGACCCTTGCCGTACCCCTCACCGCAAGGACAGGGGTTGGCCGCGAGGACGAGCTGCACCCGGGCCGGGTAGGCGACCTGCTCCCGGGCCCGGGCGATGACGACCTGCCCCGACTCCAGCGGCTGGCGCAGGGCCTGCAGCACGGCGCCGCCGAACTCTGCCGCCTCGTCCAGGAAGAGGACCCCGTGGTGGGCCTGGGAGACCGCCCCGGGAAGGACGGCGCCGGTGCCACCGCCGACGAGCGCGGCGACGCTCGCGGAGTGGTGCGGGGCGACGAAGGGCGGCACCCGGTCGATGCCCGTGGACGGCACCGCCCCGACGAGCGAACGCACCGCGAGGCTCTCCAGCGCCTGCTCCCGGGTGAGCGGCGGCAGGATCGTCACTAGTCGCTCGGCGAGCATCGTCTTGCCCGACCCGGGAGGGCCGTTGAAGAGCACGTGATGCCCGCCGGCCGCCGCGAGCGTCAGCGCCGCCCGCGCCTCGTGCTGACCCGAGACGTCCGCGAGGTCGAGGTCGCGGCCTCGGGGAGCCCGCTCCTCGGCCGGCGGGTCCAGTGCCGGGGGCAGGGACTCCCCCTTCGCCAGGCCGCGATAGACCGCGACGAGGTCACCGAGGGTCTCGGCCGTGCTCACCGTGAGGCCGTCGACGAGCCTCGCCTCGACGACATCGTCCGGGGCGACGACGACGTGCGCGCAGCCGGCCCGCTGGGCCGCGAGCACCGCCGGGAGGATGCCGGTCACGTGCCGCAGCCGACCGTCGAGACCGAGCTCGGCGAGGTGGACCACGGGTCGCACCGCGGTCGCGGGAAGGACCTCCCTGGCGGCCAGGGCCGCGACGGCGATCCCCAGGTCGAAGGCCGTGCCGTGCTTCGGGATCGCGGCCGGTGAGAGATTGACCGTCAGCTGGAGGGCGTTCAGCGAGTGGCCCGCGGAGATCGTCGCGGCCCGCACCCGCTGCGGTGCCTGTCGCAGGGCGGTGTCCGGCAGGCCTCCGATGTCGAAGGACGGCAGCCCCTGGCCGATGTGGCACTCGATCTCGACGACGTGACCGGCGATGCCGCGCAGGGCGACTCCGCGGGTCACTCCGATGCTCACTGCCCCACCCCGGCCCGATGGTCGACCCGATAGCTGCCGTCGGGGTGCTTCAGCAGACCCACGACGTCGAGGCGCACCCCACGCGTGCCCATCGGGTGCTCCGCGAGCCAGCACCCGGCCAGCCGTCGCAGCCGGGCGAGCTTCGCCCGCGTGATCGACTCCAGCGGATCACCGAAGGTCGTGGTCCTGCGGGTCTTGACCTCGCAGACGACGAGCCAGTCGCCGTCCCGCAGGACCAGGTCGATCTCCCCCTGGCGACAGCGCCAGTTGCGGTCCAGCAGGACCATCCCCCGGCGGGTGAGATATCGCTCGGCGACGTCCTCGCCGGCGGTGCCCAGCACTGCGCGGGCCGGTGCTTCCTCGGTCATCGCGACCACCTCCACCGTCAGTCAACGGCGTGGGGTGACGATGCGGGAGACCATCGACGAGCCTGTGCACCCCGCTCGCCCGCGGGTCGCGCTTGTGGACGCGGACAGTCCTCAGCGACCGCCGGGACGAAATCCGGTGTCGGGCACCTCGAGCTCGGACTTCGCGAGCTCCTCGACGTTGACGTCCTTGAAGGTCACGACCCGCACCTGCTTGGCGAACCGGGCCGGACGGTAGATGTCCCACACCCACGCGTCCTCCATCGTCACCTCGAAGTACACCTCGACGCCCTCGCCCCGGACCTTCACGTCGACGCTGTTGGCCAGGTAGAAGCGTCGCTCGGTCTCGACGACGTGGCTGAAGAGATGGACGACATCGCGGTACTCGCGATAGAGCGCGAGCTCCATCTCCGTCTCGTACCTCTCGAGGTCCTCGGAGCTCACTGCATCCTCCCTTCGCCGACCAGCTCGCCGACGCGGACACCATCAGCGACCTGCCCATCATCCACCACGGTGGCCGCATCAGCGGGGGCCACCCCGGGCAGCGACCACGACCGGCGGTGCTGGGGGCACGGCCCGTGCGTCGCGAGCGCGTCCAGGTGGACCCTCGCGGAGTACCCCTTGTTGTCGGCCCAGCCGTACTGCGGGTGGTCATCGGCGAGCTCGGCCATGAGGCCGTCCCGCTCGACCTTGGCCAGGACGCTCGCAGCCGCGACGGAGCTGCACCGCAGGTCGCCCTTGATGATCGTGCGCACCGGTGGGGTCGCGCTCCCGGTCAGCTGCGCGAGCAGGCCGACCTCCTGCGGGTCGGTGAGCCAGTCGTGATTGCCATCGAGGAGGACGAGGTCGGGCACGAGCGACAGCCGGGCCAGAGCGCGGGTCCCGGCCAGGCGCAGCGCGGCGATGATCCCGATCTCGTCGATCTCCCCGGGCAGGGCGTGGCCGACCGCCCGGGCCCGAGCCCATCGGGTCAGCCGGGGAACCATCGCCTCGCGGGCGGACGGCGTGAGCAGCTTGGAGTCGCGGACCCCGGTCGGCGCGCTGGGGCTGCTCTCGTCGATGACGACGACCCCGACGCTCACCGGGCCGGCGAGCGCGCCGCGACCGACCTCGTCCATGCCGGCGATGACCCGGTGTCCGGCCCGCTGCAGCCCCCGCTCGAGACGCAGGCTGGGCTTGGCTGACCGTGGGGTCCGACGCGGTGGTGTCACGAGGTGTGTGGCTCCCGGGCGGGCGGGGCGAGGGACTGGGCGCCGGCGTCCGGGATCTCGGAGAAGACGTCGTCGTGGTCGGAGAGCCAGCCCGTGCGGTTGAAGGGCCAGACGGTGACGACGGCCTTGCCCACGACGAGGTCGGTGGAGACCGATCCGTCGGAGCCATCGCCCGCTGGGTCGTGGTACCGCGAGTCGGAGGAGTCGCTCCGGTTGTCCCCCATGACCCACAGCCGGTCCTTCGGGACGGTGATGCTGAACTCCTGCTGGTCCTTCTCGGTGCCGGGCTTGAGGTAGGGCCGCTCGTCGATCGGCTGGCCGTTGACGAGGAGCCGGCCCTCGGCATCACAGCACTGGACCTTGTCGCCGGGCAGCCCGATGACGCGCTTGATCAGGTGGCCCTCGGACGTGTCGGGCAGGAGCCCGACGAACATCAGCCCGTCCCGCAGGCCGTTGAGGACCGCGCCACGATCGGTCGCCGGGTTGGGTTCGAGCCAGTCACCCGGGTCGTCGAAGACGACGATGTCCCCGCGCTCGATGCCGAAGGGGGTCGGCGACAGCTTGGAGACGACGACGCGGTCGCCGACGAGGAGGGTGTCCTCCATCGACTCGCTGGGGATGAAGAAGGCCTGGATGAGGAAGGTCTTGACGATGAAGGACAGCGTCAGGGCCATGGCGAGGACGACGACGATCTCCTTGACTGCCGCGCCGAGCCGGGCACCGAGGCCCCGCTCCTCACGGGCACGGGTGGTCCGGGCACGCTCGCGGTCGGCGTCCTCGGCCTCCGCGCGTGCGGAATCAGGGTCGTGTGCCACAGGTCTCTTCCTCTTACTGCGCCCCCGTCGGGCGTCATCCGCTCCAGTATCCCTGCTGATCCGTCTCAGGCACGCACCGGCGCGTCGTGTCGTGGTCACCCCCCGAGACCACCCACCCGATCCGGCGGCCAGTAGCGCCAGGCCACGTGTCCGACGACGTCCTCGACGGGCACCATCCCGCCGCCCGGGTCACCGAGATGGCTGCGGGAGTCGGCGGAGCTCGACCGGTGGTCACCGAGGACGAAGAGGCGCCCCGCAGGGACCTCCACGTCGAAGGGGGTCGCGCAGGCCTTCTCGCCCGTCGGCAGCCAGGGCTCGTCGACGGGGTCGCCGTTGACGACCAGTCCCCCCTCAGGGGTGCAGGAGACCGCGTCCCCGCCGACGCCGGCGACCCGCTTGAGGAAATCCTGCTCCCCGAGGTCGATCGACAGGGTCGAGGCCCCCGCGGTGAGGCTGCGCCCGAGCATGCCGTCCAGACCGAAGGGGGTGCCCTCTGCGGCGGCGAAGGTGTCCGTGCCGTCGAAGACGATGACATCGCCCCGCTCGACATGCTCGGCGCCGATCTTCGTCACGACGATCCGGTCCCCGGGAGCGATCGTCGGTGCCATGGACGCGCTCGGCACGTGGAAGGACTGGATGACGAAGGCGCGCAGCAGGAGGACCAGCAGCACCCCCACGCCGATCTGCAGCAGGAGACGACGCCCCGGACGCACAGCGACCCCCGCCGGATCACCGGCAGGGGTCGCAGCGTCGTCGTCCCGGGCGGGCTGGGTCGACATCGGGGTCAGCCTACGGCCCGCTCAGGACGCGAGGATCACTTCTTCGAGGGGGTCACGCGCTTCTCGCGGATGCGGGCGGCCTTGCCCTTGCGGTCACGCAGGTAGTACAGCTTCGCGCGGCGGACGTCACCGCGGCTGACGACCTCGATCTTGTCGATGACGGGGCTGTGCACCGGGAAGGTGCGCTCCACGCCGACGCCGAAGGAGGCCTTGCGGACGGTGAAGGTCTCACCGACGCCGCCGCCGTGGATGCGGATGACATCGCCCTGGAAGACCTGGACACGGGAGCGGCTGCCCTCGATGACCTTGACGTGCACCTTGACGTTGTCACCCGCGCGGAACGCGGGGACGTCGTCGCGCATGGAGGCCTGGTCGATCTCGTCGAAACGCTGCATGGCGTTATCGCTTCCTGCGAACGCCACAGGTCGTCCGCCCTCGTCAGTAGTGTGAGGATCCGCGCCCAACCGCCGCGTGCGATCGTGGTCACTCGAGAGTGTCCGCCGAGTCGTACTCCCCCTGTGGCAGGGGCGGTGTCATGAGCGCGATGACCGATTCTGCCAGAGGGAGCACGTGACCAGAAATCGAGACCGTCCGGCCGCGGAGCCGCAGGACCGCGCCTCGTGGGGCTATCCGGTCGGGGTCGTGCTGACCCTGGTCCTGCTGGCCCCCGGGTCGGCCCTGCTCGCGGCCCGGGCCCACGGGCTCCTCGACATCCAGACCACCGGCGGCACACGCACGTGCTCCGGGACGGACATCCTCGGTCCGGTCCTGCACGCCGGGCTGCCGGTGGTCGCGCTGCTCATCGCCGTGCCCGTCGCGGTGCTCTCGCTGGGCCACCGGGCCCGGGGATGGGTCTGGCTGGTCGCCGCACTCGGTGGGACGGTCCTGCTCGACCTCGCCCTGAGGCTGTGGCTGCCGGCCTGCCTCTAGCGCACCTGCCGGGTGAGATCGACGGTCCCGGGCCCCTCCCCTGCACCGATGACGCGGTATCCGGCCTTCTTGTAGATCCGCAGGAGGCGCTCCTGGCTGGCGGCGGTGTTGAGCCAGAACATGCGGACATCGGCCGGCGCGAGAGCCTCGGCGTGCGCGAGCAGCGCCCGGCCGAGGCCGCGGTGCTGCAGGTCCGGCGCGACCATGAGCCGCCCGATCTGCCATGTGGTCGGCTCGTGGGGATCACGACGCACCCGCACCGACATCACCAACCGCCCCTCGGAGCGGAAGAGGTGCGTCGACCACTCGCCGAGGTTCTCGGCGACCGTACCCGCGTCCTCCGCGGGAGCTCCCCACCACAGCTCGGCAGGGGTGACCATCTCGATCCAGCAGGCCTTCTGCAGCACCGCCAGTTCGGGCGCGTCCGCCGGGGTGGCCACGACGTGCTCGAGGTCGGTCAGCTCGTCCGTGGTCGCCGCGACGTGCAGCAGGTCCGGCCGGCGGGCAGCGGTGCGCGCCAGCCGCTGCTCGTGACGCCACTGCGCGATCGCCGCGTGGTTGCCACCGAGGAGGACCTCCGGCACCGCCCGCTCCTCACCATCGCCGCCGTCCCACGAGGCCGGTTTGGTGTAGATCGGGTACTCGAGCAGGCCCCCTTCGTGGGACTCCTCGACGAGGGACTCGGCATTGCCCACGACCCCCGGCAGGAGCCGTCCGATCGCCTCGACCATCGCGAGGACGGCGACCTCACCGCCGTTGAGCACGTAGTCCCCGAGCGAGACGACGCGCACCTCCATGCGCTCGGCCGCCCACTCGTAGACCCGCTCGTCGATCCCCTCGTAGCGACCGCAGGCGAAGGCGAGCCACGGCGCCTGCGCGAGCTCCCGGGCCATCGTCTGGTCGAAGCGCTCGCCACCCGGCCCGGGGACGATGAGGACCGGAGTCTCGCCCGTGGCGTCGTCGGCGGAGGCGAGGACGTGCGTCAGGGCCTCGCTCCACGGTTGCGGCTTCATCACCATGCCGGCCCCACCGCCGTACGGGGTGTCGTCGACGGTGCGGTGCCGGTCGTGGGTGAAGTCACGCAGGTCGTGGACGCGCAGGTCGATCAGCCCGTCCCGGCGGGCCTTGCCGATGAGCGAGATGTCCAGAGCGTCGAGGTAGTCGGGGAAGATCGAGACGGCGTCGATGCGCACGGCTCACTCCCCCTTCGCGCCGAGGTCCAGCAGCCCGGGGGGCGCATCGATGATCAGCCGACCGGCCTCGGGGTCAACCTCCGGCACGATCGCCTCGACGAAGGGGACGAGGGCCTCCCGGCCGTCCGGTCGCCTCAGGACGATCCGGTCCTGGGCGGCGCCGAGCTCCAGGGCGACGACCTCACCGATGACCTCGTCGTCGGGCGTGCGTGCGGTGAGCCCGACGAGGTCCTTCTCGTACCACCCGTCGTCCGGGTCGTCGTCGAGGTCCTCCTCGGCGAGGACGAGCCGGGTGCCGCGCAGGGACTCCGCACCGGTCCGGTCCGGGATCTCCTCGAAGCCGAGCAGCCAGATGCCCTGGTGCACGCGCGTCGTGGCGAGCGTCAGCTGTGTGGGGACGCCGGAGCCGGGCTGGGCGCGCGTGTCGAGGACGACGCCCGGCACGAGGCGCGACTCGGGGTCATCGGTGTGCAGCTGGACGGTGACCTCCCCGCGCAGCGCGTGGGGCTTGCCGATCCGAGCGACGACGTGACCTTCGGGTGCATCCATGCGGGACAAGATACGTCTCCTTGATCATCCGGTGCCGCGACATGGCGAGGGGCCGACATCCATCACGGATGTCGGCCCCTCACCAGGTCTCGCGGGCTGGTGGTCAGCGCTCGCGGTCGGTGTCGACGATGTCGATGCGCACATTCTCTCCACCGGCGAGCGCCCCGAGGACGGTGCGCAGGGCGGAGGCGGTGCGACCGGAGCGCCCGATGACGCGGCCGAGGTCCTCGGGGTGCACGCGCACCTCGAGGATCTGGCCACGACGCAGGTCCTTGCTCCGGACGACGACGTCGTCCTTGTGGTCGACGATGCCGGTGACCAGGTGCTCGAGCGCCTCGTCGAGCATGTCAGGCCTCGGGGTTCTCGGCAGGGGACTCGGCGGGGGCGCTCGGGGCGTCATCCTTGGCGGCCGGCTCCGCGGCGGCCTGCTCCTTGGCAGCCTCCTTGTCGGCCTTCTTCTTGGAGGTGATGGCCTCGTGCTCGCTGGCCTCCTTGTCGGAGGAGGCGAGGGCGGCCTCGTAGAGCTCCTTCTTGGAGGTCCTGGACTCCTTGAACTTCAGGGTGCCCTCGGCGCCGGCCTCACCCTTGAACTTCTGCCAGTCACCGGTGACCTTGAGCAGCGCGGCGACGGCCTCGGTGGGCTGGGCGCCCTGGGTCAGCCAGTACTGGGCGCGCTCGCTGTCGATCTTGATGACCGAGGGCTCCTCGGTGGGGTGGTACAGGCCGATCTCCTCGATCGCCCGGCCGTCCCGCTTGGCACGGGAGTCCATGATGACGACGCGGTAGAACGGGGCGCGGATCTTGCCCATGCGCTTGAGACGAATCTTGACGGCCACTGTCGTGGTCTCCTTCTCATCATGAGCACGGCCAGACCGTGCGCGGCTCGCACGGGGTACCGGTACTCGGGTGTAGGCATCCGGCGCGCAGGACTCGTGCCCGGCGCGGACGGGTACAGCGGGACAGTCTGCCAGAGACCACCCACCCGGCCCGAATCCGTCAGCGGTTCTCCCAGGCCCCCGGCAGGTCGAGCGCGCGCTGCACCCCCACCGGGAAGTCCCCGGCGACGACATCGGCAAGGGGGTGGCCGCGCCGGCATAGCTCGTGGTCTGCGGACGCTCGCCGCGCACCTCGGCGAGCGGCCCGTCCACGGCACGGATGACGTCACCGATGCAGATGTCCACGGCCGGGCGGGCGAGGACGTATCCACCGGATGCGCCCATCCGACTGGTGACGAGCCCAGCCCGGCGCAGGTCGCCGAGGATCGCCTCGAGGAACTTGCGCGGCAGGTCCTGCTCCTCGGCGAGCCGGACCACGGAGGCCGGGGCGCCCCCTTCGGCCGTCGCCAGGGCGAGCATGGCGCGCACCGCGTAGTCCGCTCGGGCAGAGATGTCCATGCCCCCAGTATCGCGGCATCCGCTCCTACCGGAGGCGCCACCCACTGAGACATAACGTGCAGTTACTTGACACATAACGGTTGATTACCGAAAACTCCTGCACATCCAGTGGGACATCCCCTGGCCACCGCGCCGCACTCCTGACGGAAAGAGTCCTCCGCATGCGCAAGCTCGTCCTCCTGGCCCTCGTCGGCCTCCTCGCCCAGCTGGTCGACGGCTCGCTGGGCATGGCCTACGGCGTGACCACCACGACCTTGCTGCTCGCGATCGGCACCAATCCGGTGGCCGCCTCCGCGACGGTCCACCTCGCCGAGATCGGCACGACGCTCGTCTCCGGCGCCTCGCACTGGCGCTTCGGCAATGTCGACTGGCCGGTCGTGCTGAAGATCGGCGTCCCCGGCGCGATCGGCGCCTTCGCCGGCGCGACCTTCCTCTCCAGCCTCGACACCTCGACGGCCAAGCCGGTGATGTCGGGCATCCTGCTCACGCTCGGCCTCTACGTCCTCGTCCGCTTCACCTTCACGGGCCTGCGCAAGGACCGCCTCGGCACCCCCCTGCGCAAGCGCTTCCTCACGCCGCTCGGCCTCGTCGGTGGTTTCGTCGACGCCACCGGTGGCGGAGGGTGGGGCCCGGTCGGCACCCCGGCGATCCTCGCCAGCGGTCGTCTGGAGCCCCGCAAGGTCATCGGCTCGATCGACACGAGCGAGTTCCTCATCTCGGTCGCCGCGAGCATCGGCTTCCTCGCCGCGCTCGGTTCGCAGGGCATCAACTTCTCCTGGGTCGCCCTGCTCCTGCTCGGTGGCGTCATCGCCGCACCGATCGCCGCGTGGCTCGTGCGGACCATCCCGCCGCGTGTCCTCGGCTCCGCCGTCGGCGGGGTCATCGTCCTGACCAACGCACGGACGATCCTCGCCAGCACCGGGCTCACCGGGTCCACCGTCTGGGCCGTCTCCGGCGTGATCGTCATCGCCTGGATCTCCGCCGTGGTCTTCAGCGTCCGGGCCCACCGCGCCGAGGTGGCCGCCGCGGAGGGCGATGCCTCCCCCGGCGAGGACGAGCACGAGCTCGTCGGCGAGCGCGCCTGACCGCAGGCGAAGGGGGTCAGCGCCCGCCGATACGGGCGCCCCGGAGGATCACGTGCTCCGGGGTGCCGCAGGCGCGCACGTCCTCGCGGGGGTCCTCCGCCAGGACGACGAGGTCGGCATCCTCCCCTTCGCTGATGGCGGGACGGCCGAGCCACTCCCGGGAGCGCCAGGTCCCGGCCGCGAGCGCCTCGGTCCGCGAGAACCCGGCCCGGGTGAGCAGCTCCATCTCCTGCGCCACGAGGCCGTGCGGCAGCGAGCCGCCGGCGTCGGTCCCGACGTAGATGTCGATGCCCGCGTCCCGGGCCGCGGCGATGGTCTCGAAGCGCCGCTCGTGCAGCTCGAGCATGTGCCGGTGGTAGTCGGGGTACTTCGCGGCGGCCGGGGCCGCGATCTGCGGGAAGGTCTCGATGTTGACCAGGGTCGGGACGATCGCGATGTCCTGCCGGGCGAAGGCCTCGATCGTCTCCGGGACCAGGCCGGTGGCGTGCTCGATGCAGTCGGTGCCGGCCGCGGCGAAGTCCGCGAGCGACTCCTCACCGAAGCAGTGCGCGGTGACGCGGGCGCCCTCCTCGTGGGCGGCCGCGATCGCCTCGGTGAGGACATCTCGCGGCCAGCACGGGGTGAGGTCGCCCGCCTCGCGCTCGATCCAGTCACCGACGAGCTTGACCCAGCCGTCCCCGGCGCGGGCCTCGGCGCGCACCCGCGAGACGAGCTGCTCCGGCTCGATCTCGTGGGCGAAGTTGCGGATGTAGCGACGGGTGCGCGCGATGTGCCTCCCGGCCCGGATGATCTTGGGCAGGTCGTCCCGCTCGTCGATCCACCGGGTGTCGGCGGGCGAGCCCGCGTCACGGATGAGCAGGGTGCCGGCGTCGCGGTCGGTGCGCGCCTGCTCCTCGCTCGTCGCGTCGTCGACGGCCCCGTGGGCATCGAGCCCGACATGGCAGTGGGCGTCGACGAAACCGGGCAGGACGAACCCGCTCACGGTCTCGACGTCGCCACTGGTCGGCGGGGTGAAGGAGACCTTCCCGTCGATGACCCAGAGCTCGGGCACGCTCTCCTGCTCGGAGATCAGCACCTCTCCCGTGACATGCAGCACATCAGCCATGGGACGAGGCTATCCCGCTCCGATCGCTCAGCGCAGGGCCTCGGCGATCGGGGTCGAGCCGTCGTGGAACTCGATCGTCCGGCCGACCGTGCCATTGGCCTCGAGGACCTCGGCGATCACCCGGGCGACGTTGTCGCGGGAGACGTTGCCACTGCCCTCACGGCCGACCTGGATCGAGCCGGTCGCGGGCTCGAGGGTGAGTCCGCTCGGCCCGAGGATGGTCCAGTCGAGGTCGGTGCCGCGCAGGTACTCGTCCGCTGCGGCCTTGGCCTCGGCGTAGGCGAAGAAGGGGGTCGAAGGGTCGACTCCGTGGTCGGGCCCCGCCCCGCAGTAGCTGACCATGACGTAGCGCTGCACCCCGGCCTGACGGGCAGCGTTCATCGAGCGGATGGCCGCGTCCTGGTCCACGGCGCGGGTGCGGTCGGGATTACCGCCGCCGGCTCCGGCGGACCACACGACGGCGTCGTGGCCGCTGAGCGCCTCGGCGATGCCGGAGGCGTCGAGCTGCTCGACGTCGGCGACGAGCGGCGTCGCGCCGACCGCCTCGACGTCGCGGGCCTGGTCGGGGTTGCGGATGATCGCGGTGACGGAGTGGTCCTGCTCGGCGAGGATCGGTGCGAGCAGCTGGGCGATCTTGCCGTGACCGCCGATGATGGCAATGCGGGCCATGGTGGAGTCCTTCCGTTCGAGAGGTCCGGTGGCTCCCACGGACACCTCCACCCCATCACACTCCGCCGTCAGCGGTCAGCCGTGATCAGCGCACGCAGCGCCTGGATGGTCACCTCGGGCTGCTCCGAGTGCACCCAGTGGCCGGAATTCTTGACGGTCACCCGCCGCACGCGGGGAAACAGCCGGCGCATCTCGGCCTCGTGGTCATCGGTGACGTACGACGACTTATCGCCGGAGAGCCACAGCACCGGCCCCTCGAAGGGGGCCTGGCGGCTGACCTCGTCGGCCGGCCACCCGCCGATGGTCGCGATGTCGCGTCCGATGACCTCGAGGTTGGGCTGCCAGCGCCACCCGGCGCCGTCCCGGCGCAGGTTCTGGAGGAGGAAGCCACGCACTCCCGCGGCGGGGGCGGCCTCCTGCATCGCCGCGTCCGCGTCCGCACGGCTGTCGATCGCCCCGAGGTCCATCGCCTGCATCGCCTCGACGTAGGTCTCGAACTCGGTGAAGGACGTCGTCGACGACGGGGAGATGTCCACGACACACAGCGTCGACACCAGCTCGGGGTGGCCCAGCGTGAGGAGCATGGCGATCTTGCCGCCCATGGAGTGACCGACGACGATCCACGGCTCGTCGGCGTCGATGGCCCGGAGGCTGTCGGCCACGAGGTCGGCCGCGGTCACGTAGTCGAAGCGGTCGGTCCACGGGGACCGCCCGTGGTCCGGCATGTCGAGCAGGGTCGGCCGACAGATGTCGGACAGGCCCTTGGCGATCTGGGTCCAGTTGCGGCCCTGCCCGAAGAGGCCGTGGCAGAAGGCCACCCGGGGACCGCTCTCCCCCGAGGTGACGGCGTGCAGGTCCGGCTCCCCCATCACTGACCGAGGAACTTCTCGAAGCCCTTCGGGAGCTGGCTCGGGTCGAGATCCGACGGTCCCGGCTGGGCGTCCCCGCCGGCTGCTACACCGCCGACGGCAGAGCCGGGGGCGCTCGTGCGGCCAGCGGCCTTCTCCGCCGCCTCCCGCTCCTGCTGGGCGCGCTTGGCCGGGTTGCCCGACTTGCCCTTCTTCTTCTGCTGCTGCTTGCCCTTCTTGCGGGCGCCGCCGCCACCGCCGCCGGCACCGGGCATCCCCGGCATCCCGGGCATACCGCCACCGCGGGCCATCTGCTTCATCATCTTCTGCGCCTCGGTGAAGCGCTCGAGCAGCTGGTTGACCTCGGAGACGGTGACGCCGGAGCCCTTGGCGATGCGGGAGCGACGTGATCCGTTGATCTGCTTGGGGTGGGTGCGCTCGAAGGTCGTCATCGAGCGGACCATCGCCTCGATGCGGTCGAACTCCCGCTCGTCGAGGTTGTCCAGCTGGGCCGACATCTGCCCCATGCCGGGCATCATCTTCAGCATCGACTTCAGCGAGCCCATCTTCTTGATGGCGCTCATCTGCTGGAGGAAGTCGTCGAAGGTGAAGTCCTCCTCGGCGAGGAACTTGCGCTGCATCTCGTCGGCCTGGCCCTGGTCGAAGGCCCGCTCGGCCTGCTCGATGAGGGTGAGGACGTCACCCATGTCGAGGATGCGGCTGGCCATCCGGTCGGGGTGGAAGACCTCGATGTCGCGCGTCTGCTCGCCGACGGAGGCGAACATGATCGGCCGACCGGTCGTCCCGGCGACGGACAAGGCGGCACCACCGCGCGCATCGCCATCGAGCTTGGAGAGCACGACACCGGTGAAGTCGACGCCGTCGGCGAAAGCCCGAGCGGTCTCGACCGCGGCCTGGCCGATCATCGCGTCGATGACGAAGAGCACCTCGTCGGGGACGATCGCCTCGCGGATGTCGGCCGCCTGCTGCATGAGCTCGGCGTCGACGGCCAGCCGGCCCGCGGTGTCGACGATGACCACGTCGTGCTGCTGGGACTCGGCATGGGCCACACCGGCGCGGCTGACGTTGACGGGGTCGCCGAAGGACTGGGTCCCCTCCCCCGAGTCGAGGACGGCATCGTGGCCACCGGTGTTGCCGCGCTCCGGGGCGAAGACGGGGACGCCGGCGCGCTCACCGGTCACCTCGAGCTGGGTGACGGCGTTGGGGCGCTGCAGGTCGGCGGCCACGAGGATCGGGGTGTGTCCCTGCTCCTTCAGCCACGCGCCGAGCTTGCCGGCGAAGGTCGTCTTGCCGGAGCCCTGGAGGCCCGCGAGCATGATCACCGTCGGCGGGCGCTTGGCGAGCTGGATCGTGCGGGTGTTGCCGCCGAGGATCCCGACGAGCTCCTCGTTGACGATCTTGATGACCTGCTGGGCGGGGTTGAGCGCGCCGCTGACCTCGGCACCGGTGGCCCGCTCGCGCACCGCCCGGGTGAACTCCTTGACCACGGGCAGCGCCACGTCGGCGTCGATCAGGGCCATCCGGATGTCCCGGACGGTCTTGTTGACATCGGACTCGGACAGCCGCCCCTTGCCGCGAAGGTTCGTGAAGGTCGCGGTCAGGCGGTCAGACAGGCTGGTGAACACCCGGCCAAGGTTACTTCCTCAGCGGCCTCCCCCGTCCCCCTCCCCGTCGCAGGCCCCGATGACCGCCGAGAGCGCCCGCGCCACGGCCGAGGGGGAGAGCTCCGCACCGGCCCGATCCGTGAGGTAGATCGTGTCGAGGGTCTGCCCCGAGAAGGTGGAGATGTGCGCGGACCGCACGCTCATCCCTTCGTCCGCGAGGGCCCGACCGACGTCATGGAGCAGCCCGGAGCGGTCCGTGGACCGCACCTCGAGGACCGTCGCACCGCTACCGGCACTGGGCAGGACGAAGGCGCGGGTCCCGGCCACGGGGTGCACGGGGTCCCGCCCGCGCGGACGCCCCAGGGCGGCGAGCGCGGACCGTTCCCCCGCAGCGAGCCGGTGCATCCCGGCGACGACCCGGGCCGCCTCCGGCGGGTCGCCCCCCGGGGACTCGACGAACCACTCGTGGACGGCGATCCCGTCGACGGTCGACACACGGGCCCGGCGCACCGTCCTGCCCTGTGCTGCGAGCAGCCCGGCGGTGTCGGCGAAGAGGCTCTCCCGGTCCGGGGCGTGGATCGTCAGCAGCCACCCGCCCGGTTCCTCCGCGACCCGGGCGTGCGGCCGACCACCCCGGGCCGTCGCCCGGGCGATCTCGTCGACGACCAGGGTCGGCGCCGGCGGTGGGACGGGAGGGACCACACCCGTGAGGCGTTCGCGGACCTGACCGGTGAGCGTGTCGAGGAGGCTCGCCCGCCAGTCCGTCCACGCCGCGGGGCCGGCGGCCCGTGCATCGGCGATGGTGAGCGCGCGCAGCAGCTCGAAGGTCTCGATGTCGTCGTCGACGAGATCGCAGACCGCCGCGACCGTCGCCGGGTCGGCGAGGTCCCGACGGGTCGCGACCTCGACGAGTGTCAGGTGCTCGCGGACGAGGTGGACGACGAGGTCCCGGTCGTGGGCGGGCACGCCCCAGCGGTCGAGGATCGGTCCCGCCCGGTCGGCGCCGGTACGGGAGTGGTCCCGGGACCCGGCGACCTTGCCGATGTCGTGGAGCAGCGCGGCGAGGAGCAGCAGGTCGGGCCGGGAGACGTCGCGGGAGAGCACCACGGCGCGCTCGACGGTCTCCACGAGGTGCCGGTCGACGGTGTGCCGGTGCACGGGGTTGCGCTGCGGCCGGCACCGCACCTCGGCCCACTCCGGCAGCCAGCGGTCGACGAGACCGACCTGGCCCAGGCCCTCCCACACGGGGGCGAGCCCCGCGCCGCTCGCGAGGAGGTCGGTGAAAAGGTCGCGGATCTCGTCCGGCCACGGGGTCGGCGGGGTCGGCCCCTCGGCGAGGTTGGCGAGCGTCCTCGGCGCGATGGGCAGCCGGTTGCGGGAGGCGACGGCCGCGGCACGAAGGGCGGTGCCCGCCTCCTCCTGCGCGCGCCGGGGCGTCCCGAGGACCACCTCTCCGTCGTGGGCGAAGAGCCCGTGTCCCAACGGCGTGAGCGTCGGCCGGCGCGGCCCCACCCGGAGAGTGCGTGCCCGCTGGCTCTGCCCGGCACGGCGCATCGTCGACTCGAGCGCCCAGGCGATCGTCCGGGCGGCGACGGACACCCGCGTCAGCAGCTCGTCCGCGTCGGTCAGCCCGAGCAGCGCCGCGACCGCGTCGTGCTCCTCGCGGAGCAGCCGGTCCCGTCCCCGGCCGGTGACGACGTGCAGGGCGTCACGGACGTCAAGCAGCTGGGCCATGGCCGGGTCGACCCGGCCGTGGGGACGGTCGGCCAGCCACGCCCGGGTGAGCGCGTGGAGCACGGTGACGTCACGGAGGCCGCCGAGGGCCTCCTTGAGGTCGGGCTCGACCTGCTGGCTGAGGTCACCGTGCCGGTGGTGGCGGCTGCGTACGGTCTCGACGAAGGCGGGCAGCCGCGTGCGGGAACCGGCCCGCCAGTCGTGGGCGACCGTGGCGCGCACCCCGGCGACGACCTCCGGGTCCCCGACGATGCGGGTCAGGTCGAGCAGACCGACGGCGGCGGCCGGGTCCGAGCGGGCGACGGACCGGCACTGCGCCGTCGAGCGCACGGAGTGGTCGAGCGAGAGCCCGGAGTCCCAGATCGGGTACCAGAGGCGCTCGGCCATGGTGCCGAGATCGGTGCCGGCGAAGCCCCGTCCGTCGTGGACGAGGACGAGGTCGAGGTCACTGAGCGGACCCGACGTGCCCCGTCCGAGGGAGCCGACGGCCGCGAGGGCGATGCCGTCGCGGTCCCCCACGGCCTCCGTGTACAGGTCGGTGAGCCAGGTGCGGGTGGCGGCGGCGATGGCTGCTCGACGTGCCGCGCCGGCACCCGGTGAGGTGAACTCCCGGGTGCCGGCGAGGTCGAGTCGCGCGGCCCTGATGCCTGGTGCGGTGCGCGTCATGGTGACCGAGGCTCAGAGCGCCTCGTCCCCCTTCTCTCCCGTGCGGACCCGGACGACGTCGTGGATCTCGGTGACCCACACCTTGCCGTCCCCGATCCGACCGGTCCGGGCGGCGTTGACGACCACGCCGACCACGGAGTCGGCGTCGATGTCCTCGACGAGGACCTCGAGCCGGATCTTCGGGACGAAGTCGACGACGTACTCTGCGCCGCGGTAGACCTCGCTGTGGCCACGCTGACGACCGAATCCGCTCGCCTCGCTGACGGTCATGCCGGTGATCCCGAAGGCCTCGAGCGACTCCTTCACGTCCTCGATCCGGTGCGGCTTGATGATGGCGGTGATGAGCTTCATGAGGAGACCTCCGAGGAGTCGTCGGCCCGAGTGGCCGTGGCGGGAAGGGAGCCGGTCGAGCCGATCAACGAGCCGACCCAGGTGGCGCCGACGCCACCGAAGTCGTAGCCCGACTCGGCGTGGACGCTGGCGTCGATGCCGGTGGCCTCGTCATCGGCGCTGACCCGCCAGCCCATGGTGGACTTCAGCAGCAGGGCGATGACCGTCGTGACCACCGCGGAGATGGCCACGGCGACCAGGGCGATGAGCACCTGCACCGCGAGGAGGGCGGGTCCGTTGCCGTGGAGCAGCCCGCCGTCGGTGGCCAGGAAGCCGATCCCGATCGTGCCCCAGAGGCCCGCGACGAGGTGCACCCCGACGACGTCGAGGCTGTCGTCGTACCCGAGCCGGTACTTCAGACCGACGGCAAGGGCACTCAGCACACCGGCAATCGCACCGAGCGCGATGGCACCGAGCGGGGAGAGCGCCCCGGCGGCCGGGGTGATCGCGACGAGGCCGGCCACGATGCCCGAGGCAGCGCCGAGGGAGGTCGCGTGACCGTCACGCAGTCGCTCGACGAGCAGCCAGCCCAGGATCGCGGCGGCCGCGGCAGTGGTCGTGTTGAGCCAGGCGAGACCGGCCAGCCCGTCCGCGCCGTACGCGGAGCCGGCGTTGAACCCGAACCAGCCGAACCACAGCAGGGCCGCACCGAGCATGACCAGGGGGAGATTGTGCGGGCGCATGGCCACGGAG
>JBQGNO010000013.1:21700-29863 GCA_052087725.1 Janibacter sp. | reverse complement strand
ATGCCCGGGTCGACGGCCTCGCGCTGCGCCGCGAGCACGACAACGTCATGCTCCTGCGCACCTTCTCCAAGGCCTACGGGCTCGCTGGCCTGCGCGTCGGCTACGCGGTGGCCCCCGAGCCGGTGGCCGAGGCCCTGCGCAAGACCGCGACCCCCTTCGGCGTCAACCTCCTCGCCCAGGCGGCGGCGGTCGCCTCCCTCGAGCCGGATGCCAAGGCCGAGCTCGACGTCCGGGTCAAGAACCTCGTCGCGGAGCGCGGCCGGGTGGTCGAGGCCCTCCACGAGGCAGGCTGGGAGCTCTCCGAGAGCCAGGCGAACTTCGTGTGGTTCCCGCTCGGGGACCGCACGCCCGACTTCGTCGCCGCCTGCGCGCAGGTGGGCCTGTCGGTGCGCCCGTACGGCACCGACGGGGTGCGCGTGACCATCGGTGAGCCCGAGGCCAATGACCGCCTCATCGAGGTCGCGGCGGCCTTCCGGCGGACCTGAGGCCACCCCCTTCGTCCCCGCTTTGGGTGTCCAGCCAGTGAGACGCTAGGTTGGGCGGGACCAAGATCTGTGGTGCCGGTCACAGGGTGATCCTCCGTGCCGGCCGAAGGGAGCAGCAGTGAGCGACAACGACGTCGCCGGCCACGCCGGTACCCGAGGACGTATGGCAGGGGCCTTCGAGCCGTCGCCGGAGATGGGGCCCATGCCCCCCTCCGCGGTCACCGGCCACTTCTCGGACGACAACCCCGAGATGGTCCAGTTCGTCGATGCCGACGGCACCCGTCTGGCCACCAACGAGACCAATGCGCCGTATGCCCAGATCGTCGAGGACATGACGAGCGAGGACGCGCGCACGATCTACCGCGACCTCGTACTCGTGCGGCGCATCGATGCCGAGGGTTTCGCCCTCCAGCGGCAGGGTGAGCTCGGCCTGTGGCCGAGCCTCTTCGGTCAGGAGGCCGCCCAGGTCGGTGCCGGCCGGGCCCTTCGCCCGCAGGACTACGCCTTCCCGGGCTACCGCGAGCACGGCGTGGCCTGGTGCCGCGGCGTCGACCCGGTGAGCCTCTTCGGCATGTTCCGCGGGGTCAACCACGGTGGGTGGGACTCCAACGAGCACAACTTCCACCTCTACACGATCGTCATCGGCAACCAGATGCTCCACGCGGCCGGCTACGGGATGGGCATCGCCGCGGACGGCGACATGGGCACGGGCGACCCGGACCGGGACGCGGCCGTCATGGCCTTCACCGGCGACGGCGGCACGAGCCAGGGCGACTTCAACGAGGCCCTCGTCTTCGCCGCGGTGGCGCAGTCGCCGGTCGTCTTCTTCGTGCAGAACAACCAGTGGGCCATCTCCGAGCCCAACGACAAGCAGTTCATCATCCCGCCCTATCAGCGCGCCCGCGGCTTCGGCTTCCCCGGCGTCCTCGTCGACGGCAACGACCCGCTCGCGACGTACGCGGTCGCCAAGGACGCCCTCGACAAGGCGCGCGCAGGCCAGGGGCCCACGCTCATCGAGGCCTACACCTACCGGATGGGCGCGCACACGACCTCCGATGACCCGACGAAGTACCGCAGCAGTGCTGAGGTCGAGATCTGGAAGCACAAGGACCCGATCAAGCGCATGCGTGGCTTCATGACCGAGCGCGGTCACGCCGAGGCGGACTTCTTCGATGCCGTCGACGCGGAGGCCGATGAGGTCGCCGCCCGGATCCGCACGGCCTGCCAGGAGATGCCCGACCCGGAGCTGCCGACGATGTTCGACCATCAGTACACCGAGCCCCACCCGCTCGTGGAGGCCGACCGCGAGGACTTCCTCGCCTACCACGCCGGCTTCGCCGAGGAAGGGGGCCAGGCATGAGCGGCACCCGCCTCAGCCTCGCCAAGGGCCTCAACGCCGGCCTGCGACGCGCGATGGACCAGGACCCCAAGGTCGTCCTCATGGGCGAGGACGTCGGCAAGCTCGGGGGCGTCTTCCGCATCACCGAGGGCCTGCAGAAGGACTTCGGCGACCATCGGGTCATGGACACCCCGCTCGCCGAGTCGGGGATCGTCGGCACCGCCGTGGGGCTCGCCCTGCGCGGGTACCGGCCGGTCGTGGAGATCCAGTTCGACGGCTTCGTCTACCCGGCCTTCGACCAGATCGTCTCCCAGGTCGCCAAGATGCACGCCCGCTCCCTCGGCCACCTGAAGATGCCGATGGTCATCCGCATCCCCTGCGGTGGTGGCATCGGTGCCGTCGAGCACCACAGCGAGTCCAACGAGGCCTACTTCGCGCACACCGCCGGTCTGCGGGTGGTCTCCTGCAGCAATGCGGCTGATGCCTACTGGATGATCCAGCAGGCCATCGAGAGCGACGACCCGGTGATCTTCTTCGAGCCCAAGCGTCGCTATCACGAGCGCGGCGAGACCGAGATCGACGAAGGGGGTGCCCCGGACCTCGGTCTGTACGACGCCCGCGTGGTCCGCGAGGGTCGCGATGCGACGCTCCTGGCCTACGGCCCGATGGTCAAGACCTGCCTGCAGGCCGCGGCCGCCGCCGAGGAGGAGGGGCGCGACCTCGAGGTCGTCGACCTGCGCGGCCTCAGCCCCCTCGACCTGCCGGCGATCACCGCGTCGGTGAAGAAGACCGGCCGGGCGGTCATCGTCCACGAGGCGTCGACCTTCCTCGGGCTCGGGGCGGAGATCACCGCCCGGATCCAGGAGGAGTGCTTCTACCACCTCGAGGCGCCGGTGCTGCGGGTCGGGGGCTACAACATCCCCTACCCGCCCAGCCGCTTCGAGGAGGAGTTCCTCCCCACCCTCGATCGCGTCCTCGACGCCGTCGACCGCTCGCTCGCCCACTGACCAGGAGGACCCCGTGGCACTCCAGCACTTCACCCTGCCCGACCCCGGCGAGGGCCTCACGGAGGCCGAGATCGTCTCCTGGAAGGTCCAGCCCGGTGACGCGATCACCGTCAACCAGATCATCATCGAGGTCGAGACGGCCAAGTCCCTCGTCGAGCTGCCGATCCCCTTCGCGGGGACCGTGAGCGAGCTGCTCGTCGCCGAGGGGGACACCGTCGAGGTCGGCGCCCCGATCATCGCCGTCGAGGTGGCCGGCGCCGAGGCATCACCCTCCGCTCCCGCGGCCACCGAGGAGGACGAGGCCGGTGAGTCCAGCGGGCCCAACCTCGTCGGTTACGGCGCCAAGGCCGGCAGCACCCGGCGCCGCGCTCGCAAGGGCGCCCCGCCGGCGCCGGTCGCGCCCGCTGCGGCACCTGCCCCCGCGGCTGCGCCGGCAGCACCGGCTGCACCCCTGCGCGGTGAGCAGGCCCGGGCGCTCGCCAAGCCCCAGGTGCGCAAGCTGGCCAAGGACCTCGGGCTGGACCTGCAGTCGATCACCCCGACCGGCGAAGGGGGCATCGTCACCCGGGCTGATGTCGAGGCGGCGTCGTCGGGCGCGGCCTCGACCACGGCAACCGCGGCGGCTCCTACCCTTCGAGGCTCGGGCGCTGGCGCCCTCGCACCTCAGGGAGCGGGAGCCCCCTTCGCCGCAGCAGGGGACGTCCGGATCCCGATCAAGGGCGTGCGCAAGGCGACGGCCGAGGCGATGGTCTCCTCGGCCTTCACCGCGCCGCACGTCACCGAGTTCGTCACGGTCGACGTCACGGCGATGATGGACCTCGTCGAGCGGCTCAAGGGCGACCGGTCCTTCTCCGACGTCAAGGTCACGCCGCTGCTCCTCGTCGCCAAGGCCCTCACGCTCGCGCTGCGACGCCACCCGGAGGCCAATGCGAGCTGGGACGACGCGGCCCGGGAGATCGTCCTGCACGGCGACGTCAACCTCGGTATCGCGGCGGCCACCCCGCGCGGCCTGCTCGTGCCCAACATCAAGGCCGCCGACCGGCTCTCCCTGCACGACCTCGCCGATGCCCTCGGCGGGCTCGTCGGCACGGCGCGCGAAGGCCGGACCCCACCGGCCGACCTGGCCGGCGGGACGGCGACGATCACCAATGTCGGCGTCTTCGGCGTCGACACCGGCACCCCGATCCTCAACCCGGGGGAGGCCGTGATCCTCGCCTTCGGCGCGGTCCGGCGGATGCCGTGGGTCGTGACGGGTGCGGACGGCGGCGAGTCGATCGAGCCGCGCTGGGTCACCCAGCTCGCGCTCTCCTTCGACCACCGGCTCGTCGACGGAGAGCTCGGCTCGAAGCTGCTCGCCGACATCGCCGCGCTGCTCCACGACCCGGGGACGGCCTTCCTCTGGGCCTGACCGACCGCGCGACGGTCAGAAGACGTGGACCAGGCCGCCCAGGTACTCGTCGACCTCCCGGTGGTACGAGGTGATGTCGCCGTCGGCGGTGCCGAAGTACGCGTGACCGGTGCCGTCGGGGAGCACGCCCACGACGTCGTCCCGGTAGGTCGTGTTGTTGATGTCCCCGGGGGCGGCGTGGGCCCGGTACTTCTCCCAGCCCAGGCTCGTCGCCGACGTCTGGCGCCATGAGCTCCCGGTCGAGGTCCAGGTCCGCATCCGGCCGCCCGTGGCGATCCCGCGCAGATCGCCCTTGCCGTCGCTGGTGACGTCGTGGACGAGGCGGATCGTCGGGTACCAGGCGAAGGGCTGCCCCATCGAGCGCACCCGGGTCAGCCTCCCGGCGTCGGAGAGCTGGTAGAGGTCGGCGTAGCCACCGACCTTGCGGTTGACGATGTTGAGCGTGCCGTTACCGGTGACGTCGACACCGGAGGCGATGTCGGTGTAGCTGCCCCAGCCGGTCGCGATCGTCGTCGGGGTGCCGAGCGTGCCGGAGCTCGTGGCGTACATCAGCTGCAGCCGGCCGTTGCCGCGGCGCACGAGGACGTCGGAGCGGCCGTCCTTGTTGACGTCACCGGCGGAGCCGAACCAGGTGGCGTCGGAGAAGCCCGACTTGATGGCCTTCTTCGCGCCGAAGTTGCCCTCGCCATCGCCCTTCATGAGGTAGATCCGACCGGTCTTGGAGGTGCCCATGAGGTCGGCCTTCGCGTCCCCGTCGACGTCCGCCCGCGCGCCCCGCGCCTTCGGCTTCGAGTCCACGAGCTGGCCGCGATGACGCCACACGATCTTGGAGACGCCCTCGATGGTGTTGATCTGCTTCTGCATCGAGCCCGGGTCGTGGTGGGTGAGCACGCCGATCGTGTAGTCGGCCTTGCCGGAGTTCTGCCACCCGATGCTGTTGACGTGCCAGCCGTCGGTCCGCGGGAGCCAGCCGTTCTTCAGCGCGACGGCGCCGCTGGGCGGGCCGGCGCTCACGCCCCAGTCCTGGCTGGAGCTGACGGTGCGCATCAGGCGCAGCCCGTAGACCCGGTTGCTGTAGCTCAGCTGCGCCGAGGGACGTGCGTAGTGCTCCATGAGCTCCGCCTGGTCGTGGGCCGAGGTGACCGTCAGGCCCCAGTGGCCGGCGGGGTCGGCCTTCGTCTGGCTCATCCCGAGCCGGTCGCCGACGCTCTGCAGGCCGGAGCGCCCACCGATGTGGTTGAAGAGGGCCGTCGTCGCGTTGTTGTCGCTGTTGCGGATCATCGGGATGATCTTCGACTTCTCCCACGAGGTGAGGGAGCGGCCCGCCCGCTGGGCCTTCATCATCACGCCGGACATGATCTGGACCTTGACGATGCTCGCGGTGACATTGCGCGAGGAGGCCTTGGTGTAGGTCCACGACTTGCCGGTGCCGGGCATCCGGACCGCGACGCCGACCGCACCCGGTCGTGACTTGAGGTAATTGCGCACCTCGGACTCGAAGGGCAGGGCCGCGGCGGTGCGCATCGTCGCGGCCGGAGGCTGCGGGAGCGCGCTCGTGTCCACCTCGACGGTGAAGGTCAATCGGCCGGAGACCGTGCCCGAGGCGCTGTCCTTCGACGCCTGGGAGGGAGGGAGGACCTCGTCCAGGCCGGCCCCCTTCGTCGTCTCCTGCGCGGTGCACACGGCACCGTCGCCGGTCGGCTCCACGGTCACGGAGTCACCGGCGGCGTCGGTGCCGGTGAAGCCGGGCGTGCCGACGACCGACAGCGGGCCGGAGGTGATCGTGGCGTCGCCACCGGAGGCGAGATCACCGGTGACGGTCACCGTGTCCTCCCCGATGCCGTCGCAGATGACGTCGAAGTCGTCGGCGGTCACCGATCTCGAGTCGGTGGGGCCGGCGACGGCCAGGCCGGCCGCGAGGGCCAGTGTCCCGGCGAGGGTCAGCGCGGTCAGTGTGGTGATGCGGTACGACATGGGATCCCCTGATGTCCGTGGCGTGATCGCGGTCATCGTCACAGACGCGTGAGGGGGTCGCCGGGTTGCCATGCCGCGCAGGCCGGTCCCGTGAGCCGGGCGGTCGCGGACGAAGAGGGCTCAGGCCCCCGGGCCCGGGTGGTGCCGCTCGTCGGCGGCGACCGTGTCGCAGAAGCGGTCGACATAGCCGATGAAGGCCTCGACGTCTTCCTCCGGCCAGTCGGAGAGGAGCTCGCCGAACCATGCCTCGCGGCGGACGACGAGCTCGGCGAGGAGGGCCTGCCCGTCCGCGGAGAGGGCCACGAGCTGGGCCCGACCGTCCTCGGGGTCCGGGATCTTCTCGACCAGACCGAGTGCGGTGAGATGACTCACCTGCCGGCTGACGGTGGAGGCATCCGCGATGGTGCGCTCGGCGAGGTCACCCACGCGGGCCGGCTGGTCCCGCAGGGCGACGAGGACGGCGTGGTGGGTGGGCTCCAGCGCGGGATGGACCCGGGGCGCGCGGACGCGCGTGGCCTGCAGCATGCGCAGCATCCGGATGACGCTGACGCTGAGCTGGCCGGCGGACGCGGACACGAGCGGCTCCTGGTGGTCGGATTCTGAGGGCCTGGACGCACACCGGGGACGAACCTGCGACGGGCGTTGTCTAGATTAGACATCATGTCCCCCCCAGTGACCGCCCCCCGCACCACGTCCTTGCCGCTGGGTCTCCTCGGTCTCGTGGCGGTGGTGGTCGTCGTCGCGGCCACGGCCTTCGGCGGGGGAGCGGCTCCCCTCGAGCTCGGTGACCCCGGTGCCTTCGTGCGCTGGTCGCTGCCCGTGCTGCGCACGATCCACGACGGGGCGGCGGCGGTGACCATCGGCGCGCTGGCCCTCGCGGCCTTCATCGTCCCGGAGACCACGCGCACCGCCCGACGGCGCACGCTCTCGCAGCTCGCCGGCGGGGCCGCCATCGTCTGGTTCCTCGCCGGGGTGGGTGGGATCCTCACGACCTTCGCGTCCCTGGCGGGTCTGAAGATCACCGACCCCAACTACCTGTCCCAGCTGACCGCCTTCATCTGGGAGCTCGACAACACGCGCACGGGCGTGATCTCCGCCGTGCTGGTCGCGGTGATCGCGGTGGCGGCGCCGCTCGCCACGACGAAGTCCGCGCTGGCGTGGCTGTCCGGCACGGGGCTGTTCGCGCTGCTGCCGCTCGCCCTGTCCGGGCACTCCTCGGCCAGCCTCGACCACATGGCCGGCGTCAACGCCCTCGCCTTCCACCTCGTCGCGGCGAGCCTGTGGGTCGGTGGCCTCGTCGCGCTGCTCGTCATCCGCCCGTCCCTCGGCACGCACCTCGCCGTGACGGTGCGGCGCTACTCCTCGATGGCGGCCTGGTGCTTCGTGCTGCTCGTCGGCTCCGGCCTGCTCGCCTCGTGGATCAACATCGGTGGGCTCTCCGGGCTCGACTCGCGCTACGGGGTGCTCCTCATCCTCAAGTCCGTGGCGGCGATACTCCTCGGGATCGCCGGGTGGTGGCACCGTCACCGGACCATCGCCACGCTGGACGCCGGAGCGAAGGGGGGCGCCCCCTTCGTCCGTCTGGCCCTGGGGGAGGTGGCGGTCATGGCCGCCGCGATGGGGCTGGGCGCCGCTGTGGGGCGCACCCCGACCCCGCCGAGCGCGGCCGAGCGACCCGAGGGATCGATCGTCTACGACCTCTCCGGCTACCCCGACCCGGGGCCGCCGGACTCGATGAGCTGGCTGACCTCGTGGCAGATCGACTGGCTCTGGCTGCCGGTGACGGTCATCGCGATCGTCGTCTACATCCGCTGGGTGCTGCGGCTGCGGGCCCGCGGGGACCACTGGCCGCTGCTGCGCACGATCAGCTGGATCCTCGGGTGGCTCGTCTTCTTCTACTTCACCTCCGGTGGTCCCGGCGTCTACGGCAAGGTGAGCTTCTCCTGGCAC
>JBQGNO010000013.1:0-21690 GCA_052087725.1 Janibacter sp. | reverse complement strand
GGTGGCGATGATCGCGCCGCTGCTCATGGTGCCGGGAGCCCCCATCACCCTCGCTCTGCGCGCGCTCCCGGCGCGCAAGGACAAGACCCTCGGGCCCCGCGAGCTGATCCTCGCGACGGTCCACTCGAGCTACCTGCGCGTCCTCGCCAACCCGGTCGTCGCGTCCGCACTGTTCTTCTTCAGCCTGGCGATCTTCTACTACAGCCCGCTCTTCGAGCTGGCGATGCGCACCCATACCGGGCACGTGCTGATGATGGTGCACTTCCTCGCGACGGGATACATGTTCACCTGGGTGCTCATCGGGGTCGATCCCGGCCCGAAGCGGTGGCCGCCGATCGCGCTGCTGATCGTCCTCCTCGTGACGATCAGCTTCCACGCCTTCTTCGGCGTGATCCTCACCCAGTCCACGGAGCTGCTCGCGGAGAACTTCTTCGGCCGCCTCGACCTGCCGTGGATGCCCGACCCGCTCGCGGACCAGCGCACGGGCGGCGCGATCGCCTGGGGTGTCGGCGAGGCGCCGACGCTCGTCCTCGCGATCGGCGTCGCCTGGCAGTGGATGCGCAGCGACAGTCGGGAGACCACGCGGCTCGACCGGCGGGCCGACCGTGACGGCGACGCCGAGCTCGAGGCCTACAACGCCCACCTGGCCGAGCTCAACCGGCGCGACAAGGACTGACCCAGGACCCCGGCGGGGACTACGCTGGGAGGACACACCGGTAGAGAGGGGCGCCCATGGGTGGCGAGGCAGTGTTCTGGATCTTCATCGTCGTCTTCACCGTGGTGATGTTCGGGGCCTTCTTCTTCCTCGACCGGCCCAAGCCGTCGCGGAACATCCCGACCACGCGGTCGGGCAACACCGACCCGTCGGACCCGCGCGGGCGTCACCGTCCCGCCGAGCGCGTCGACCCGTCGGAGACCGACAGCCGGCTCTGAGCGGGCGTCATCGGCCCGAGCACGACGAAGGGGGCTTCCCACCAACTGGTGGGAAGCCCCCTTCGTCATGGGTGCCGGTGATCAGAAGGCGGACTCGGGCACGTCCATGAGGGTGTTGTCGGTCGCCTCGGCGATGGCCTTCTCGGAGGCCAGACGGGGCAGGACGTTCTTGGCGAAGAAGCTCGCCGCGGCGATCTTGCCGGTGTAGAAGTCCTGGTCCTTCTCGCTCACGCCGGCCTCGAGGGCCTCGGTGGCGATGGCGGCCTGACGCAGGAGCAGCCACCCGATGACGAGGTCACCGGCGCCCAGGAGCAGGCGGGAGGTGTTCTGCCCGACCTTGTAGATGTTGGTGATGTCCGAGCCCTCCTGCTTGGGGTCGGAGGCCATGAGCGACTGGAACATCGCGCCGAGGATGCCCTGGACGTCCTCGAGACCCTTGGCGAGCAGCTGGCGCTCGGCGGAGAGCTTCCCGTCCTGGGCGTCGACGTCCTGGGCGAACTCCTGGATCTGCATGGCGAGGTGACCGAGCGCCTGGCCGTTGTCCCGGACGATCTTGCGGAAGAAGAAGTCCTGGCCCTGGATGGCGGTCGTGCCCTCGTAGAGGGTGTCGATCTTCGCGTCGCGGACGTACTGCTCGATCGGGTACTCCTGCAGGAAGCCGGAGCCGCCGAAGGTCTGCAGCGACTCGGTGCCGAGCAGGGTCCAGGCGCGCTCGGAGCCCAGGCCCTTGACGATCGGGAGCAGCAGGTCGTTGACCCGGTTGGCCATGGCCGCGGGGGAGTCCTCGGCGATCGCCTCCGAGCCGGTGGAGCGCTGCTCGATGTCGACGGTGTCCTGCTGGCTGGAGGTGAAGACGACGAGCGCGCGCAGGCCCTCGGCGTAGGCCTTCTGCAGCATCAGGCTGCGGCGCACGTCCGGGTGGTGGGTGATCGTCACGCGCGGGGCGTCCTTGGCGGGGGTGGTGAGGTCGGCACCCTGGACACGCTCCTTGGCGTACTCGAGCGCGTTGAGGTAACCGGTCGAGAGGGTGGCGATGGCCTTGGTGCCGACGAGCATGCGCGCGTTCTCGATGACGCGGAACATCTGGGCGATGCCGTCGTGGACGTCGCCGAAGAGGGTGCCGACGGCGGCGTGCTTCTCGCCGAAGGTGACCTCGCAGGTCGTGGAGACCTTCAGGCCCATCTTCTTCTCGACGTTGGTGACATAGGCGCCGTTGCGCTCACCGAGCTCACCGGTCTCGAGGTCGACGTCGTACTTGGAGACGATGTAGAGGCTCAGGCCCTTGGTGCCGGGGCCGGCGCCCTCGGGGCGGGCGAGGACGAAGTGGACGATGTTGTCGCTCATGTCGGACTCGGCCGAGGTGATGAAGCGCTTGACGCCCTCGATGTTCCACGTGCCGTCGCCGTTGTCCGTGGCCTTGGTGCGGCCGGCGCCCACGTCGGAGCCGGCGTCGGGCTCGGTGAGGACCATGGTGCAGTGCCAGTGGTTCTCGACGATCCACTTCGCCAGCTTCTTCTGGTCCGGGGTGCCGAGCAGGTTGAGGAGGTTGGCGAAGGAGTAGCTCGCCCCGAACATGCCGATGGCGGGGTTCGCGCCGAGGACGAGCTCGTTCATCGCCCAGCGCAGCGACGGCGGGGCGGGGGTGCCGTCGAGCTCTTCGTCGACGTCGAGGGACCAGAAACCGGAGTCCTTGTAGGCCTGGAAGGACTTCTTGAAGGACTCGGGCATCGTCACCGAGGACGTGGCGGGGTCGAAGACCGGCGGGTTGCGGTCGGCGTCCTCGAAGGACTCCGCGAGCTCGTGCTCCGCGAGTCGCGAGTACTCCTTGAGCATCTCGCGGGCGGTGTCGGCGTCGACGGCCTCGTACGGGCCCTGGCCGAGCACCTCACCGCGTCCGAAGACCTCGAAGAGGTTGAACTCGAGGTCGCGCACGTTGCTCTTGTAGTGACCCATAGTGGCGTCTCCTGGTCGTGTCGGTGTGCCGGGCTCACCCGGGGGACATGAAGTAAGCAAGCGCTTACTGTTCTCTCTCAGTCATCTTCGTCCGCCGCGCTCGGGATCGGCAAGCGAAGGGGGTGGTGAGTTGACCCACACGAACGGTGCACCACACCGACTCAGCCTCGACGGATCCCGTCGTGCCAGGCGAGGGCCGAGTCCAGGTGCGCACGCATCTGGGTGGGGCGGGGCGGGGTGTGGCCCTCGCCGAAGTCATCGAGGGTCACGGTGATGCGCGGGTTGCCTGTGAAGGAGTCCGGGTCGACACCGGCCGACTCGAGGAAGGGGCGCAGGTGGGCCTCGATGTGCCCGTGGTCGCGGGAGTTGTGGGCGATGCGGGCGAAGGCGTCGGGTTGGCTCTCCCCGTGGGCCCAGCGGTGGGTCTGGTCGACGCGGTCCCGGTGCGCCGACTCGACCGAGTCCATGTCGGGGTGTCCGGGGAAGAGGCGGGTGCGGAAGGACTTCACCGGCATGCGGTCATACCGCGATACCCGGGTCTGCGGGGAGAAGCTCACTGCGAGGGCGCCCGGCGTGCGGGCCGCGAGCGCGAGCGCGGCGTACCCGCCCCCGCTGCTGCCGGTGAAGACCGTGCGGGTGGTGCCGAGTCGGCCGGAGAGGTGGGCGACCTCCGTGGCGATGCGGTCGCTCACGTCGTGCCCTTCGGGACCGATGTACCAGGCCAGCGGGACCGCCTCGTCCCAGCCCAGTGACGGGTCCGAGACGAAGAGGAGGTTCTCGGGGCGCTCCCTCAGCGAGCGCAGCCACTCGAAGCGCGGAAGCGTCACCTCCTTGCGGACCAGGGCGCCGTGGAGGACGACGACCAGGTCGGGGTGGTCGCGGCGCAGCAGCAGGGTCTCGACATCCAGGCGCGGGTCCGCGGGCGAGACCAGGGTCGTGCGCTGACGACCACCGGCATCCGGCAGGGGAGCGTCGTCGAAGGAGGTGGCCTCCATGATGACGGCCTCGGCACGGTCGTCCCAGGTGCTGCTGCGCATGGGACAAAGATACGGCGGTCCGGCGGCCCCGGTGGGACGCGGGCCGAGGTGTGGGGCACTGCCAGGGAAGGACGCCGGCTGAGGTGTGAGGCCGCCTGCGGCCGAGCCTCGAAGCCACCGCCCGCCCGTTGCAGAGCAACTCTGCGATGTGGGTTAGCATGGCCGCTGCGCATGACGCGCCGGTGTAGCTCAATGGTAGAGCGCCAGCTTCCCAAGCTGGACACGCGGGTTCGATTCCCGTCACCGGCTCCATTGTCCTGAGTCGCGACATCGTTGACATGGTGTCGCGGCTCAGGACTTTTGTGTAGGTTCACGTGGGTTGTCGTGCATGTCGCGACTCATCGGGTCAACGATCACGAAGGTGGTCGGGTCGGTGGCGTAGCTTGCCGGCGTAGCGCAGTGACACGGTGCCGGAGGTGGCGATCTTGTCGGTGCGGGTGCGCCACTCTGAGTCGTTTGCGGGGGTGCGTCGGCCGATGGAGCGGTGAGGCCGCTGGTGGTTGTAGCACCAGTCAACGATCACTCGCGGATCTGGCGCCCCGACCTGTCAACGATGTCGTGCACCTGGACACCGTCACCGGCTCCATCGGATGAGCATGTCGGTCCCGCTGGAGGACCTGCTCGAGCACCGTCACCCGCGAGGGTGGTCCCCGGTGGCCCGGCGTGCTTCCCGGGCCGACGCGACATCGTCGACGACGACGGCGATGTGCCGGACGCTGGTCAGGAGGGACCCGTAGAGAGGCCACGCCTCCGGGGGGAGGTTCCGGTCGTCGGACATGCTTCTCGCCAGGGTGGTCACCCGGTCGTAGATCGGGTCGACCTCCGCGTCGGGGTCGGCGATGGCGCGTCCGGCGTCTTTGACGATGCCGGTCCAGCGCTCGCGGAAGCGCTCGTCCCACGGACCCTCGGCGTAGGAGGCCTCTCGCAGTGTGCGCGCGAGGTGGCGCAGGTGCGAGATGCCCTCGTCGACGCGCTGGAGGATCTCCTCGTAGCTGACCTCGTCGCTCGTCAGCGGCCGCCTCGCCCGTGGCCGGCGGAGGCGAGGGTTGGCGCGCCTGCTCTCGGTGGCGAAGCGCACCGACTGCCAGGCAGAGTCCAGCTCCTTGCTCATTGACTCGGTCTCCTGGAACCACGCTTCGGCCCTGTCGGTCTCCCACGACGTGGCGAACTCGTCGGCCATGTCGACCAGGACCTCGCCCATCCGGCGGTTGATGCTGTCGACGTAGCGGGCAGCCTGCTGATCGCGCAGTGGCGGAAAGATCAGCAGGTTGACGGCGATCCCGGCCGCCACCCCCAGCCCGACCTCGATCATGCGGTCGAGGAGCAGCGGTTGCTGAGCGCTGAAACCACTGCCGAGGACAAATATCGCCGTCGTGGCGATCGCCACGCCCTCGTCGCGGATCCAGGAGATGCGTGCACCGGCCAACCCGACGAAGAGCGCCAGGGCGAAGGTCCACACGCCCACGCCGAGGTAGGTGCCGATGAGGAAGGACAGACCGACGCCGATGGCCGAGGCGGCCGTCGTCTGGACTCCCCGTGAGAGCGAGCGGTGCACGGTCGCGTGGACCGTGAGCAGGGCCGTCCACGGAGCCAGGAAGGGAAGCGGCGAGTCGAGCACGTTGACCGAGAACCACCAGGCGGCGGTCGCCGCGACCACGCTCTTGAGGATCTGGAGCAGGTCGGTGAAGAACTCGGGGCGTTGCGTCAGCTCTCGCAGGTGGGGCATGCGCCACAGTCTCTCCCCCGTCCGGGGCCCTGACCATCGTGTCCGCGTGACAGCGCCGAAGGACCGGAGCGGATCCGCTCCGATGACGTGGGTCCATGTACTCATCGACGTGGTCGCTCCGGACCAGTTCCATGAGGGGATGAGCGACAGCCATCAAGTGGGCCCACCCCGTCCCGGTCGCCGTCCGGGTGGTTCCTGGCGGCGCTGGCAGGTCGCGCTCGCCCTGGCGGTGGTCGCGGCTGGCACCTGGTGGGTGTGGATGGGATGGGACACCACCTACCAGGTCGACCCGGAGACCGGTGGCGCGAGCGGGCCGTATGCCGCATGGCAGGTCATCGGCTGCGCCCTGACCCTCATCGTGGCCGGAGTGCTGGCGGCCCGCTTCCTGCCCGTGTGGATCCTGACGCCCTTGGTCGTCATCCCCTTCGCCACGTCGTGGGCGGTCTCCGCCCACAGCTCGGCTGACTCGGGGCTGTGGGTCGTCGGGCTGGCCCTGCTCATCGGCGGGGTGACCTTCGCGACGCTGGCCATCGGGCTCCTGGCCCGGCTGGGTTGGGCGACTGCCGAGGCCGGGACCCGTGGAGGTCCTGCGGCGGGGTGAGCACGTGCCGGCGGACGCGCCCTGCGGAGGACGCGACCGCGGACGAGTGATCTGATGAGTGGGTGGGCAACGAGGCGACGGGTGATCAGACCCCGTACGGACGGCTCCTGGCCGCCCTCGTCTGCGCGGCCGTCACCACCTTCGCCCAGCTCTACTCCCCTCAGGGCGTCCTGCCGCAGATCGCCTCCGACCTGGGTACCAGCGCCGACGGCGCGGCTCTGACGGTCTCGGCGGCGACCCTCGGTCTGGCGCTCGCGGTGGTGCCGTGGTCCTTCGTCGGCGACCGGTACGGCCGGCGGCCGGCCATGGTCGTGGCCGTTGCCGGCGCCACCGTCTTCGGTCTGGGCGCGGCGTGGATGCCCTCCTTCGAGCTCGTGCTGCTGGCCCGGCTGGTCGAAGGGCTCTTCATCGGCGGTGTCCCCGCCCTGGCCATGGCCTACCTCAACGAGGAGGTCCGGGCCCAGGCCGCGGTCGTCGCGGCCGGATGGTTCGTCGGAGGGACGACGATCGGCGGACTGGTGGGGCGGGTGGTCGCGACACCTGTCGCGGACGCGACCTCCTGGCGGGTCGGGATGACGGTGGTCTCGCTCATCGCGGCGGTGACTGCGGTCGCCTTCGTGGTGCTGGCGCCTCCGGAGCGCCAGTTCGTCCGGGTGCACGGCGAGGGGCCCCTCGGCCAGGCCCGGCGCGTGCTGACCAACCTGCGCGATGCGCCGCTCGCCGGCCTCTACCTCATCGCCTTCCTGCTCATGGGCGGGTTCGTCGCCGTCTACAACTACCTGGCCTTCCAGCTCGTGGAGGAGCCCTACCTGCTGCCCGCGTGGGCGGTGGGCCTGACCTTCCTCGCCTACCTCGCCGGTACGGTCTCCGCACCCCGAGCGGGGGTGCTCGCGGCCCGCCACGGGAGGTACCCGGTGCTCGTCGTCATGGTGCTCGTGATGCTGGCCGGCCTCCTCACCACCCTGACCCGTCCGCTGTGGCTGGTGCTGCTCGGGTTGGTCGTCATGACCGCCGGGTTCTTCGGCGCGCACTCGGTCGCGTCGGGGTGGGTGGGCGCGCGTGCCGTCACCGCGAAGTCCCAGTCGACCGGCCTGTACAACCTCGCCTACTACGGCGGCTCCAGCCTGCTCGGGTGGGCCGGCGGCCTGACGTGGCACTGGGCCGGGTGGCCCGGGGTGGTGGCCTTCGTGGGGGCTGCCATCGCCGCCTCCCTCCTCGTCCTGCGGGTGCTGGTCCGCCCGGCAGCGACTAGCGTGACTACCTGACCCGCAACGAAGGGGGCCATCATGAGCCAGCCGCCACCTGTCCCGGAGCGGGACGCTCGGAACCACGCACCGGACCCGCACCAGGGCGGTGACATCGCCGAGGAGTCCCCCGGGGAGCGCGCACCCGACCTCGATCCCCGGACCAACCGCCTGCGCTGGGTGGGCCTGGCCGCCGGCCTGGTCGCGGCCCTGCTCGTCTACGTGATCATGCCGGGAGACGTCCCCAGCGCTGCCCGGGTCACTGCGGGGACCGCCGTGCTCATGGGGATCTGGTGGATGACCGAGGCCGTCCCGATCCCGGCCACCGCTCTGCTGCCGCTCGTCGTCTTCCCGGTCTTGGCCGGGGCGGACATCGCCGAGGTCGGTGGCTCCTACGGCAGCGACATCATCTTCCTCTTCATGGGCGGCTTCATGCTCGCGCTGGCCATGCAGCGATGGAACCTGCACCGCCGGATCGCCCTGGTGACGGTCCGCGCCATGGGCACCAACCCGGCGATGGTCGTCGCCGGGTTCATGATCGCCACCGGGTTCCTGTCGATGTGGGTGTCCAACACCGCCACCGCCGTGATGATGCTGCCGATCGGCGTCTCGGTGCTCATGCTCGTGGCGAAGCTGGAGGAGGGGGGAGAGCCGGCCGCGACCGGTGACGGTGACCCTGACCCGGACTCGTCTGCGGTCAAGGACGCGGTCACACAGTCCAACTTCGGCACCGCGCTCATGCTGGGCATCGCGTACGCCGCATCCATCGGCTCGCTCGGCACGATCATCGGGACCCCGCCCAACACGCTTCTCGTGGGCTACCTCTCGGAGAGACACGACATCGACATCGGCTTCGGGCAGTGGATGCTCGTGGGTGTCCCGCTCGCGGTGATCTTCCTCGTCATCTGCTGGTTCCTGCTGACGAAGGTGCTCTTCAGGCCCGAGATGGACGAGATCCCCGGCGGGCGGGAGCTGATGAACCGGGAGATCGGCAAGCTCGGGCCCATGTCCCAGGGCGAGCTGCGCGTCCTGGGCCTCTTCGTCCTCGCCGCGGTGTCCTGGGTGGCGATCCCGCTCATCTGGCCCGACAACGTGCCGATCAGCGACGCGGGCATCGCCATGACCGTCTCGATCCTCCTCTTCGTCCTGCCCGCCGGGTCGGCCCGCGGCGTGCGTCTCCTCGACTGGGACAGCGCGGTCCAGCTGCCCTGGGGCGTCCTGCTCCTCTTCGGTGGTGGGCTGGCGCTCTCCGGGCAGTTCAGCGAGTCCGGCCTGACGAAGTGGATCGGTGAGCAGGCCGAGAGCCTCGGGGGACTGCCGGTCGTGGTGCTCGTTGCCGCGTTCGCCACCGGCGTCCTCTTCCTCACCGAGCTCACGAGCAACACCGCGACCGCGGCCACCTTCCTCCCGGTCGCCGGGGGCGTGTCCCTGGGGCTCGGTGTGGACCCGATGCTGCTGACGATCCCGGTCGCGCTCGCCGCCACCTGCGCCTTCATGCTCCCCGTGGCGACGCCGCCCAATGCGATCGCCTATGGCTCCGGCTACGTGACCATCCCGCAGATGGTCAAGGGCGGGGTCTGGCTCAACCTCATCGGCATCGTGCTGGTGACGCTCACGGTCATGACGCTGGCGGTCTGGGTCTTCTCGATCACCTACTGACCCGGACCCGCATTGCCAGGCACGACGAAGGGCCGCACCCGAGTGGGTGCGGCCCTTCGTGCAGGAGATCTCGTCAGAGAGCCGGAACCTCGGTGGCGTTCTCGAAAGGCACGTCTCCGTCTGCGGCGTTGCTCGCGGTCACGGTGGTGCTGAGCGTGAAGGGGACGTCGCTGCCCAGGATCAGGGTCTGCCCGGCGGGTGACTGGTAGCTCCCTCCGTTCGGTGGGATGGTGACCTGACCGAGCCCAGTCCCCGGCGCGAGCTTGAGGGTGACCACCGAAGTGCCCTCCCCAGAGATGGTGGCGCCCTGCGCGACGTCCTCGATGGGCATGCCGAAGACCTGGATGTCCTCGATCGTCTGGCCGTCGCTCACCGAGAAGACGACGGTGATGCCCTCGACGGTCTCCGTGCCGGAGTTGATGAAGTTGGTGGCCGTGATGTCGAGCTGGGTGGGCGTGATGCGGGTGCCGCCTCCTGACACCGAGGTCGACAGGTCGTGGGCGGCTTCGGTCGGCGAGGCCGCCAGGCTCGGAGCCGCCGCGGCGACGGAGACGGCCGGGACGGCCCAGGCTGCGCCCTTGACGATGGTGCGGCGATCGGTCGTGAACTGCGACATGCAGGGTCCTCCCCATTGAGAAGTCGGCCGGTGGGGGCAGATGTGGCGCCTCCCGGTCTGGCCGCGAACGACTTGAAACTTACCATTACTTGGGAGTCACTTGAGGGACTACTGACCCGTCAGTCACATTTGGCCCGACCGGTGGCGGCCTCGTGAACCGCCCCGGCTGGCCTCCCTTCGCCTAGGGTCGATCCCGTGCTGCTCTCCGACAGGGACATCCGGGCCGAGATCGATGGCGGACGGGTCGTGCTCGACCCGTGGGACCCGTCGATGGTCCAGCCGAGCAGCGTCGACGTGCGCATGGACAAGTTCTTCCGCCTCTTCGACAACCACAAGTACCCGGTCATCGACCCCGCAGCCGATCAGCCCGACCTCACGCGGCTCATCGAGGTCGACCCCGGGGAGGGCTTCGTCCTGCACCCGGGGGAGTTCGTCCTCGGCTCGACCCTGGAGACGGTGACCCTCCCGGACGACCTCGCCGCGCGCGTCGAGGGCAAGTCCTCGCTCGGTCGCCTCGGGCTGCTCACCCACGCGACGGCCGGCTTCGTCGACCCGGGCTTCTCCGGCCACGTGACGCTGGAGCTGAGCAATGTGGCGACACTCCCGATCCGCCTGTGGCCCGGGATGAAGATCGGGCAGCTCTGCTTCTTCCGGCTCTCGTCACCGGCCGAGTACCCCTATGGCTCAGGGGTCTACGGATCGCACTACCAGGGGCAGCGCGGCCCGACCGCGAGTCGGTCCTTCGCCAACTTCCACCGCAGCGAGCTCTGACCCTTCGAGACGGTCGCGGGGCGACCTCCTCAGGGACCGGTGCGGTCGCGGGGCGACCTCCTCAGGGACCGGATGGTGACTCGCGGGTAGCGTCAGGGGCATGAGCGCCGACACCACCAGCCCAGCCCCCTACGAGGCGATCACCGAGGAGCACGACTCCCGGCGGGTCTCCGCCTTCGCCGACGACGTCCTCGGCGACCTCGACGCGACCGGTGTCGCCGCCGAGATCCGGGCAGGGGGGTTCAGCGCGAGCGAGGCCGTCGAGGCGGCCATCGCCCGCGTGGCCGCGGTCGACCCGGTCCTCGGCGCCACGACGGTCGACGACTTCGACCGGGCCCGCGACCGGGCAGCCCACCTGCCGACGGGGACGTCCGCCCCCTTCGCCGGGGTGCCGACCGCGATCAAGGACAACATGCCGGTCGCCGGGCTGCCGATGACCGCCGGCTCTGCGGCGCTCTCCCGGACACCGAAGACCACCGATGCCGCCTTCGTCCGCCAGTTCCTCTCCACCGGTCTCATCCCGGTCGCGACGACGACCTGTCCGCCCTTCGGTTGGACGGCGACGACCGAGCGCCCGGGCGGCGAGATCACCCGCAACCCCTGGGCGACCGGGTACTCCTCCGGCGGGTCCTCCGGTGGATCCGCCGCACTCGTCGCCTCCGGGGCCTTGCCGATCGCCCACGGCAACGACGGTGGTGGCTCGATCCGCATCCCGGCCGCGGCCTGCGGCCTCGTGGGCCTGAAGGTCAGCCGTGGGCGGCTGCTCGGGGAGCCCGCCACCGACCAGGCGCCGGTGAAGATCGTCGTCAACGGCGTGCTCACGCGGACCGTGCGGGACACCGCGCACTTCCTCGCGGCCGCCGAGCGGTACCAGCCCGCGGGCAAGCTGCCGCCGGTCGGGCTCGTCGAGGGTCCGGGCGCGCGCCGTCTGCGGATCGGCATGATGATCGACTCGCCGCTCGTCCCGGCCACCGACTCGCAGACCCGCGAGGCCGTCGAGGCCGCCGGTCGTCTGCTCGAGAGCCTCGGCCACACCGTCGACCCGGATCTGCAGGTGCCCGTCCCGGCGTTCTTCAAGACCGACTTCGAGGACTACTGGGGCCTGCTCGCCCTGAGCTCTGCGCTCCAGGGCGGGAAGATCTACGGCGAGGGCTTCGACGCGAGCCAGCTCGACCCCTTCACCCGTGGGCTCGCCGCCCGGGCCAAGAAGCGTCTCCACCGGCTCCCGCTCGCCATGGCCCGGCTGGGCCTGACCGGCCCGGCCTCGGAGCGACTTTTCCCCGAGGCGGCCGACCTCGTCCTCACGCCGACCCTGGCCCACACCACCCCGCGCATCGGCTACCTCTCGGGCGACCTCGACTTCGAGACGCACTTCGGTCGGCTCCCGCCGTACGTCGGCTTCACGCCGCTGCACAATGCCAACGGCCAGCCGTCGATCTCGCTGCCGCTCGGGAAGACCGACGACGGGCGTCCGATCGGCGTGATGATCTCGGCCCGCCGCGGGCACGAGCGGTTGCTCCTCGAGCTGGCCTTCGAGCTGGAGGCCGCGGCCCCCTTCGCCCGGCTCGGCTGATCAGTCGAGGGCGACGCTCGCGCTCAGGGCGCGGTGGTCGCTGCCTCGTACCCGGGTGATCTCCAGGTCCGTGCACGGGGCGTCGCGGGTCAGCACATGGTCGATGGGGACCGGGGCGAATGCGGCTCCGGCAGAGCGCCCCCACGTCCCGGGGAAGCCGAGACCGAGCTGCGCCGTGCACCCCTGCAGCCCGGTGTCCCGGGTGAGGTCGCGGAAGGCCACCGCGCTCGGTGGGGCGTTGAGGTCACCCATGGCGATGACCGGGTCATCGGCGCCGTCGGCGACCTGACGAAGGGAGTCCAGACCCTCTCCCCAGCGGTCCGCCGCGCGGAAGGCCGGGTTCTGCAGGCGCGTCCCGACGACCGTGGCCTTGTGGCGGCCGTGGATGAGATGGAGGGCATGGCCCGGCTGTCGCCCTGGCAGCGGGTCGGTGGACCGGACCTGCCACGGCCGCCGGACCCAGACCGCCACGTCGGCACCGATGTAGTCGTCGTGGTCGTTGGCGGCGAGGTGCCACTCGGGCCCGAGTGCCTCCGTGAGGTCCTCGGTGCGTCGCTGGTCCCACTCCTGCAGCGCGAGCACGTCCTGACCCTCCGAGACCGCGACCAGCTCGTCGTCGGTGGGGCCGGCATGCATGGTGTTGAGGGTGGCGACACGGAGCCGCTCGGTGCCCTCGTCGATGCTCACGCGGTCATCGACGACGTGGTCGAGGATCGGGGCCTGACTGACGAGGATGCCCAGGGCGAGCCCGAGCCGGAGCCACCGGTGGTGGCGCCAGCCGATGAGCGCCGCGACCAGGGCGACGAGGACCGTCACCGGCAGCGCCGCGGCCAGGACCACGCCGAGGCTGGTCCGCCCCTCGCGGACGTACATGCCGAGGACGGCGAGGGCACACAGGAGCAGGACGGTCAGGGAGACCCGGGGCACCCCCTTCGCCCGCCGTCGCGGTCCTCGATCCGTGTCCATGGCGGGGCCAGTGTGCCAGCCACGGGACGTCGCGCGGCGTGTGCCAAGGTGACCCCCATGCCTGACTTCACTCCCGGCCCGACCGGCACCGACGAGGTCCTCTTCGCCCGCGACGGCGTGCTTGGACGCGTCCTGCTCAACCGCCCCCGGGCGCTCAACTCCCTGACCCGGGACATGGTCGTCGCCGTGCGGGCCCAGCTCGAGGTCTGGGCCGATGACGTCGCGATCACCGCCATCTCGATCGAGGGCGCGGGGGAGCGTGGTCTGTGCGCCGGCGGCGACATCCGGGCGGTGCGTGAGGCGCACCTGTCCGGCTCGTCCGGTGGCGTGGACTTCTGGGCCGACGAGTACGTCCTCGACGCGCAGATCGCCGAGTACCCCAAGCCGGTGATCGCGGTCATGGACGGGGTCGTCATGGGCGGCGGACTCGGGATCTCGATGTTCGCCGACTCGCGGTGGGCCACCGAGCGCTCCCAGATCGCCATGCCCGAGACGCGGATCGGCTTCTTCCCCGACGTCGCCGCGACCTATCTCCTCTCCCGTGCCCCGGGGGAGCTCGGGACGCACATGGCGCTGACCGGGGTCACCGTCAGCGGGGCCGACGCCGTGCACCTCGGCCTGGCCGACGGCGTCATCGACTCGGCGAGCGTGGCGGACCGGCTCGCGGCCCTCGCCGCCGGAGGGCCGCTCGAGGCGGTCCCCTCCGACTCGCAGGAGAGCGCCCTCGCTGCCGCCCGCGACTGGATCGACGAGTGCTACGCCGGCGACGACCCCTCGGCGATCCTCGAGCGGCTCCGCTCGCACCCGCACCCGGACGCGCAGGCGGCCGCCGTGGAGGTCGGGGCCCGCTCGCCGCTGTCGGTGGCCGTGACGCTCGAGGCGCTGCGCCGTGCCGGGGACGCGACGTCGGTGCGTGAGGTGCTGCGCACCGACACGATCGTCAGTGCCCGGCTGCTCGAGCGGCCCGACTTCACCGAGGGCGTCCGGGCCCAGCTCGTCGACAAGGACCGGGCCCCGACGTGGGAGCACGCGCGGCTCGACGAGGTCCCGCGGGATGAGGTCCTCGCCCTCTTCGACGCCGGTAGAGCGTGAGGCGGGTCGCACAAATGATCGCCCAGCCTCACCGCCTGGAGCGCCTCGCGGGCGTAAGGTCAGCCAAGCTCAATTCGACGGAAGTGATTTCATCGTGACCAGCGAAGCTGAATCCGCAGACCGTACCCAGCTGGAACGCACCCTCAAGCCGCAGTGGGTCTGGGCCATCGCCCTGGGCTCCGCGATCGGCTGGGGTGCCTTCGTGCTCCCCACCGACTGGATGACCACGGCCGGCCCGCTCGGCACGATCATCGGCCTGTCGGTCGGCGGTGCCCTGATGTGTGTCATCGCGGTGAGCTACGGCTTCCTCATCCGGACCTTCCCCGTCTCCGGTGGTGAGTACGCCTACGCCTACACGGCCTTCGGCCGGCTGCACGCCTACATCTGCGGGTGGTTCCTCACGCTCGGGTACATGTCGATCGTGGCACTCAACGCCTCGGCGCTGGCGCTGCTCTTCCGCCGGATGGTCCCGTGGATGGTCGAGTGGGTCCCGCTGTGGGAGATCGCCGGCTGGCAGGTCTACCTCGGTGAGGTCTTCGTGGCGAGCCTGGCGCTCGTGGTCTTCGCCGTCTTCAACGTGCGCGGCACGACGCTGTCCGGCCGGATGCAGTACACCTTCTGCCTGATCATGCTGGCCGCAGTCGCCTTCCTCCTCGTGGGCACCCTGCTGCACTCCGGGACGCAGTGGAGCAACCTCAGCCCCGCCTTCCCCGAGGGGACGGCGCCGCTGTCCGCCACCCTGGCCATCGTGGCGATCGCCCCCTGGGCCTACGTCGGCTTCGACAACGTCCCCCAGGCAGCGGAGGAGTTCGACTTCCCCCCGGCCAAGGCCTTCGGGCTGATCATCATGGCGATCGTCGTGGCCGCGGGCATCTACGTGGCGATGGTGCTCGCCAGTGGCGCGGCCATCCCGTGGGCCGAGCTCGTCGCGAGCGAGCCGGCCTGGGGCACCGCCGACGGGATGTCGGCGATGTTCGGCACCCTCGGTCTCGTGGTCCTGGCGATCGGCGTCGCGATGGGTGTCTTCACCGGGATGAACGGCTTCTTCATCTCCGCCAGCCGGTTGCTCTTCGCCATGGGCCGGGCGCACACCATCCCGACGTCCTTCGCCCGGCTGCACCCGCGGAGTGGCACCCCGGTGACGGCCATCGTCTTCGTCACCGCCATCTGCCTCATCGCCCCGTGGTTCGGGCGTGAGGCCCTGGTGTGGGTCGTCGACATGAGCTCCGTGGGTGTGACGATCGCCTATACCTACGCCTGCCTGTCGGCCTTCCGTCTCTTCAAGTGGTCCGGCGAGCCCGCCGCGCCCGGGGACCCGGAGGGCGTCCGTTCGACCGTCAAGAAGGTCATGAGCGCCTTGGGGTCGTTGACCGGTGTCGGCTTCTTCCTGCTGCTGATGACTCCCGGCTCGCCGGCCCAGCTGGGCACGGAGTCGCTCATCGCCCTCGGGATCTGGACGCTCCTCGGCGTGGTCTTCTTCTTCGCCCACCGCTCCCGGCAGGGGACCGTCCTCACGGACGACGAGATGGACCACATGGTGCTCGGCGAGCACCGGTCCAGCCTCACCGGCTGACGGCAGGGCCTCCTCCTCGGCCGCATCGAGGGATAGGTTTGATGATGACCAATCGCGAGGAGCTGTGCCGATGATCCGGCTGGACGGCGTCACGATGCAGTACCCCGACGGCACGCTCGCCGTCGACGACCTGAGCCTCACGGTTCCCGATCGGGAGATCACGGTCCTCGTCGGCCCGTCCGGGTGCGGCAAGACGACGACCCTGCGGATGATCAACCGCATGGTCGAGCCGACCTCGGGCACGGTGAGCATCGACGGCACGGACGTGACGTCGATGGATGCGGCGCAGTTGCGTCGGGGGATCGGCTATGTCATCCAGCACGGAGGGCTCTTCCCGCATCACACGGTCGAGCGCAATGTCGCGGCCGTGCCGATGCTCCTCGGGACGTCGAGGAAGCAGGCGCTCGCGCGCGCCCGGGAGCTGCTCGAGCTGGTCGGCCTCGACCCCGCTCTCGGCCGGCGCTACCCGAGCCAGCTCTCCGGCGGTCAGCAGCAGCGCATCGGCATCGCCCGGGCGCTCGCGGCCGACCCGCCGGTGATGCTCATGGACGAGCCCTTCTCCGCGGTCGACCCGGTGGTGCGCGAGCAGCTGCAGGAGGAGTTCCTGCGGCTGCAGGCCGAGCTCGGCAAGACCATCGTCATGGTCACCCACGACATCGACGAGGCGATCAGGCTCGGGGACCACGTCGCCGTGCTGCGGGTGGGGGGCCGGATCGCCCAGCTGGCCACCCCGCGTGATCTGCTCGCCCACCCGGCGGATGGCGTCGTCGCGGACTTCCTCGGGCGCGACCGCGGGTACCGGGCCCTGGGCTTCGACACCGCCGACATCGCCACGCATCCTGAGCACACGGTCGTCGTCGGGTCACCGGTGGCTGCGGCGCGTGGCGGGGCCGGCGCCGACGGATGGGTGCTCGTGGTGGACGAGCAGCAGCACCCCCTCGGCTGGGCCCGTCCCACCGACCTGCCGGACGAAGGGAGCGTGGACGAGTCCGTCCTCGCGCTCGGCGGGACCCTGGCCCGGGCCGGTGGCCCCCTTCGTGCCGCGCTCGATGCGGCGCTGTCCTCCCCGAGCCGTCGCGGGGTCGTCGTCGACGACGACGGGGCGCTCGTGGGCACCTGCCGGGCGACCGAGGTCCTCGCCGTCATCGAGTCCCGTGACCGCCCCCGGGAACCGGCCGTCGAAGGGGGCTGACGTGGACTGGGTCCTCGATCACCTCGGCGAGACCGCCGCGCTCACCCTGCGCCACACCTGGTTGGCCGGGGTGCCGCTCCTGCTCGGGCTGCTCCTCTCCCTTCCCCTGGGGTGGTTGGCCCGTCGCCACCCCCGGCTGCAGGGGCCGGTGATCACCCTCTCGGGGCTGCTCTACACGATCCCCTCGTTGGCCCTCTTCGTCCTCATGCCGCTGATCCTCGGCACCGGGATCCTCGACCCGATCAATGTCGTCGTCGCGATGACGATCTACACCATCGCGCTGCTCGTGCGCTCGGTCGTCGACGGCCTCGCATCGGTGCCCGAGGAGGTCGCCCGCTCCGCGACGGCGATGGGCTTCACCCCGGTGCGCCGCTTCTTCGGCGTCGAGCTGCCGCTGGCCGTGCCGGTCATCGCCGCCGGGCTGCGGGTGGCCGCGGTGAGCAATGTCAGCATCGTCTCCATCGCCTCGCTCATCGGGGTCAGCCAGCTCGGTGACCTGCTCGTCGACGGGTACAACCGCGCGATCGGTGGCGAGCTCCTGGCGGGGATCCTCGGCTGCGTCGTCCTCGCGCTCGTCCTCGACGTCCTCATCCGCGTGGTCGAGCGGGCGCTCACGCCCTGGCGTCGGGTCGGTCCCGGGGCCGCCGCATGATCACCGCGATCCTCGAGTGGCTCACCAGCGGCGAGGCCTGGTCCGGGTCCGACGGCATCCTGACACGGCTGCTCGAGCACATCGGGTACACGGCGCTGGTCGTCCTCATCGCCGCCCTCATCGCGGTGCCCGTCGGCCTGTGGATCGGGCACTCCGGCCGCGGTCGATGGCTCGTGACGACCGCCAACGCCGTGCGCGCCGTGCCGACGCTCGGGCTGCTCTTCGCGCTGACCCTCGTGCTCCTGCCCGTGCTCCCGGGCGATGCCGCCTACCTCGTCCCGAGCGTCGCCGTCCTCGTGCTGCTGGCCGTGCCGCCGATCCTCTCGGGCACCTACGCCGGGGTCGAGGCGATCGAGCCGGCGACCCGGGATGCGGCGCGGGGCATCGGCATGACCGGTCGCGAGGTCCTGTGGCAGGTCGAGCTGCCGATCGCCCTGCCGCTGCTGATCTCCGGCCTGCGCGCCGCCGTGCTGCAGGTCGTCGCGACCGCGACGATCGCCGCCTACGTCGGCCTCGGTGGGCTCGGGCGCTTCCTCATCGACGGGCTGGCGACGCAGGACTACGCGAGCACCGCCGGGGGAGCGATCCTCGTGGCACTCCTCGCGCTGGGGCTGGACGCCCCCTTCGCGCTCCTCGGGAGACTCCTCGTCTCGCCGGGCCTCACCGGGCGCACCCCGCGGTCGCAGCGCCGCGATGCCCGCACCATCGACACCGACCCCACACCCGCATCCGCAGGAGGAACCCCATGAGCCGTCGCGCTATCTCCCTTCGTCCTCGGCGCGCTGCCGTGGCCCTCACCATGGCCTCCGCGCTCGTGCTGTCCGCCTGTGGTGGGGGCAGCGATCCGCTCGCCTCCGACTCCGGCAGCGAAGGGGGCGGTGGCTCCGGTGACGTCGTGGTCGGCTCCGCGGACTTCTCGGAGTCGATCCTCCTGGCGCACGTCTACGCGGGCGCGCTCGAGGCCGAGGGGATCGACGCGACGACGAAGACCGGCATCGGCTCCCGCGAGGTCTACCTCAAGGCGCTGAAGGAGGGCTCGGTCGACGTCATTCCGGAGTACACCGGAGGGCTGGCGCTGTACTACGACGAGGACTTCGCGGAGACCGACCCGGACCAGACCTACGACGGGCTGGCGAAGGTGCTGCCCGAGGGCATGACGGTCCTGGAGAAGTCCGCAGCGGAGAACAAGGACTCGATGGTCGTCACGCAGGAGACCGCGAAGGAGGACGACCTCGAGACCGTGGCGGACCTCAAGGCCGGAGCCGGCGACATGACGCTCGGTGCCCCGTCGGAGTTCAAGACCCGCGCCCAGGGGATCCCCGGCCTGAAGAAGACCTATGGCATCACCTTCGGGGACTTCCGTCCGCTCAAGCCCGGTCAGGCGATCAACGGGGCGCTGAAGAACGGTCAGATCGACGTCGCCAACATCTTCAGCACCGACCCGGCGATCCCGGAGAACGACTTCGTCGTGCTCGAGGACACGAAGAACCTCTTCGGCAGCCAGAACGTCGTCCCGCTCGCGCGCACCGACGCCGAGGATGCCGTCGCCGATGCGCTGGACGGCGTCTCGGAGAAGCTCACCACGGAGAAGCTGCAGAAGATGCTCGAGCGGACCGACGTCGACAAGGAGGATCCGGAGAAGGTCGCCGAGGACTTCCTCGCGGACGAGGGCCTCGCCTGACGCCGGACGTCGGCCGCTCCCTGAGGTGCGAGGAACGAGCCTCGAAGGGCCTCGATGCCACCATCACAGCGTTGTCGGTGCTCGATGAAAGTCTTGGGACATGTCGACGATGACGCAATGGGGCGAGGCCCCCGGGGTGGTTCCCGGGCTCCGTGACGCACTGCGCTCGTTGATGGTCGGGGCTGCCGGCGACGGCGACCTCTGGCGCTTGGGGGACGAGGAGGTCACCGATGCGCTGTCGGTCGTGGGGCAGGTCCGTCAGATGGTGGAGGTGGCCGAGGTCGCCCTGGTCCGCGAGGGGATGGAGCGGGGCCTGCCCGCGGAGTCCTCGTGGAGCGCGCATGACTGGGTGAGCACGGCCGAAGGGGAGCGGGCTCCCGTCCCGCCGGTGCGGCACGTCGCGTCCACGGTGCGAGTCGCCCGGGGCGGTGCAGCTCGGTCGGCCAGTGGCCTCCAGCCGCTCGACCCGCACGACACAGACTCCGACACCGAGACGCCGGACGCGCTCACGCGGCTGCAGGGGGCATTCGCGGAGGGAGATCTGCCCCTGGGCAAGGCCGACCAGCTGGTGCGCTTCCACGCCTCGGTGGCGCGGGTGGCCGACCCGGACCTGCTCGAGCGCGACCTGGGGGTGCTGCTGGAGGGCGCCCGCGACGATGTCGTGGCCACCGGCCCGCAGAGCCGGGTCACGCAGCGTCGTCACGGACTGTCCGAGCGGGAGCTGGCAGCGGCGATCACGATGGCCGCCCGCCTGCTGAAGCCGGTCAAGGGCCAGGATGACGAGGACCGCAGGGCCAAGGCAGGCAGGTCGTTGACCAAGGGCGCCGGCCCGTGCGGGCTGACGAAGTACACCCTGGTGCTGGATGCCGAGGGGGCCGCGGTCGTGGAGTCCGTCCTCGCGGCCCACTCCGGCCCGGTGACCGGTGCCAATGGTGAGAAGGACCCCCGCCCAGCGACCCGGCGGCGCGCGGATGCACTGCTGGAGGTCCTGCGCCGCGGAGTGTCGTCTCCGGGTGCGGCTCCCAAGAGCGAGAAGGCGCAGGTCGTGGTCACCATCGGGCTGGAGGCCCTGCTGGAGGGGCTTCAGGGTGCGGGGGTGACCGCCACCGGTGAGGTCCTGCCCCCGGGAGTGGTCCGCCGGATGGCCTGCGACGGCGGGATCATCCCCGCGGTCCTCGGAGGCAAGGGCGAGGTGCTGGAGCTCGGGCGGACGGTGCGATGGTTCACCCCGGGACAGAAGAGAGCCCTGTGGCTCCGGGACGGCGGCTGCACCTTCCCGGGGTGCACGATGCCCCCGCAGTGGACTGACGCCCACCACGTCGACTGGTGGTCCCGTGGCGGGGCCAGTGACATCACCAACGGAGCACTGCTGTGCGAGCGGCACCACACTCATGTCCACCAGGAGGATCTGACCGCGACGATCACCGCCACCGGCGTGACCTGGCATGTCTAGCTGACCCGCCCCGGGCCCGGCCACCACGGCTGGGCCGCTTGGCCTGCCGGCACGCATCGGGAGGACGACGGTGTGGGGCACGGACAGCCTGGAGATCGACGAAGGGCCGCCCACCCTGTGGTGGACGGCCCTTCGTCGATCGCGGGAGCGGTTACTCCCAGGACGGGTTGGCGTTCTTCTTCGCCAGGTCGGACAGGTCCGAGTCGCCCGTCGCCGGGGGAGTGGACGGCGCTGCCGGAGCAGCCTCCTGCTCCTCGCCCTCAGCGTCCTCGGCTGCCGGCTGCGCGGCGTCCTGCTGCTCGGGGGCCTCCTCGGTCTCCGGCGTCGCCGCCTGAGCCTCCGGCTCACCGGTGGCTTCGGTGGCCGGCTCCTGCGTCGGAGTCGACTCCTGTGCCGGGGCGTCCGTGGCGGGTGCCGCGGGAGCTGCCGCTGCGGGGGCACCGGTCTCCCAGGAGGGAGCGGCGTTCTTGGCAGCGAGGTCGCTGTCGCCGGTGGCAGCCGGGGCCGGGGCCTCGGTGCTGGCGGCCGGCGCGGACGCCGACCCCGTGTCCTGCGTCGAGGTGTCCTCGGACTGGGCCGGGGGCTCCTCGTTCGTGGACTCCTCGGCAGCAGCCGGGGCCGCCGATGCCGGAGCGCCGGTCTCCCATGACGGGGCGGCGTTCTTCGCGGCGACCGAGTTGTCGGCAGCTGCAGTCGGCTTCTCGTCGGCGGGTGCCTCGGATGCCGCCGGCGCAGCGGGCCCGGTCTCCCAGGAGGGTGCTGCGTTCTTCTCCGCGGCGCTCTTGTCCGCGGCAGCCGGGGCGCTTGTACCGGTCTCCCACGACGGGGCGGCGTTCTTGTCTGCCGACGAGACGTCGGACGACTCGCCCTACGGCTCCTCGGAGGCGGCCGGCGCGGCGCCGGTCTCCCAGGACGGAGCTGCGTTCTTCTCTGCGGCGCTCTTGTCCTCGGCGGCCGGGGCGGTTGCA
>JBQGNO010000012.1:0-12767 GCA_052087725.1 Janibacter sp. | reverse complement strand
CGGGCCCGGCCAGCGGAACCGCGGGGGGGCATGACTCGTTCTCCGGCGGGTTGGCACGCACGACGATGGGGGCCGCCCGGGATAATCCCGGGCGGCCCCCTTCGAGGCTCCTGCGTCGCGCCTGGGGCGGCGCCTTCGTCAGGTGGTGCTGGTCAGGCCTGCTCGTCGTCCAGGGCCTTGGTGACGCGGCGGTGCGCCTCCCAGATCTCCTCGGGGAGACGGTCGAAGGCCTTGAGGTGCTCCTCGCGGAAGCCCATCTCCTGCTGCCAGCGCGGCACGTCGATGGACAGGATCCGGTCCAGGTCCTTCCGGGGCAGGTCGAGGCCGACCATCTCCAGCTCCTCCTCGAGCGGGAGGGTGCCGACGGCGGTCTCGCGACCGGTGACCTCGCCGTCCTTGAGGCGCATGAGCCACAGGAGCGGACGCAGGTTCTCGCGGAAGCCCGGCCAGACGTAGTGCCCGTCCTCCGGGTCGCGCTGGAACCAGTTGACGTGGGCGAAGAGCGGCTTGTCCTTCACCTGCTCGAGGATGTTGAGGTAGTGCCGCGCGTAGTCGCCCTCGCCGTAGGCCATGAAGGGCCGGTTGGACATCGGGTCGTAGCGCAGCTGGCCCTCGACGCCCTCGGCGGCGGCGGTGGCCTCGGCGCCCAGGGTGAGGCCGTCGTAGACGCCCTCGGCCGGGTCCTGGATCGCCCGGATCAGCGGCTCGCGGTCGCGGGTGCGGCCACCGAAGATGATCGCGTCGATCGGGACACCGGCGGACTCGTCGAAGTCCGGAGCGGCATTCGGGACATTGCCCAGCGTCGTCGTGAAGCGGCTGTTGGGGTGCGCCCAGGGGGAGTCGTCGCCCGGCTCGCGGTCGGCGATCGGCTCGCCCTTCCAGTCCAGCCAGCCGTCGAGGTCGGCCGGCGGCTCGGGGGTGCGCCCCTCCCACCAGACCTCCTCGAGCTTCGGGTTGTAGGCGACATTGGTGAAGATGACCTTGGTGCCCGGGTCGGTCGAGTGCAGGGCCGTCGGGTTGGTCTTCTCGTTGGTGTCCTTGGCGACACCGAAGACGCCGAACTCCGGGTTCATCCCCATGAGCTTGCCGGTCTTGTCGTCGACCCAGAGCCACGCGATGTCGTCACCGTAGAAGTCGACCTGGTAGCGGTCGCCCATGGCGTCCGGCGGGAGCATCATCGCGAGGTTGGTCTTGCCCGACGCGCTCGGGAAGCCACCGGTGATGTGGTACCGCTTGCCGGTCTCCTTGTCGGTGATGCCGATGAGCATGTACTGCTCGGCGAGGAACTTCTTGGTGTCCCACCCGTCGTAGGCACCCTGGCGCAGGCCGTGGGCGATCTTGCCGAGGAGAGCATTGCCGCCGTAGGACGAGCCGAAGTGCAGGATCGTGCGCTCGTCGGCGACCGTGACGAAGTAGCGCTTGTCGTCGGGGGTGCCCTGGCCGAGGTTCTCCAGGTCACCGGTGACGTGGACCGCGCGCACGAAGTTGCCCTGCTCCGGCAGGTCGTTGACGTGCTGGATGCCCACGCGCGACATGCGGATCATGTGCAGCACGACCGGGCGGCTGTCGGTGAGCTCGACACCCGCGGCCCACTGGGACAGCTCGTTGTCCTTGGGGGACATGAGGTAGGGGAGGACGTACATCGTCTTGCCCTGGGACTGACCGCGCATGAGCCCGGTCAGCTTCTCCTTCATCTCCGCGGCGGGGCGCCAGTTGTTGTAGACGCCCTTGTCCTTCTCGTCGCTGGTCGCGACGATCGTGCGCTCCTCGGAGCGCGCGGTGTCCTTGGAGTAGGAGCGGGAGTAGTAGCGGCCCTCGCCGGCAGGCATGAGCTCACCGGACTCCAGGCACTCCTGGATGAGTCGGTCGTCGTCCTCGGCGCCGACCACCTCGATCCGGTCCGGCTGGGTGATCTCGGCCCAGTGCTTCACGTACTCGCGGACAGCCTCGTTAGTGAGGCCTGACGCGTCCAGCGCGGCGTCGACGTCGACCATGCTCTGTATCCCTCTCAGGTGCTCTGGTGTGCGGGCGGTCCCTTCCAGGTACTCCCGGTTGCGGGCAGGTTACCGCCCGGGATGGGGCCGGTGAGGGGTGAGCCGGTACGGCGGGCGTGTGCGTCTCGTCACCTGACGGGCGGGCCCGGGAGGTAACCGTTCCACAACTCCCGATCCACGGTGTGCGCTGGGTCACGATCTACCGGCTAGGTTGCCCGTCATGGGAGAACCTCTCGTCGCCCTCGCGGGCGTCAACAAGCATTTCGGCGACCTGCACGTTCTGCAGGATGTCGACCTCACCGTCGACCACGGTGAGGTCGTGGTCGTCATCGGCCCCTCCGGGTCGGGCAAGTCCACGCTGTGCCGCACGATCAACCGGCTGGAGACGATCGAGTCCGGGGCGATCACGATCGATGGGCAGCCGCTGCCGGAGGAGGGCAAAGCGCTGGCCCGGTTGCGGGCGGACGTCGGCATGGTCTTCCAGTCCTTCAACCTCTTCGCGCACAAGACCATCCTGGAGAACGTGACGCTCGGGCCGATGAAGGCGCGGGGCATCAAGAAGGGCGCCGCGCAGGAGCGGGCGATGGAACTGCTCGAGCGGGTCGGGGTCGCTCACCAGGCCCGCAAGTACCCGGCCCAGCTCTCCGGGGGGCAGCAGCAGCGCGTCGCGATCGCCCGCAGCCTGGCCATGGACCCGAAGGTCATGCTCTTCGACGAGCCGACGTCGGCGCTCGACCCTGAGATGATCAACGAGGTCCTCGACGTCATGACCCAGCTCGCCGGCAGCGGGATGACGATGGTCGTCGTCACCCACGAGATGGGCTTCGCCCGCAAGGCGGCCGACCGCGTGGCCTTCATGTCCGACGGGCAGCTGATCGAGCAGGCCGCTCCCGAGGAGTTCTTCACCCACCCGCGCAGCGATCGTGCCAAGGACTTCCTCGGCAAGATCCTCACCCACTGACTCGACTCGATCCGCCACACCCACGAGGAGAACGACATGTATGCACGACACACCTTGGCCGCGGTCAGCGCTTCCATCCTGGCCCTCGGGCTCGCGGCCTGCGGCTCCAGCGGCGAAGGGGGCGGCGGAGGCGGAGGCGGCGACGAGGGCGGCTCCGTCAAGGTCGGCATCAAGTTCGACCAGCCCGGCCTGGGGCAGAAGGACGGCAACGAGTACACGGGCTTCGACGTCGACGTGGCCAACTACGTCGCCGACGAGCTCGGCTACGACAAGGTCAACTTCATCCAGTCGCCGAGCCCCCAGCGCGAGACGCTCCTCCAGTCCGGTCAGGTCGACATGATCGTCGCGACGTACTCGATCACGGATGAGCGCGCGCAGAAGGTCTCCTTCGCCGGCCCGTACTTCATCGCCGGCCAAGACCTCCTGGTCGCCGCCGACGCGAAGATCAAGGGGGTGGATGACCTCGACGGCAAGAAGCTGTGCTCGGTCAAGGGCTCGACCTCGGCGGACAACGTCAAGAAGGAGGTCCCCGGTGTGCAGCTGCAGACCTTCGACACCTACTCCAAGTGCCTCGACCTCGTGGCCAACGGCCAGCTGGACGCCCTGACGACGGACAACACCATCCTGGCCGGATACGCGGCCCAGCCCGCGTACAAGGACAAGCTCAAGGTCGTCGGCAACACCTTCTCCGAGGAGCGGTACGGAGTCGGGATCGAGAAGGGGGACACGGCCCTGTGCGAGGACATCAACAAGGCGCTGACGAAGATGGTCGATGACGGCGAGTGGCAGAAGGCCGTCGATGCCAACTTCGGTCCGGCCGACTTCAAGGTCGACGAAAAGGTGAATCCGCCCAAGCACGACAAGTGCGCCTGACCCGTGGAGGAGCTGTTCACCGAGTTCGACTTCTGGGGGGCCGTCCAGCTCACCCTGTGGTTGACCCTCGCCAGCGCCGTCGGGGCCCTGGTCATCGGCATCGTCGTGGCGGTCATGCGCGTCTCGCCGGTGCCGGTGCTGCGGTGGGCCGGGGCCGCCTACGTCACCCTCATCCGCAACACTCCACTGACCCTGATCGTCGTCTTCTGCCTGCTCGGCCTGCGCTACGGCATGGGGATCGGGTTGGCCGACGAGAGCGCCACCACGTCGATCGACGACAACATCGTGCGCTGGGCGATCATCGGGCTGTCGGTCTACCACGCCGCCTTCGTCTGCGAGGCCATCCGGTCCGGGATCAACACCGTCCCCGACGGCCAGGCGGAGGCGGCTCGCTCCATCGGCCTCGGCTTCACCGCCAGCCTGCGGCATGTCGTCATGCCGCAGGCCATGCGGGGCGCGATCGCGCCCATCGGGTCGGTGATGATCGCGCTGACGAAGAACACGACCGTCGCCTCGGCGATCGGTGCGGCTGAGCTGGCGGGCTTCATGAAGACCGCGCAGGAGCTACGCGCCGATCTCACCACGCCGATCTTCGTGCTCGTCGCCCTGTCCTTCGTCGTCATCACCCTTCCCATGGGCATGGCCTTCACCAGTGCATCCCGCCGGTTGGCGGTGAAGCGATGAGCGCCTCGTCCGTCCTCTTCGACGCCCCCGGGCCGCGCGCGAAGCGGCTCCAGCGGATCGCCACGGTGGTGGGAGCCGTCCTCGTCCTCGCGGTGATCGCCTTCGTCGTGCGTGCCCTCCACGCCAACGGGGACCTGGAGCCGGCGAAGTGGGAGGGTTTCACCACCGTCGACGACTGGCGCTACTACCTGCTGCCGGGCATCGTGAAGACCCTCGAGGCCTCGGCACTGTCCATCGCCCTCGCGCTCGTCTTCGGCTTCGTGCTCGGGGCCGGCCGGTTGTCGGGCCTGCGCCCGGTGCGCTGGATCAGCGGCATCGTCGTGGAGTTCTTCCGTGCTGTCCCGGTCCTGATCATGATGATCTTCTTCTTCGGGATCTATGCCTTCAACGGTGTCTTCGATGCCCAGACCAATCCCTTCGCGGCCGTGGTCACGGCGCTGATGCTCTACAACGGGTCGGTCATCGCCGAGCTGCTCCGCTCGGGGGTCCACTCGCTCCCGGCCGGCCAGAGCGAGGCCGGGTACACCGTGGGCCTGACGCGGGGGCAGGTGCTGCGCAGTGTCCAGCTGCCCCAGGCCGTGACGGCGATGCTGCCGGCCCTGATCAGCCAGCTCGTCGTCATCAACAAGGACACGGCGCTCGGCTACATCATCACCTACCCCGAGCTGCTGCAGCAGTCGAACAACCTCGCCTCGGCCCGCTCCAACGTCATCCCGGCGCTGCTCGTGGCGGCGGTCCTCTTCATCGCCATCAACTCGGTGCTCGCCTGGGCCGCCGGTCGTCTCGAGACGCGCCTGGCCCGTCGCGGGCAGCGCGCCGCGAAGGACCCGGAGGCGGCCCCGGCCGTGGCAGTGACCGCCGACTGAGAGCCGACCCCCGGTGGGCGAGGTCACCGACTCGCGTAGTGACTCACAGGTTTACCGATACGCGCTGTAGCAGGTACTGTCGGTACCGAACACTTTCGGCTCACCGAGTACCGCGAAGGGGTAGTCCTCATGGCTTCCAGCGAAACGATGTCCCTGGCCGACAAGGGCCAGCGCATCGGCCTGCGTCTCATCGCCAAGGCCGGGGGACTGCCCGGCCTGAAGGACAAGGAGGTGCGCGCCCGGGTCGAGAAGTACCTCTACAAGGGCGCCGTCTCCGGCTTCAAGGCGCAGACCGCCGCGGGGCGCGCCTTCGCGAAGAAGAAGGGCTCGGGCAGCCCGGCCCGCCCCGCGCCGGCCAAGCCCAAGCAGCAGTTCGACCTCACGCCCTCCGAGGACCAGCAGATGATCCAGGGGGTGGCGCGTGAGCTCGCCGAGGAGGTCATCCGCCCGGCGGCGGCCACCGCCGACGCCGAGCGCGCGGTCCCGGAGTCGGTCACCACGGCGGCGGCCGACATGGGCCTGCACCTCCTCGGTGTCCCGGCCGAGCTGGAGGGCATCGCCGAGGAGCGCTCCGCCGTGACCGCCTCCCTCGTCATCGAGGAGCTCGCCCGCGGCGACATGGGCATCGCGACCTCGATCATGGCTCCGGCCGCCGTCGCGACGGCCCTCGCGTCCTACGGCGACGCCGACCAGCAGGCCACCTACCTCACGGAGTTCGCCGGTGAGAAGCCGCCGCTCGCGGCGCTCGCCCTCCACGAGCCCCAGGTGCTCTTCGACCCCTTCGCGCTGCGGACCACCGGTCGGCGTGAGGGCGGCGAGATCGTCCTCGACGGCGTCAAGGCGATCGTCCCCGGCGCCGAGAAGGCCGAGCTCTTCATCGTCTCCGCCGCCATCGACGGCGAGTCGCGCCTGGTCATCGTCAAGGCGGGGACCGAGGGCCTGCAGGTGGAGGACGACCCGGCCATGGGTGTCCGTGCTGCCAAGACCGCCCGGCTCCACCTCGAGGGTGTGCGGGTCCCGGCCTCGGACCTCCTCGGCACCGTCGAGGACCACGCCGACGCCGTCCGTCGAGCCCGCCTCGCCTGGGCCGCTGCCGCCGTCGGTACCTCCCAGGCCGTGCTCGACCACGTGAGCGAGTACGTCAAGGAGCGCAAGGCCTTCGGCGAGCCGATCGGCTACCGCCAGGCCGTCGCCTTCACCGTCTCCGACATCGCCGTCGAGCTCGACGGGCTGCGCCTCGTCGTGTGGAAGGCCGCCTCGCGCCTCGACCGCGGTGAGGACGCCTCCGCCGAGATCGCGCAGGTCCGCAGCCTCGTCGCGCGGCACGCCACGTGGATCGGCTCGAGCGGTGTCCAGCTGCTCGGCGGCCACGGCTTCGTCAAGGAGTTCGACAACGAGCGCTGGTACCGCGACCTGCGGGGCGCCGGAGTCCTCGAGGGCACGCTGCTCGTCTGAGCCGCGCCCACCACAGACCTACCGACCAGACTGACCTGAAGAGGACACGATCATGATCGATCTCGAGGTTCCGAAGAAGTTCCGCCCGCTCGTCGCCCAGGCCCGCGGCATGGCCGAGGAGGTGTTCTGGCCGATCGCGCGCAAGTACGACCGCGCCGAGCACGAGTACCCCGCCGAGCTCGACCTCGTCTCGGCCGTCATCGACGGCATGGCCGACGGCGGGGCCGGCCAGGGAGCGGGCGCCTCCAACACCACCCGCGCCAAGGATGACGGCGCCGAGGAGGGCGACGTCGCCGCTGTCGGCTCGGGGCGCAAGAGCGCGAAGGGGGAGAAGGAGAACAAGAACGGCTCCAACCTCTCCTCGGTGCTCTCGATCCTGGAGACCTGCCGCGGCGACGTGGGTCTGACCCTGTCGATCCCGCGCCAGGGCCTCGGCAACGCGGCCATCGCCGCCGTCGCGAGCGACGCGCAGAAGGAGCGCTATGCCGGGAAGTGGGCCGCGATGGCCATCACCGAGCCCGACACCGGGTCCGACTCCGGCGCCATCCGCACCACCGCCGTCAAGGACGGCGACGAGTACGTGCTCAACGGCGAGAAGATCTTCGTCACCTCCGGTGAGCGCGCCGAGCTCGTCGTCGTGTGGGCGACCCTCGACCGCAGCCTCGGCAAGACGGCGATCAAGTCCTTCGTCGTCCGTCGGGACAACCCCGGTCTGCAGCTGGTGCGCCTCGAGCACAAGCTCGGCATCCGCGCCTCCGACACCGCGGCCTTTATCCTCGACGACTGCCGCGTGCCTGCCGAGGACCTCCTCGGTGACCCGGAGATCAGGATCGAGGGCGGCTTCGGTGGCGCGATGCAGACCTTCGACAACACCCGTCCGCTCGTCGCCTCGATGGCTCTCGGTCTGACCCGGGCCTCCCTCGACAAGACGACCGAGCTGCTCGCCGACGCCGGCGTCACCGTCGACTGGGACCGCCCGGCCACGGTCCAGTCCGCCGCCGCGGCGAAGCTCATCGAGCTCGAGGCCGACTACCAGGCCGCCTACCTGCTCACCCTGCGTGCCGCGTGGATGGCCGACAACGGCCAGCCGAACTCGATGGAGGCCTCGATGGCCAAGGCGAAGGCGGGGCGCACCTGCGTCGATGTCTCTCTCGCCTGTGTCGAGCTCGCCGGTGCGACCGGCTATGCCGAGACCGAGCTGCTCGAGAAGTGGGCCCGCGACAGCAAGATCCTCGACATCTTCGAGGGCACCCAGCAGATCCAGCTGCTCGTCATCGCCCGTCGGGTGCTCGGCTACTCCAGCAAGGAGCTGAAGTAGTCGCGACCCGGTGACCGGCCGCAGCGCGCCCCCTTCGTCCGATGACGGAGGGGGCGCGCTGCATGCCCGGACCGGTCATCGAAGGACCCTCCCGCTTAACCCCCGCTGGTGTGATGTACGTCATAAGGTGATCGGCGGCGGTGACCCACCGCCGTTGAACACGGGAGGAATTGCATGCGACACCAACGCATGGTCTCGGTGGTCGGCGCCCTGGCGCTCGGACTGACCGGACTGGCAGCGACGACGAACGCCACCGCCGTACCGACTGCGGACGCCGGCGCGTCCGCGTCGACGAGCGGCGCCACCGGCAACTTCGTGGTTCTCGCCGATCGAGGGGACAGCGCCAAGGCGCTCGCCACCCGCCTCGAGGCGAAGGGGGCCACGGTCTCGTCGATCAACAACAAGGTCGGCATGGTCACCGTGACGTCGTCCGACGCGGACTTCGCGCAGAAGGCCCGCGCGATGAAGGGCGTCTTCGGTGCGGCGGACGAGGGCATCGTCGGCCGCTCACCGTCGGCGCCGGCGAAGGAGAAGAAGGACTCGGTCGAGCGGCCGGACCTCGCGGCCGGCAAGGCCTCGGCCCCGAGCAAGGGCAAGGGCCACGGCAAGGGCAAGAAGGGGCCCGACCCGCTCGACGAGAAGCTCTGGGGCATGGATATGATCCAGGCGCCGGCGGCGCACAAGATCGAGTCCGGCGACAAGCGCGTCAAGGTCGGCATCATCGACACCGGTGTCGACGCCAGTCACCCCGACATCGCGCCGAACTTCGACCACAAGCTCTCGCGCAACTTCACCACCGACATCCCGGAGATCGACGGTCCCTGCGAGGTCGCGTCCTGCGTCGACCCGGCCGATGTCGACCAGGGCGGCCACGGCACCCACGTCGCGGGCACGGTCGCCGCGGCGAGGAACGGCATCGGGGTCAGCGGTGTCGCGCCCGAGGTCGGGATCGTCAACGTCCGTGCCGGTCAGGACGCCGGGTACTTCTTCGTCGGCCCGACGGTCAACGCCCTGACGTACGCCGCGGATGCCGGACTCGACGTGGTCAACATGAGCTTCTACGTCGACCCGTGGGCCTACTACTGCCAGGGGGGTGCTCCCGAGGACAGCCCGGAGGAGGCCGCCGAGCAGGACATGATCATCGAGTCCGTCTCGCGTGCCCTGCGCTACGCGAACGACAAGGACGTGACGATGGTCGGTGCCCTGGGCAATGCCGCCACCGACCTGGCCAACCCGGGCACGGACAGCTCGAGTCCCAACTACCCCGCGGGCAACGAGCACGACCGCACCATCGACGACGCGAGCTGCATGGACCTCCCCGTCGAGGGTCCGGAGGTCATCGGTGTCTCCTCGGTCGGCCCGTCGGAGCGCAAGGCCTACTACTCGAACTACACGACCAACACCGACTCCGGTGAGATCGAGGTGGCCGCCCCCGGTGGCGACGCCTACGACTCCGAGGGCGCCGAGGGCACGACCCCGTCGTCGCTGATCCTCTCCTCCGTCCCGGAGAACGTCGTCAAGGCCGAGGGGTCCGTCGACGAGGACGGCAATGTCACGCCCGAGGCCGAGGGCTCGGTCTTCAAGGACTGCGGCAAGTACCGCGGCAAGGAGCAGTGCGGCTACTACGAGTACTACCAGGGCACCTCGATGGCCTCGCCGCACGCGGCGGGTGTCTCGGCCCTGATCGTCAGCCGGTACGGCAAGCAGCACGGCCGTGCGGGCTACGGTCTCGACGCGGACCAGACGAAGAGCATCCTCATGGATTCCGCTCGGGACAAGGCCTGCCCCGAGCCGAGCCTCTTCGACTACCCGGCTCCGGTCCCGGATTCCTACAACGCGGAGTGCGTCGGTGACGAGGAGTTCAACGGCTTCTACGGAGACGGCATCATCAATGCCCTCTCCGCAGTGGGTCCGAAGAAGCGCTGAGCACCACGCTTCGTCGTCCCCTGAGGGCGACGGAGTCACGGCGAAGGGGGTTGGTCACCGCGAGGTGATCGGCCCCCTTCGTGCATACAGACGCTGGCCCCCGGACGCTGGCTGAGGTGCGAGCGCCCCCCACACGCTGGCTGAGGTGCGAGCGCCCCCGGGCGCGAGCCTCGAAGCCACTGACACCCTCAGACCAAGCCAACCTCACGCGCGAGGACGGCCGCCTGCATCCGTGAGCTGCAGTCGAGCTTGGCCAGGACCCGGGAGACGTGCGACTTCACCGTCGCCTCGGAGATCACCAGGTCCCTCGCGAGGTCGCCGTTGGACCACCCACGGCCCAGCCCGACGAGGACCTCGTGCTCGCGCGGGGTGAGCTCGTCGATCACTGCAGGCGGGGTCGGGCTGTCGCTCGGGGGAGCGGCGGCGAACTCGGTGAGCAGTCGACGGGTGACCTCGGGGGCGAGCATCCCCTCGCCGGCGGCGACGCGGAGCACCGCGTCCACGAGCGTCGCCGAGTCCACGGTCTTCAGGAGGAACCCCGCGGCGCCGGCACGCAGCGCACCGAAGACGTACTCGTCGAGGTCGAAGGTCGTGAGGACGAGGACGTCGGCGTCGCGGGCCTGCGTGATCGCCCGGGTCGCGTCGATCCCGTCGACGCCGGGCATCCGGATGTCCATGAGCACGATGTCGGGGCGGAGCGAGCGGGCATTGGTCACGGCAGCGGCACCGTCCGAGGCCTCTCCCACCACGGTGATCTCACCGGACTGCTCGAGCATGAGGCGCAGGCCGGACCGGATCGCTGCGTGGTCGTCGGCCAGCAGGACGCGAACGGTCATGTCGGGCTCCCTTCGTCGGTGTGCCTGGGGTCGGTCTCGTCGACCGTCAGCGGCAAGGAGGCCCGGACCTGCCAGATCTCCCGGACGCGACCGGCGGTGAAGGTCCCGCCCAGGGCCGTGGCGCGCTCGCGCATGCTCACCAGGCCCACCCCGCCCCCGGTCCCGCGGGAGGTCGGCCCCTGCGCAGGGAGCGTGTTGTCCACCCGGATCCGCAGGGCATCGCCGGTCGGGGTGATGGACAGCCGCACCCGTGAGCCGGGCGCGTGCTTCGCGGCATTGGTCAGTGCCTCCTGCACGATCCGGTAGGCGGCATGGTCGAGCGCCGCCGGCAGGACCGGCCATGCCCCGGGGCGGTCCACGTCGAGCTGCAGGCCGCGGCGCCGAGCCTGCTCGAGGACGCCGTCGATCTCGGCCAGCCGTGCCGGGGCGGTGCGCTCGTCATCCCCGGAGCGCAGGATGTGCACCATGGCCCGCAGCTCGTCGGCTGCGGCCACGCTCGCCCCACGGATCGCGACGAGGGACGGGTGGTCCTGCCCCGGATCCTCCTGCGACGGTCGGGAGAGGGCGGCCTCGGCGTGGATGCCGATGGCGGCGAGGTTGCCGGCGAGTGCGTCGTGGAGCTCGTGGGCCATGCGCGTGCGCTCCTCGCGGAGCACCTCGACCTCGCGCAGCTCGGCGAGCCGACGGAGGTCGTCGGTGCGGGCCGCCGCCACCCGGGCCAGCTCGGCCTGGCTGCGGACGGACCGCCCCCACCAGAGCGGGGTGGCCAGGAGGGTGAAGACGACGATCGCGAGCAGGGCTGACGACCGCAGGTCGCCGGTGAGCACGAAGGGCACTGCTGCAGAGGCGATCACGGCGACGGCCACGAGGATCTCGGTGCGGCGTAGGACAGCCGGCCGTCCCCACAGGGCGACGCAGTAGACGAGGTCGAAGTAGCCGATGACGACCCCGATGCTCCCGCCCAGGACCTGGTCGGCGAGCAGCATGAGGGTCCCCGCCGCAGCGGCGAGTCCCGGGCGCCGGCGCTTCATGAGCAGCAGCAGGCAGATCGCCGCGAGGGGGAGGGCGAAGAGCCAGGGGCTCGGAAGGTCTCGGGTGAGGTCGCCGCTGGTGCCGACGAGACCGATGGCGATGAGCGCGACGCCGATGACGAAGGTGGCCACGGCCTCGCCCACCACACGCCGCCGGGGAGTGGCCCGCGCGCCGCGCCAGAGCTCACCTGCTGTCCTCACCCGGTCATCCCAGCACAGGAGTGGCACGCCCTTCTCATCCGAAGGGTGGAGGTCGCCGCTGCAGGGTCCGTCCAAGGCCCGATGTGTGCCGCGGGGCGCGGGACGAGAGTGGCGTTCGTGACCACGACCCTCGCCGCCTCCCTCGCCGTGCTGGCGCTCATCGACTCGACGAGCTTCGGCACGCTGCTCATCCCGATCTGGCTCCTGCTCACGCCCGGCCGCCCACCGGTCCGGCGGGTGCTCGTCTTCCTCGGGACGGTGGGGGTCTTCTACTTCGCCCTCGGTCTGGCCCTCGTGGCCGGCGCCCGCGCGGTGCTCGACGGTGCCGGCGATCTGCTCGACGGCCCGGTGGCGGCACGGATCCAGCTGGTCGTCGGGGTGGGCCTCTTCGCGTGGAGCTTCTGGATCGGTCGATCAGGGGGCGCGAGGGGAGGCGGACGGGTCTCCCGCTGGCGTGACCGGCTGACGGGGGCCGACGGGGGCCTCGTCGCCCTCATGGGGCTGGCCCTGGCGGCGGCGCTGCTCGAGGTGGCGACGATGCTGCCCTACCTCGGTGCCACGGCCCTGATCAGCGGAGCGGAGCTCACCGTGGGGGAGCGCGTCGCGAGCCTCGCCGGCTACT
>JBQGNO010000011.1:0-17252 GCA_052087725.1 Janibacter sp. | reverse complement strand
GGTCTCCCCGACCCTCGCCGGCTACTGCCTCGTCATGCTGCTGCCCGCACTGGTGCTTCTGGCCCTGCGCGCCCTCGCCCACCGACGCATCGAGCCGGTCCTGACCAGGGTCGGGGACTGGATGGAGCGCAGCGCCGGCGAGACGACCGCGTGGATCGTCGGGATCGTCGGCTTCCTCGTCGCGCGGGACGCCCTGGCGCGGATGCCGGAAGGGCTCTCCCTCCTCGGTGTCAGTCCCGGCTGAGGATCTCGTACGCCTCGACCATCGCCGGGCCGTACCAGGTGAGCAGTCGCCCGCTGACCAGCCGGGTCGGGACCTGCGCGAAGGCCTCCGGTCCGTCGTCCGCGGTGAACTCGTAGGGCTCGTCCGGCAGGAGGGCGAGGTCGATGTCGCCCCGGTCGATCTGCTCGAGGTCGACGTGCGGGTACCGGTCGTCGGGGTCGGCATCCGGCCCCGCGAAGGCATTGCCCCACCCGAGCCGGACGAGGACGTCGGTGGTGTACGTCCTCGGCCCGACGACCATCCACGGATCCCGCCAGATCGGGACGACGACCCGGCCGCGGGGCGCGGGGGCCGGTGCGCCCCAGAACCCCTCGGCGCGCTCGAGCCAGTCCGGGACCTCCCTTCGCAGGGCCTCGGTGAAGAGGCGGCGCATCGACGACAGGGCGGAGGGGACGTCCTCGATGTCGGTGACCCACACCGGCACCCCGCGCTCGCGCAGCCGCCGGACGTCGAGCTCGCGGTTCTCCTCCTTGTTGGCGACGACGAGGTCGGGGGAGAGGTCGGCGATGGCCGCGAGCTTGGGGTTCTTCGTGCCGCGCACCCGGGCGACGTCGAGGTCGGCAGGGTGCGTGCACCAGTCGGTCGCGCCCACGAGGAGGTCGGGCGCGGACACCGCGATCGCCTCGGTGAGGCTCGGGACGAGGGAGACGACCCGCTGGGGCGGCGCGTCGATCCCGACGGTGGTGGCGAGGTCGTCGACGGGCACGTCAGCCTCCTGCGATGACGAGGGCGAGCAGTTCGGTCAGGGCCATCGCGAGGACGGCCAGGGTGAGGGCGAGGGGTGCGCGCCCGTCGCGTCTCCGCGAGGACTCGACGGGTGCTGCCGCGTAGCGGTTGCGGCCGAGGACGAAGGCGGTGGCGGCCAGGGCGAGGGTGCCCAGGAGGATGACGACGGCGGCCGGTCCGAGGGTCTCGCCGGAGTGGCGGGCGATGATCGCCGCGCCGGTGGCGCTGGCGAGCGCGGTGCGCTGCCACGACAGGGCGGTGCGTTCCGGCTGGGCCCCGTGGGGTGCTGCTCTGGCGAGCTCGCTCATGTCCCTGATCCCCCGATCAGAATCCCGCGACGACGACCGCGAGCACCGCGGCGGCCACGAGCACGATCCCGGTGATCACCGCTGCCGAGACCCCGAGCGAGGGAAGCGGAGCGTTGTGCCGCATGGCGCGCTCGGCGAGGGCCCACCGCAGGAAGGCGAGGACGGGGCAGACCGCGCCGAGCGTGAGCAGCATCGCCGAGAGGGCACGCGCGAAGGCGTCGTCCACCCCGAGGTCGAGCACGCCCACGGCCACCCCGGCGGCGATGAGCGCGAGGGTGGTGCGCAGCCACGCGAGGAAGGTCCGCTCGTTGGCGAGGGAGAACCGGTAGTCCGGGTCCTCCCCTGCGGCGTAGACCCGCGCGGGCCAGCGATCACTGCTCACGCCGCCACGGTACTCAGGGTCCGTGGCGGCGTGACGCATGGCGTCCATGAGGTGCGACGAAGAGCGTTCCTGGAGGTGCGACGAAGGGCGTTCCTTGAGGTGCGACGAAGGAGCCTCGAAAGGAGCCTCGACAGGACCTCACACGTTGCGTCGGTACTGACCGCCCACCTCGAAGAAGGCATCAGTCACCTGCTGGAGGCTGCACACCCGGGCCGCGTCCATGAGCACCGCGAAGACATTGGCGTCGGTGGTCGCCGCCTCCTTGAGACGGGCGATCGCCTGCTCGGCCTCCTCGCGGTGGGTCTCCTGGAAGGTCTGCACGCGCTCGAGCTGCGAGACCTTCTCGGACTCGGTGGCGCGGGCCAGCTCGATCTCCTCGGGCTCCCCCTTCGCTCCGTCCTCGCGGAGGAAGGTGTTGACGCCGACGATCGGGACGGACCCGTCGTGCTTGCCGTGCTCGTAGAGCAGCGACTCGTCCTGGATCCGGCCCCGCTGGTACCCGGTCTCCATCGCGCCGAGGACGCCACCGCGGTCGTTGATCCGGTCGAACTCGAGGAGCACGGCCTCCTCGACGAGGTCGGTCAGCTCGTCGATGGCGTAGGAGCCCTGCAGCGGGTTCTCGTTGTAGGACAGGCCCCACTCACGGCTGATGATCAGCTGGATAGCCAGCGCGCGGCGCACCGACTCCGTCGACGGGGTGGTCACGGCCTCGTCGTAGGCATTGGTGTGCAGGCTGTTGGCATTGTCGTAGAGGGCGTTGAGCGCCTGCAGCGTCGTGCGGATGTCGTTGAAGTCCATCTCCTGCGCGTGCAGCGACCGACCGGACGTCTGGATGTGGTACTTCAGCTTCTGGCTGCGGTCATTGGCGCCGTACTTCTCCTTCATCGCGACGGCCCAGATCCGGCGGGCGACGCGGCCGAGGACCGAGTACTCCGGGTCCATGCCCGAGGAGAAGAAGAAGGACAGGTTCGGCGCGAAGTCGTTGATGTCCATCCCGCGCGCGAGGTAGGCCTCGACATAGGTGAAGCCGTTGGCGAGGGTGAAGGCGAGCTGGCTGATGGGGTTCGCCCCGGCCTCGGCGATGTGGTACCCGGAGATCGACACAGAGTAGAAGTTGCGCACCCCCTGCTCGATGAACCACTCCTGGATGTCGGCCATCATCCGCAGGCTGAACTCGGTGGAGAACAGGCAGGTGTTCTGGCCCTGGTCCTCCTTGAGGATGTCCGCCTGGACGGTCCCGCGCACGGTCTGCAACGCGTGCAGCCGCAGCTCCTGGGCCTCGGTCTCATCGGGCTCGCGCCCCTCGCGCTCGCGGAAGAGGTCGACCTGCTGGTCCATCGCCGTGTTGAGGAAGAAGGCGAGCACGGTCGGAGCCGGGCCGTTGATCGTCATCGACACGCTCGTCGTCGGGGAGACGAGGTCGAAGCCGTCGTAGAGCGCCTTCATGTCGTCGAGGGTGGCGACGGAGACGCCGGAGGTGCCGACCTTGCCGTAGATGTCGGGGCGCTTTCCCGGGTCGCGGCCGTAGAGGGTCACCGAGTCGAAGGCCGTGGACAGGCGGGTCGCCGGCTGTCCCTCGGAGAGCAGCTTGAAGCGACGGTTGGTGCGGAAGGGGTCGCCCTCGCCAGCGAACATGCGCGCCGGGTCCTCGTTGTCCCGCTTGAAGGGGAAGGTGCCGGCGGTGTACGGGAAGTAGCCGGGGAGGTTCTCGGAGCGCCAGTAGGTCACGAGGTCACCGTGGTCGGTGAACTTCGGCAGGGCGACGCGGGAGATCTTGTTGCCGGAGAGCGACTCCTTGGTCAGCTTCGTGTGGATCTCCTTGCCGCGGATCGTCACCACCTGCTCCTCGCCAGAGTAGGACTCGACGATGGTGGGCCACTGCTCGATCTGGTCGGTGACCTCTACGGGCAGCGAGGCGCGGGCGTCGTCGAGGAGCTCGTCGACACCGTGGCCGTCCTTGCCGGCGGCGGTCAGCTCGTCGTCGACAGCGGCGAGGCGCTGGACGCGGCGGGCGGAGCCGGCCAGCTCCTCGGTGCGGGAGTGGTAGCCGCGCACCGTCTCGGTGATCTCCGCGAGGTAGCGCACCCGCGTGGTCGGGACGAGCTGGTCGAAGCGGGTGGAGTACTTCGTGTCGACCCGCTCGAGCTGCCCCTCCTCCACGGCGAGTCCCTGGTCCTCGAGCAGGTCGCGCAGGTGGTGGTAGAGGCCGGTGACACCGTCGTCGTTGAAGGTCGCGGCGGAGGTGCCGAAGACCGGCATGCTCTCCGGCCGCTGGCCGAAGGCCTCGCGGTTGCGCACGAGCTGCCGGGCGACGTCGCGCAGTGCATCGGCGGCTCCGCGGCGCTCGAACTTGTTGATCGCGACGACCTCGGCGAAGTCGAGCATGTCGATCTTCTCCAGCTGGCTGGCCGCCCCGAACTCCGGCGTCATGACGTACATCGGGACGTCGACGTAGGGGAGGATCGCGGCGTCGCCCTGGCCGATGCCGGGGGTCTCGACGATGACGAGGTCGTAGCCCGCGGCCTTGGTGATGTCGATGACCGTCTGCAGGGCGTCGGGGACCTCGCGCTCGCCACGGGTGGCCAGCGATCGAAAAAACACAGGAGAACACCCCGAATGACTCTCGCCGAGCGAATTCATCCGGATGCGGTCGCCGAGGAGGGCGCCACCGCCCTTGCGGCGGGTCGGGTCGACGGCGATGACGGCGACGCGCAGTTTGTCCTGCTGGTCCACGCGGAAGCGGCGCACGAGCTCGTCGGTGAGCGAGGACTTGCCGGAGCCGCCGGTGCCGGTCAGGCCGAGGACGGGGGTGGTGGACTTCGCCGCCGCATCGGCGATGCCGGAGAGGAAGGTCGCGTCGAGGTGGCCGAGCTCCGCGCCGGAGATCGCCCGCGCGATGGCGGCGCGCTCACCGGCGAGCACGGGCTCGAGGGCGACGGGTCCCTTCTCCCAGACGTCGATGTCGCAGTCGGCGATGAGCGTGTTGATCATGCCGGGCAGGCCGAGGCGCTGTCCGTCCTCGGGGGAGAAGATCGTCACGCCGGCATCACGCAGGCGCTGGATCTCCTCGGGGACGATGACGCCGCCGCCACCACCGAAGACCTGGACGTGCCCGGCGCCCTGCTCGCGCAGCAGCTGGGTGAGGTACTCGAAGTACTCGACGTGCCCGCCCTGGTAGGACGAGACGGCGACGCCCTGCACGTCCTCGTCGATCGCCGCGTCGACGACCTCCTGGACCGAGCGGTTGTGCCCGAGGTGGACGACCTCCGCCCCCTGGCTCTGCATGATCCGCCGCATGATGTTGATCGAGGCGTCGTGGCCGTCGAAGAGCGCGGACGCGGTCACGAAGCGGACCGGGTGGGTCGGGGAGTGCAGCTCGGGCTTGGCGGGCGCAGACATGTGGGGTCCTCGTCATCGAGTGTGTCGGTACACGTCGATACTAGGACATCCAAGTAAGTGGCGACACCTCACCCATCGTGGGCGTCAGGCCAGGCGCTGGGCGACGGTGTCCCCATGTGCAGAGCGAAGGGAGGTGAGCAGTCGCGTCGCGGAGCGCACCGCGTCGGGGTCGAGGCCGGGGGAGGCGAAGACCTGCGCGTTGAGGTCCGCCGTCGCCCGCTCGACGAGGGCCTCGCCGGTGGGGGTGAGGGAGGCGAGGATGACGCGGCGGTCGGACTGGCGCCGCAGCCGCTCCACGAGGTCCTGCTTCTCGAGGCGGTCCACCGCGCTGGTCACGGACGTGGCATGGACCTGGAGGAGCGAGCCGAGGCGACTCATCGGCATCGACTGTCGCCGACTGAAGGCGAGGAGGCGCAGGATCTCGAATCGGGCGAAGGTCAGCTCGTGGGGCCGCAGGGTCGCCTCGACCCGCTCGTGGATCAGCTGCTGGGCGCGGACGATGGAGGTCATCAGCGCCATGCCGTCCGCCGCCTCCGTCCAGCCGTGGGAGACCCACTGGTCGTGGGCCTCGGCAATGGGGTCGCGCTCGGTCATGAGGCGATCCTAGGACGTCCAGGCAGCTGTGGCAGCCCCGACTCGATCCGGCGCCCCCTTCGCCCGTCGCAGTCAGGGTCGCCTTTTGTGGACCCTCGCCGCGAGACGTGGAAGAGTGCGCAATTGCAAGTAATTCGCATCAATGGAGGTCTCATGTACACCCTTCCCGACCTGCCCTATGACTACGGCGCGCTCGAGCCCGCCATGAGCGGCGAGATCCTCGAGCTGCACCACTCCAAGCACCACGCGACCTACGTCAAGGGCGCCAACGACACCGTCGAGCAGATCGCCGAGGCCCGGGACAAGGGCGAGTTCGGCGGCATCGTCGGTCTGGAGAAGACGCTGGCCTTCAACATCTCCGGTCACGTCCTGCACTCGATCTTCTGGCAGAACCTCTCCCCGGACGGTGGTGACAAGCCGGACGGCACGCTCGGGAGCGCGATCGACGAGCACTTCGGCACCTTCGACAAGTTCCGCGCCCAGCTGACGAAGGCGACGGCGACGACGCAGGGCTCCGGCTGGGGTGTGCTCGCATGGGAGCCGCTCGGGCAGCGACTCGTCGTCACGCAGGTCTACGACCACCACGGCAATGTCGCTGCGGGGATGACCCCGCTCCTGGCCTTCGACGCCTGGGAGCACGCGTACTACCTGCAGTACAAGAACGTGAAGCCGGACTACATCGAGCGGCTCTGGGACCTCGTCAACTGGACGGACGTCTCGGCGCGCCTCGAGGCAGCGAAGGCCCAGCCCTCGCTCTGATCACCCGGTGATCGAGTAGCCCACGCTGACCAGCAGAGTCCCGAGGGCGAGGTTGAGCAGGAGGTCGGCGAGCGCGTGGCGGGCCCGGCTCGCCCGTGCCGCCGACACCACCTCGACGGCGTGGGTGGCGAAGGTCGTGTAGGCCCCGCAGAAGCCGATGCCCACGAGGGGCAGCAGCCAGCCCGGGGCAGCGCCCGAGGCCTGCCCCGCGACGAGCCCGAGCAGGAGCGAGCCGCTGGCGTTGACCGTGAGGACGGCGCCCGCAGGGGTGGCACTGAGCCGCGAGCGCATCGCCGTCGTCACGAGGTGGCGGCACACGGCACCGAGGGCGGCGCCGATGGCCACGAGGAGCGCGGTCACGACTCCTCCTCGGTGACCGTCGTGGCGTCCGTCGCGCCACCGTGCCCCAGGCGCTCGCCGAGCAGCATCCCGGCCAGGGCGCCGAGCAGGCCGAGGCCGATCGAGGCGGCGAGATAGCCGAGCAGCGAAGGGAGCGATCCGGCGAGCGCGTGCCCGTCGAGGGCGAAGGTCGAGTAGGTCGTCCACCCGCCGAGGAGCCCCACCGCGAGGAAGGGTCGCAGCAGGGGGCTGTAATCGCCGTGCTCGAGCCGGGCGACGAGCAGGCCCAGTGCGAAGGCGCCGGTGACGTTGACGAGCAGGGTGCCCCAGACGGCTCCTCCGGCGGCGAGCGCGACCAGCCAGCGGCCGAGGGACCCGATGGCTCCGCCCGCGCCGACGGCGGCGAGGACCCTCCCTTCGCTCACGCCCGCTTGGTCTCCAGGAACTCGGCGATCCGGCCGATCGCCTCGGTGAGCACGTCCTCGTCGGGGAGCGCCACGAGGCGGAAGTGGTCGGTGCCGGGCCAGTTGAAGCCGGTGCCGTGGGTGACGAGGATCTTCTTCGCCTGGAGCAGCTCGATGACGAAGGCCTCGTCGTCCTCGATGCGGTAGACCTCCGGGTCGAGGCGGGGGAAGCAGTACAGCGCTCCCTTGGGCTCGACGCAGCTGACCCCGGGGATCTCGTTGAGCAGGCGCGAGGCGAGCTTGATCTGGTCGTGGTAGCGCCCGCCGGGCACGACGAGCTCGTCGATGGACTGGTACCCGCCGAGTGCCGTCTGGATCGTGTGCTGGGCCGGGACGTTGGAGCACATACGCATGTTGGCCAGCAGGGTCAGGCCCTCGAGGAAGTCCGCGGCCTCGTGCTTGGGGCCGGAGATCATCACCCATCCGGCGCGGTAGCCGCACACCCGGTAGGCCTTGGACAGCCCGGAGAAGGTGAGGCACAGGACGTCGTCGTCGGCGAACTTCGCAGCGTGGTGGTGGACCGCGTCATCAAAGATGATCTTCTCGTAGATCTCGTCGGCCATGACGACGAGATCGTGCCGCCGCGCGATGTCGACGAGCCCGCGCACGATCTCCGGCGAGTACACGGCGCCCGTCGGGTTGTTCGGGTTGATGATGACGATCGCGTGGGTGTTGTCGGTGATCTTGGCCTCGATGTCCTCGAGGTCGGGGTTCCAGCCGTTGTCCTCGTCGCACCGGTAGTGCACGGGCGTGCCGCCGGCGAGCGAGACCGCGCCGGTCCACAGCGGGTAGTCGGGAGCCGGGACGAGGATCTCGTTGCCGTTGTCGACGAAGGCCTGCAGCACCATCGAGATCAGCTCGGAGACGCCGTTGCCGATGTAGACGTCCTCGACGGTCGTGTCCTTCAGTCCCTTGGACTGGTAGTACTGCGCCACCGCCGTGCGCGCCGAGTAGATGCCCTTGCTGTCGACATAGCCCTGGGCTTCCGGCAGGTGCCGCGTCATGTCGGCGACGATGGCCTCCGGGGCATCGAAGCCGAAGGGTGCGGTGTTGCCGATGTTCAGCTTGAGGATCTTGTGGCCCTCCGCCTCGAGCCGCTGGGCCTCGACGAGGATGGGCCCCCGCACGTCATAACGAACGTCCTTGAGCTTCCGGCTCTGTCGGATCTGGCGCATGGCGGGAAGTCTCTCACCCCGGCTACCAACTCACGAGTAACCTCCGGATCATGGGTGTCACTCCGGCAGTGCTGCCGACCCGGGTGAGGCGTGGGTACGGGCTCGGCTCGGTCGCCACGGGCTCCTTCGGGACGGTCCCCGGGCTGCTGCTCCTGCCCTATCTCACCGACCGGCTCGGCATCGCGGCCGGCCTCGCCGGGCTGATCGTCCTGCTGCCCAAGGCCTGGGACGTCCTGCTCAACCCGGTCGCCGGGCGCCTGTCCGATCGCAGCACCCACCCGGGCGGCCGCCGGCGGCCCTTCCTCATCCGCGCGGGTGCCGCGCTGGCCCTCCTCTTCGCGCTGCTCTTCGCCGGCCCGACGGCGCCGCCGGCTCTCGCCGCGGCCTGGGTGGCCCTGCTCTTCCTCGCCTGCGCGAGTGCCTACGCCTTCTTCCAGGTCCCCTACGTCGCGATGCCGGCCGAGCTGACGCGCGACTACGGCGAGCGCACCCGCCTGATGACCTGGCGGGTGGCCGTCCTCGCCCTGACGATCCTCGTGGCCGGCGGCGCCTCGCCGGCGCTGCGTGACGCGCTCGGCCCGGAGTGGGGATACCGGGCCGTCGGGGTCTTCGTCGGTCTCCTCATCCTCCTCGGCGCCGTCGGTGCCTGGTGGGGGACGAAGGGGGTGGCCCCCGTCGAGCAGGTCGCCGCCGGAGGATCACTGCGCGAGCAGCTGCGGATCGTCGCCGCTGCCCAGGACTTTCGTGCTCTGCTGCTCACCTTCGCCCTCCAGGCGCTCGCGACGGGCACGATGCTCGCCGGCGTCGACTACATGGCGCGATGGGTGCTCGGCGACCCGGGCGCGGCGACGGTCCTCTTCGTCGCCTTCGTCGGCCCCGCGCTCGTCGTCACCCCGGTGTGGGAGCGGGTCGGTCGGCGCACCGGCAAGCGTCCCGCCTTCGTCGTGTCCTCGATCTGCCTCGCTGCCGGGGCGGTCCTCGTGTGGGTCACCCATGACCTCGGCCTCGTCCCGGTGGCCGCGGCCCTCGCGCTCGTGGGTGTCGGGTACGCCGGGACCCAGATGTTCCCGATGGCGATGCTCCCTGATGCGGCCGCCGTGGATGCCGACCGGACGGGGGAGAGCCGGGTGGGTGTGTACACGGGCGTCTGGACCGCCGTCGAGACCCTCGGGCTCGCGCTCGGTCCGGGGGTCTACGGACTCGTGCTCATGCTCGGCGGGTACGTCTCCTCGACCGATGGCCACGCCGTCCAGCCCGATGGCGCCCTGACGGCGATGACGCTCGGCTTCACGCTGCTGCCTGCGGCACTGGTGCTGGGCTCCCTTCTCCTCCTGCGCCACTACCGGATCGACGAGGCGACGGTCATCGCCGCCGGGAAGGACCTGCCATGAGCACTCAACCCCTGGACTGGAGCCGACCGGCCGGAGCCGAGGCGGTGCGGGCCGCGCTGGCGGACCTGCGCTCGGACGACCTGCCCACCCACGGGGGCCGGACCCTGAGCTATGTCTACGACTCGGGCCTCGCCGAGGCAGACGAGATCGGTCGGGAGGCGCTGACGCAGTTCGCCGCGACCAATGGCCTCGACCCGACAGCCTTCCCGTCGCTCGCCACCCTCGAGTCCGACCTCGTGGCGCTGGCCCGTGACCTCCTCGACGGCCCGCCCGGGACCACCGGCGTGGCCACCTCCGGTGGGACCGAGTCGCTCCTCCTCGCAGTGCTCGCCGCACGCAACGGCGCCCCGCAGGTCGAGCGTCCGCAGGTCGTGGCGCCGTCGAGCGTGCACGCCGCGGTGCACAAGGCGGGCCACCTGCTCGGTGTCGAGATCACGTCCGTCCCCGTCGATCCGGTGACTCTGCGTGCGGACCCGGAGGCGATGGCCGCGACGATCACCGACCGCACCGTCCTCGTCGTCGCCTCGGCGCCGTCCTACGCCCACGGGGTCATCGACCCGATCGAGCAGGTGGCGGCGCTCGCCGCGGAGCGCGGCATCCGGTGTCATGTCGATGCCTGCATCGGTGGGTGGGTGCTGCCCTTCCTCGAGGACGTGCCGCCATGGACCTTCGCGCTCGAAGGGGTCACGAGCATCTCCGTCGACCTGCACAAGTACGCCTACACACCCAAGGGCATTTCCCTTCTGCTGCACCGGGACCCGGCGTTGCGGACGGGGCACTTCTTCGCCTCGGCGGCCTGGCCCGGCTACACGATGCTCAACACGACGCTCCAGTCCACGAAGTCCGGTGGCCCCCTGGCCGCCGCCTGGGCGGTCGTCCACGCGATCGGGCTCGACGGCTACCGCGAGCTGACGGGGCGGGCCCGCTCGGCCACCCTCGAGGTCGCCGCGGCGGTCGAGGGCGTCGACGGGCTGCGCGTCCTCGTCGCTCCCGACTCGACGCTGCTCGCCCTCGTGGCCGACGAGAGCTGCGATGTCTTCACGGTCGCCGATGAGATGGGCTCGCGCGGCTGGCTCGTGCAGCCGCAGATGTCCTTCGCCGAGCACCCGGCCACGCTGCATCTCTCGGTGTGCGCGGCGACGGCGGCCCACGTGGACGAGCTGATCGGTGCGCTCACCGCGTCGGTGGCTGCGGCGCAGGTGGCCGGGCCCGTCGAGGTGGACCCTCAGCTCGCGGCGGCCGCCCAGCAGATCGACCCGGCCGGCCTCGACGAGGCGACCCTGGACGGGCTGCTCGCGATCGCCGGGCTCGGCGGTGGAGACGGGTCGCTGCGGGTGCCCGAGCGCATGGCCGAGGTCAACGCCCTGCTCGACCTCGCCCCGCCCGCACTGCGCGAGGCGCTTCTGGCCGGTGTCCTCGACCGGCTCACCCGCTGAGCGGGGCCCCCTCCGCCGTCGAGCGCCGCCTGCCCAGTGGTGACTCGCGGGTACGACGACATGGTGCGTGGGGGTGGGGTATCGATCCCTGGGAATTCAGGGGGTGGCGGGCCACCGGCGGTCGGAGCCTGTCGTCGTACCCGCGCGTCACCTCACATGCCGGTCGTCGCGCGCGGGTAGGGGAGCTCCGGGTCGGTGATGATGTTCACCAGGTACGGCACGCCGGAGGCGAAGGCCCGGTCCAGGGCGGGCCCGATCTGCGCGGGGTCGGTGACCATCTCGCCCGCTCCGCCGAGGGCGGTGACGACCTGGTCGTAGCGGGTCCGCGGCGTGAGGTCCGCGGCGACGTCGTAGCCGTAGAGCATCTGCATCGGCTGCTTCTCCAGGCCCCACGCGCCGTTGTTGCCCATGATCATCACGACCGGGAGCCGGTGGCGCACGAGCGTGTCGACGTCCATGAGCGACATGCCGGAGGCTCCGTCACCGAGGAGGAGCACCACCTGGGACGAAGGGCGGGCCACCCGGGCCGCGATCGCGGCACCGAGGCCGGCGCCGAGGCAGCCGAAAGGGCCCGGGTCGAGCCACCCACCGGGGCGGGTCGGCTCGATGAAGCGCCCGGCCCAGGAGACGAAGTCGCCGCCGTCGCCGATGACGACGGCGTCGTCGGCGAGGCGGGGGAGCAGCTCGCCGTAGATCCGGGCGGGGTGCGCCGGGTCCACCGCGCTCGTGAGCAGCTCCCGGTCGGCGGCAGCGCGCGCGTCGGCCTCATCCGCCAGGCCCGATGACCACTCCGACCAGTCGGGGTGGCCGCTCGCCTCGACCTGCGACTGCAGGGTGTCGAAGAAGGAGGTGAGGTCCCCGGCCGCGCTCGCGGCAAGCGTCGCGTGGCCGCTCACCTGGGCGGGGGAGTCGCCGACGTGGACGACGGCGGCATCGGGAGCGCCCGCGTGCCCGCCGAAGGCCCCGTACTGGAGCCGGAAGTCGAGCGGGGTGCCGACGACGATCGCCAGGTCGCACGTGCCGACCGCGCTGCGGCGGGCCTTGCCGACGAGCAGGTCGTGCCCGGCGGGGACGATGCCGCGACCCATACCGTTGGTCAGGGTCGGGATGCCGAGGTCGGTGACGAAGCGCCGGGCCGCCTCCTCCGCCCCGTCGCTCCACACATCGGACCCGAGGACGAGCAGGGGTCGGGAGGCGGTGGCGACCAGCCGGGCGATCTCGGCGACGTCCGGCTCGCCCGCAGGTACCGGCGCTGTGGTCGAGGCGTCGACGGGCACCCCGTCCGTGTCGTTGTAGAGCTCGTCCATCGGGACGTCGAGGAAGACCGGGCCGCGATGGCTGGCGGCCGCCAGGCGGAAGGCCTCGTCGACCGCCGGGGCGACCTTCTCCACCGAGTGGACGGTCCCGGCGTGCTTGGTGATCGGGGTGAGCAGTGGCGGGTGGTCGAACTCCTGCAGCGCGCCGCGGCCCCACGAGTAGCTCGCGGCCCGGCCGCCGAGGAGCACCATCGGGGAGCCGGAGAAGTGCGCCTGGGTGATCGCGCTGACGCCGTTGGTCACTCCCGGCCCGGCGGTGAGCGCGGCCAGGCCCGGGAGTCGGGTCAGCTTGCCCATCGCCTCGGCGGCGAAGACCGCGGTCTGCTCATGGCGCACATCGATGAGGCGCACCGGCGGATCCGCCTGCAGCGCGCCGTCGTAGAGCGGGAAGATGTGCGCCCCGGAGAGGGTGAACATCGTGTCCACGCCGTGCGCGGCGGCTGCGGCCACGGCTCGTGCGCCGCCACTGACCTCGTCGTAGTCATCCACGCAGCAGAGGTTACTCCTCAGTAGGCCCAGTGCGTGGCCCGGGGGGCGCTCTCGCCGAACGGGCCCCGTACCCGTCCCGCCGCATCCGGGGCAGGCCGTCTCACCCTGTGGCGTGTGATCATCATCCCCATCACAAAGGGAGCGCGATCGTCGCAGCCTGTCGTAGGTTGCCCCTCGACCCACATCCACAACACCCCTGTACTGGAGTGACGATGCGACTTGGCGTACCCAAGGAGTCGAAGGCCGGGGAGACCCGAGTAGCCGCGACACCGAAGACCGTGGAGCAGCTGATCAAGCTCGGCTACGACGTGAGCGTCGAGCCCGGCGCCGGCACGGCTTCCGCCTACCCGGACCAGAAATATGTCGATGCCGGTGCGACCCTCGGTGACCCCGAGGAGGTGTGGGCCAGCGACATCGTCGCGAAGGTCAACGCACCCACCACCGACGAGATGCCGCGGCTGAAGTCGGGGGCGGTCCTCGCCTCCCTTCTCGCGCCGGCCCTCAACCCCGACACCGTCGAGGCGCTGCGCGCCCAGGGCGTGACCGCGATGGCCATGGACGCCGTCCCGCGGATCTCGCGCGCGCAGTCGCTGGACGTGCTGTCCTCGATGGCCAACATCGCCGGCTACCGCGCGGTGGTCGAGTCGGCCCACGAGTTCGGCGGGCTCTTCACCGGACAGGTCACGGCCGCGGGCAAGGTGCCGCCGGCCAAGGTCCTCGTCTGCGGCGCCGGTGTGGCCGGCCTGGCCGCAATCGGTGCGGCGGGCTCGCTGGGCGCGATCGTGCGGGCCTTCGACGTGCGGCCCGAGGTGGCCGAGCAGGTCGAGTCGATGGGGGCGGAGTTCCTCCAGGTCGATGTCGAGCAGGAGGTCTCGAGCGACGGTTACGCCAAGGAGGCGTCGGACGACTTCAACGCCAAGGCCGCCGAGCTCTACGCCGAGCAGGCCAAGGACGTCGACATCATCATCACCACGGCCCTGATCCCGGGCCGCGAGGCGCCGCGGCTGATCACCGAGGAGATGGTCGCCTCGATGAAGCCCGGCTCGGTCATCGTCGACATGGCGGCCGGCTCCGGCGGCAATGTCGCCGGGTCCGTCGCCGACGAGCGGGTCGTCACGGACAACGGTGTGCGGATCATCGGGTACACCGATCTGGCCGGACGCCTGCCCACGCAGGCGAGCCAGCTGTACGGCACCAACATCGTCAACCTGCTCAAGCTCCTCACCCCGGACAAGGACGGCCGGGCGGTCCTCGACCTCGAGGACCAGGTCGTGCGCGGGATGACCGTGACGCAGGAGAAGGAGACGCTCTGGCCACCGCCACCGGTCCAGGTCTCCGCGGCGAGCTCCGTCCCGGCGAAGGAGCCGGCCCCGGAGCCGGAGCCGAAGAAGCCGGTCGACCCGAACCGCAAGTTCTGGCTCATCGGCGGTGCCGCGGCGCTCTTCCTCATCGCCGCCGCCTTCATGCCCGCGGCCTTCCTGTCGCACTTCATCGTCTTCGCCCTCGCGGTGGTCATCGGCTTCTACGTCATCGGCAATGTGCACCACGCGCTGCACACCCCGCTGATGTCGGTGACCAATGCGATCTCCGGGATCATCGTCGTCGGCGCCCTGCTGCAGGTGACGTCCTCGAATATCGCGATCCAGATCGTCGCCGCCGCTGCCATCTTCTTCGCCAGCATCAACGTCTTCGGTGGCTTCACCGTCACCAGCCGGATGCTCAACATGTTCCGGAAGGGCTGAGTCGTGCTCTCCACAGTCGTCACCGCCGCCTACATCGTCGCGGCGCTCTTGTTCATCCTCAGCCTTGCTGGTCTCAGCAAGCACGAGTCCGCCAGGCACGGCAGCTGGTTCGGTATCGCCGGCATGGTCATCGCGCTCGTCGCCACGATCGCGCTGGTCATCGACGGGGTCTACTCCGGTCCCGGCTCGGCCGCGGACGCCGGCAAGTGGGGCCTGGGGGTCCTCGTGGTCACGATGGCCCTCGGTGGCGCCATCGGTGTGCGGATCGCCGGTCGCGTCGAGATGACCGGCATGCCGGAGCTCATCGCGATGATGCACTCCTTCGTCGGTCTCGCGGCCGTGCTCGTCGGCTACAACTCCTTCCTGGGCGCCCACGGCGACAGCGAGGAGGCCGTGGCCGAGCACGCCCGTCTCGAGGCCGCCGACATGGTCGGCATCCACAACGGCGAGGTCTTCGTCGGCATCTTCATCGGTGCGGTGACCTTCACCGGCTCGATCGTGGCCTACCTCAAGCTCAGCGCGAAGATGAAGTCCTCCCCGCTGGCGCTGCCCATGCGCCACTGGCTCAACCTCGCCGCGGTGCTCGTCTCGGTCGCGCTGTGCGTCTGGTTCGTCATCTCCCCGTCGTTGATCCCGCTGGCGATCATGACGGTCATCGCACTGGCCTTCGGCTGGCACCTCGTCGCCTCCATCGGTGGCGGTGACATGCCGGTCGTGGTCTCGATGCTCAACAGCTACTCCGGGTGGGCCGCGGCCGCGGCGGGCTTCATGCTCTCCAACGACCTGCTCATCGTCACCGGTGCGCTGGTCGGCTCCTCGGGTGCCTTCCTGTCCTACATCATGTGCAAGGCGATGAACCGCTCCTTCATCTCGGTCATCGCCGGCGGCTTCGGCTCGGACGGTCAGGTGACCTCCGGCGGTGACGAGGACCAGGGTGAGCACCGCGAGATCAACGTGGAGTCGGTCGCCGAGATGCTCGCCGACGCCTCCTCGGTCGTCATCGCCCCGGGGTACGGCATGGCCGTGGCCCAGGCGCAGTACCCGGTCGCCGACCTCACGGCGCAGCTGCGGGCGAAGGGAGTGGACGTCCGCTTCGGCATCCACCCCGTCGCCGGTCGCCTCCCGGGGCACATGAACGTCCTCCTCGCGGAGGCCAAGGTGCCCTACGACGTCGTGCTCGAGATGGACGAGATCAACGACGACTTCCCGGAGACGGATGTCGTCCTCGTCATCGGCGCCAACGACACGGTCAACCCCGGCGCGGCCGAGGACCCGAACAGCCCGATCGCCGGCATGCCGGTGCTCGAGGTGTGGAACGCCAAGGAGGTCATCGTCTTCAAGCGGTCCATGTCCACCGGCTACGCGGGCGTGCAGAACCCGCTGTTCTTCAAGGAGAACACCCAGATGCTCTTCGGCGACGCCAAGGAGCGCGTCGGGGACATCCTCAAGGCGCTCTGAGCCGAGCACGTGTGAAGGGCGGCGGTTACCCCACGGGGTGGCCGCCGCCCTTCGTCGTGCGCCCGAGAGGTCACATTGCCCTAGGGGAATGCGCGGGCCGGAAGTGCGTGATGGACAATAGTGTGTGATGCACACTATTGTGTGGCACATGGACGATGAACTGGTCGGAGGGCACCTCCAGGAGCTGCGGCGCGGCACCGTCGTGCTCGCGTGCCTGGCCACCCTCGAGCGCCCGAGGTACGGATATGCCCTCCTCGAGACGCTCGACGCCGCTGGATTCGCCGTCGACGGCAACACCCTCTACCCGCTGCTGCGGCGCCTCGAGAAGCAGGGGCTGCTCACGAGCGAGTGGGACACCGGCGAGGCCCGGCCGCGCAAGTTCTACCGGACCAGTCCGGCGGGAGCGCAGGTCCGGGCCCGCCTGATGACCGAATGGCGATCGTTGGACTCGGCGGTCGCGGCACTGGACGGAGACCAGTCATGAGCACGACCAGCCTGACCGACCGCTACGTGTGGGCCGTGTCCCGACAGCTCCCGCCGGAGACCGGACCCGACGTCGCGCAGGAGCTGCGCGGCACCCTCGACGAGACGATCGAGGGGCGGGTCGCCGCCGGGGAGGATCCGCGCGAGGCCGAGCGTCACGCGATCACCGAGCTGGGTGACCCGGACATCCTCGCCCGCGAGTACGGCAGCCGGCCGCAGCACCTCATCGGGCCGGCGATCTTCGCGGACTACGTCCGACTCATCCGGGTCCTGCTCGTCGTCGTGATCCCGATCGTCGTCGGGGTCACCGTGGTCACGGAGCTCCTCGGGTCCGAGCCGGACTTCGGTGGGCTGGTCGGCCGCACCGTGTGGGGAGCCCTCGAGACGACCGTCCACCTCGTCTTCTGGACGACGCTCGTCTTCGTCCTCATCGAGCGCGGGCGCAGCGAGTCCGAGCGGGACCGACCGCTCAGCGAGTGGACCCCCGACCAGCTCCAGGCCTCCGACG
>JBQGNO010000010.1:8121-34705 GCA_052087725.1 Janibacter sp. | reverse complement strand
CGATGGGCAGGCCGGTCAGGGAGTTCTTGAAGATCTGCTCGAAGCCGAGGAACTTGATGATCGAGAGGTTGACGCTCGGGTGGAAGCGCAGACCACCCTTGTACGGGCCGAGCGCTGAGTTGAACTCGACCCGGAAGCCACGGTTGATCTCGACGTCACCGGAGTCAGTGGTCCACGGCACGCGGAAGATGATCTGGCGCTCCGGCTCGCACACCCGCTTGAGGATCGACCACTGGGCGTACTCGGGGACGCGCCCGGCGATCGGGGAGAGGGACTGCATCACCTCGTAGACGGCCTGGTGGAACTCCTTTTCGCCGGGGTTCCGGCCGATGACCTCGTCGAAATGATCCTGGAAGAGCGGGTGGAGCGCGGTTGCAGACAAGCTGGCCTCCGTCGTTCGTCGGGCATTGGTCTGGGGGTTACGGTAACCGTCACGACGCCCAGACCACTTTTTTGTCCCGTGGATGAGAACACCATCACATGCGCTCCCGGGGGCGAAGGGGGCCTGTCACCGGCCCGTGACAGGGTGGCCCCATGAGCACCTCAGTGAGCCGTCAGAGCCCCCCGGACCGCTTCGAGATCACCGCGGACGGGGCCGTCGCCGGCTTCGCCCAGTTCCTCGACCGGGGCGAGCGTCGGGTCTTCTTCCACACCGAGATCGGCGAGGAGTTCGGCGGCCAGGGCCTGGCCGGGGTCGTCGTCGAGGAGGCCGTGGCCGCGACCCGCGCCGAGGGCAAGACGGTCGTCCCGGTGTGCCCCTACGTCAAGAAGTGGCTGGGCAAGCACCCCGACAACGACGACATCGTCGCCCAGCCGACGCCGGACGACCTCGCTGCCATCCGCGGCTGATCGCCCCTTCGCACCCCCATGCGCGTCGCCACCTTCAACGTCAACGGCATCCGCGCGGCCCAGCGCCGCGGCTTCGAGTCCTGGCTCGCCGAGCGTGACCCGGACGTCGTCGCGCTGCAGGAGGTGCGCTGCTCGCCGGACAAGCTCCCAAGCGGGGTCTTCGGGTCGCACCACCTGACCTACGAGCCGGGCCAGATCGCCGGGCGCAATGGCGTCGCCGTGCTCACCCGACGCCGGCCGGAGGCCGTGCGCACCTGGAGCGGCGAGGCCCTCATGCGGGCCGCCGGCGAGGAGCACACCGACGCCGAGCCCTCCCCGGCGGGGACGATGGCGCGCGGACTGTCCCCCTTCGCCCCCGAGGGACGCTACGTCGAGGTCGATCTCGCCGACGAGGCGCTCACGGTGGCCTCCCTCTACCTGCCGAAGGGAGGTCTGCCGGCCCACCTGCAGAAGCCCGGCGGTCGCGAGGAGCCCGACGGCGGGGCGAAGTACGAGCGCAAGATGGGCTTCCTCGCCGCCTTCGCCCGGCAGCTCGACCGCGCCCGCAAGGCAGCCAGGGCCGCGGGTCGGGAGTTCCTGCTCCTCGGCGACCTCAACGTCGCCCACACCGAGCTGGACCTGACCAACCCCCGCTCCAACCGCACGTCCGAGGGCTTCCTCCCCGAGGAGCGCGAGTGGTTCTCCTCGATCACCTCCCCGCGCACGCTCATCGACGTCGTGCGCCGGGCCCATCCGGACCGGACCGGCCCGATGTCGTGGTGGTCGTGGATGGGTGGGGCCTTCGACCGGGACACCGGCTGGCGGATCGACTACCACCTCGCCTCCCCCGGCCTGGCGCGGCGGGCCGTGAGCGCCGGGACCGACCGGCCGGCGAGCGGCCCCGAGCGGGTGAGCGACCACGCCGCGGTCGTCGTCGACTATGCCCCGGCATCCTGAGGAGGCCGCCCCGCGGCCGTCTCGAAGGGCGCGGACTAGGTTGGAGCCATGAGCGATCTCACCGTGCTGCACAACCCGAAGTGCTCGACCTCCCGCTCCGCCCTCGAGACCGTCGACGCGGCCGGGGTGCAGGCGGAGGTCGTCCAGTACCTCAAGGAGCCCCTCGACGAGGCGGCCCTGCGCGACCTCATCGGCCAGCTCGAGGACGAGCCGACCGACCTCGTGCGCCGCGACTCCTTCTTCAAGGACCAGGGGCTGACCGACGACGACGTCGCCACCGTCGACCAGGTCGTCGCGGTCCTCGTCGAGCACCCGCGCCTGATGCAGCGCCCGGTCATCGTCAAGGGCGACCGCGCGATCATCGGCCGCCCGAAGGGCCGGGTCGCCCCCTTCGTCGCGAGCTGACACGCGCACACAGCGCACGGAACGACGGGGTGGCCCGACTCAGGCCGATGTCCGGTCCACACAAGGTGCCGGGACCAACCCACGAAGGGACAGCGGCCAAGGGCCACCCCGTCCTTCCGAGCGCGAAGCGGGAGCGCAGGGCCCGTGGGGTCAGTCGACCTTGAGCTCGCCCATCTCGTCCCAGCCGGAGCCCTCGACGGTGCGGCTGATGATGCGCGGGGTCTCGGCGAGCGTCGGCTTCATCGTCTCCAGGCCCTTGGCGAAGTGGTCGCTGCTCACGTGGGCCTCGCCGGCGTCGTCCTGGAAGGCCTCGACGAGCACCCACTCGTCGTCCGCCTCGATGCTCTTGCTCCACTCGAAGAAGATGTTGCCCGGCTCGGCCCGGGTCGCTTCCGTGAACTCACGGACGATCTCGGGGAACCGCTCGGTGTACTCGGGCTTGGTGCGGTACTTCACGACGATGAGGATCATGTCCTCACCGTAACGCTCGCTGCAGCGCCCCGTGCCGGAGCAGCTCGGCGGCGGCATCCCGAACGATCCCGGCCGCATCGGGGTGCTCCCCGAGCTGCGTGACGACCTCGTCGACGAGCGCGTGGACCGGCCGACCGCGCTCCGCTGCCCGCCAGAGGATCGCCCCAGGACCGGCCAGGCGAAGGGGGCGTGCCCCGGCGAGCACGAGGACCTCCCCGTCGAGCGCGATCGCATCGGACCAGGCTCCACGGGCCAGGACGTCGGTGTCGGCGAGCGCGTCGTCACCGGGCTGCACCCCGTCGACCATCCCCTCGGCACTGTCGGCGCCCTCGACACCCTCCTTCCACCGCTGCGACCCGACCGGCGGGATGTGCTCCCACGTCGGGGACTCCTCACCCGGATCCTCGAGGTGCGCGCGCACGAGGTCGTGGCAGGACGCGATCTCCGCGTAGTGCAGCCGGGCCGGCGCCCCGCCGGCGGTAGCGGCCCGGGCCAGCTGGTGGAGCCCGTCGGGCAGCAGCCACGTCGACGAGGTCTCGGGGAGCATCGCGAGGACCTGGTCGAGGAGCCCGACGGTCTCGATCGAGGGCTGGACGACCTCCGCGTCACGAGCGAGGACGAGCAGGCGACCCAGCCGGGGCGCGGCAGGCGTCGGTCCCAACCCGATCTCGTCCGGCGCCGGCTCCTCCTTGCGGAATCGCTGGGCGGGGTCGATGACGAGCGACGGTGGCTTCGGGTGCGGCGCGATGCGGTGGTCCCCGAGGAGCACGACGGACTCGTCGGAGACATAGCCGAGGCGCTGGCCGAGGACCCGGGTCGCGGTCGACTTGCCCCCTCCGGAGGGGGCGACGAGCACGAGGGTGCGCCCGTCCGCGTCGGCGAGCGCGGCCGCGTGCAGCAGGGTGGCCCGGCCGGTGAGGCGGAGCAGCCCCCGACGGGTCACCTCGCGGGAGAGGTCGTAGGGCGCCGCGGACGGCCGTGCGGCGATGGTCATCGGCTCCTCGTCGAGGACGAGCGTCGTGGCCACCGCGAGATCGCGGCACCGCTGCCAGCGGGCCGTCATCTCCACCGCCGCCTCGTCCTCCAGCGCGGACAGGTCGAGCACCCAGCGACACCCCATCGTCACCAGGTCCAGGTGACGGTCACTCCCCTTCGCGTGGTCACTCACGAGGACATCCTCCCCTAGGCTCGGGGTCATGCCGCGACCGCACGCAGCCGCGATCCTCGAGGACGCCTGGAACCGTCAGGTGGCCGGCGCCATGCGCCGGCGTGGGTGGGGCACACGCGTGCTCGCCTTCACCGGGTACGGGAGCAGCGAGCGTGTCCGCGTCCTCGGCCGCGTCCTGATGACCCGCCGCCCCTACGCCCCGGCCGCCGCGGATGCCCGCGCCACGTGGCTGGAGCTGCGCACCGCCGACAACGAGCGAAGGGGGTGGCGCTTCTTCTTCGCCACCCCGGCCAGTGGCGAGCCGGTCACCGTGACGATCGGCGAGCGGGAGTTCCGCACCCGCGCCGATCGGTCCGGGCTGATCGACCTGACGATCACCGGCCACGGCCTCGAGCCCGGCTGGCACGACGTGCACCTCTCCTCGCCCCGCGCCGCCGACACGACCGCCGCCGTCTTCATCGTCGACCCCGAGCAGACCTTCGGGATCATCTCCGACATCGACGACACGATCATCACGACGACGATGCCGCGGCCGATGATCGCCGCCTACAACACCTTCTTCCGCCATGAGGGCACGCGTCGCGCGGTCCCGGGCATGGCCACGATGTACCGCGCCCTGCTCGCCGAGAACCCCGGCGCACCCATCGTCTACGTCTCGACGGGCGCGTGGAACGCCGTACCGCCCCTGACCCGCTTCCTCCGCCGCTCCGGCTACCCGCTCGGGCCGCTGCTCATGACCGAGTGGGGCCCGACCAACACCGGCTGGTTCCGCTCCGGTCAGGACCACAAGCGCGCCTGCCTGCACCGTCTCGCCCGCGAGCTGCCCGAGGTGCGGTGGGTGCTCATCGGTGACGACGGCCAGCACGACCCCACCCTCTACGGCGAGTTCGCCGAGCAGCGCCCGGACCGGGTGCGCGCCATCGGGATCCGCGTGCTCACGGCCACCGAGCAGCTGCTCAGCCACTTCACCCCCATCGCGACCGATGACTACGAGCAGCACGTCGGTGTGGAGCTGCCGGTCTGCCGGGCCGAGGACGGCTACACGATGTTCGAGCAGATGCGCCAGGCACTGGGGATGCCAGCACCGGAGCGCGGCGATGCCTGAGCTGCCGGAGGTCCAGGGGCTCGTCGACTTCCTCGACGAGCGCCTCTCCGGGCTCGCGGTCGAGACCCTCGAGCTGGCCTCCTTCACGGTGCTCAAGACCGTCGACCCACCTCCCCAGGCGCTCGAGGGTGCTCCCGTCGATGGGGTGCACCGTCACGGCAAGTTCCTCGACATCGACTGCGACGGAACGCATCTCGTGATGCACCTCGCCCGGGCCGGGTGGCTCCGGTTCAGCGAGGAGCTCCCCCGGACGATGCTGCGGCCGGGCAAGTCCCCCATCGCCCTGCGCGTCCGGCTCGCCGACGGCTCGGGCTTCGACCTCACCGAGGCCGGGACGAAGAAGAGCCTGGCCGCCTATCTCGTGCGCGACCCGGCCGATGTCCCCGGGGTCGCCCGGCTCGGGCCCGACCCGCTCTCGGACGACTTCACCCGTGAGTTCTTCGGCACGTTGCTCGCCGAGCGCTCCGCCCAGGTCAAGGGCGTGCTGCGCGACCAGAGCATCATCGCCGGGGTCGGCAATGCCTACTCCGACGAGGTGCTGCACGTGGCGCGGCTGTCCCCCTTCGCTCTCGCGGCGAAGCTCACCGACCACGAGGTCGACGCCCTCTACGAGGCCCTGCGCACGACGCTCACCGATGCCGTGGCCACCGCGTCCGGTACGCCGGCCGCCCAGCTCAAGGACGCCAAGCGCGCCGGGATGCGGGTCCACGGGCGTACCGGCGAGGCCTGCCCGGTGTGCGGTGACGTCGTGCGCGAGGTGAGCTTCGCCGACTCCTCGCTGCAGTACTGCGCCACCTGCCAGACGGGCGGCAAGCCCCTCGCCGACCGGCGGACGAGCAAGTTCCTCAAGTAGCGCTCGACAGCCGTCAGGAGGGCTTGACGGTGACGTCGCCGACGCCGGCCTCGAGGGTCACCCTCCGCTGGGCGGCGGGGTCGTTGCCCACGGAGTTCTGCGTCTCGGAGGCACCGCCCTTCATCTGCACGCGGTAGCCCACCGTGTCCGGCAGCGCGAGGTCCACCTGTCCGACGCCGACGCTCGCGTCCACCTGGCGCGGCGGCTCGACCGACTCGATCCGCACGTCACCGACACCGAGGTCGACGCCGATCGTCGAGGAGGTCGCCTCCGTGAGCTCCACGCCGCCGACGCCGCCCCGGACGTCGACATCGCCACTCATCCCCTCGATGGTGACCTCCCCGACGCCCTGCTCGATCTGCACGTCGGTGTCCTCCGGGACGACGATGAGCCACTCCGTGGCGCACACCGCGACCGGGCCGGTGGGGCACTCCCCGCGCACCGTGGCGCGATCGCCCGAGGCGTCGACGCTGGTGGTCGGCTTGCGTAGGCCCCACTCGACCGTGGACATGGCCGTGGGGCGCTCGCCCGGCTCGGCCTCGCGGATCCGCACATCACCGATGCCGTTGCGCAGTCGAAGCTCCGAGATCCCCTGCGGCAGAGCGGCGTCCGATGTCTCGGTCTGGCGCAGCATCGGTCCGACGAGGGCGAGCCCCACACCACCGACGAGCACGAGCGTGACCAAGGCGGCCACGACCTTGATCGGCCCGGACGGCGTGCGCGAGGGCGGCGTCTCGGCGGCGGCACGTCCGGCCTCCACCCGCTGCGCCTCGCGCTTCTCCCACGCGTCGCGGGCATAGCGGTCGCGCAGGTCCGGGTCCTCGGGCTCGCCCGGCCGGGTCGACATCGGGGTGGTGGTCATGTCTCAGTCCTCCTGGTCGAGCCAGCGGAGCACGGCGAGCACGCGTCGGTGGTCGCCGTCGGCCGGGGGCAGGTCGAGCTTGGTGAAGATCGAGGTCACGTGCTTCTCCACGGCCCCGTCGGAGACGTAGAGCTCCTTGCCGATGGCGGAGTTGGTCCGCCCCTGGGCCATGAGGTCGAGGACCTCCCGCTCGCGGGCGGTGAGCGCAGCGAGTGGGTCGGCGTGCCGGGCCCGGGTGAGCAGCTGGGTGACGACCTCGGGATCGAGCACGACGCCGCCGGCGGCCACATCGCGCAGCGCGGCGACGAAGTCGCCGGTATCGGCGACGCGGTCCTTGAGGAGGTACCCGACCCCCTTCGACCTGGAGGCGACGAGCTCGGTGGCGTACTGCTCCTCGACGTACTGGCTGAGGACCATCACCGCCGTCTCGGGGTGCTCGTCGCGCACCTTGAGCGCGGCGACGATCCCCTCGGAGGTGAAGGTCGGCGGCATCCGCACGTCGACGACGACGAGGTCGGGCCGGTGCTCGTCGACCGCGGCGAGGAAGGTCTCTCCGTCGGGGCAGGCGGCCGCGACCTCGAATCCGGCGGAGCCGAGCAGGCGCACGATGCCGTCGCGCAGGAGGACCGAGTCCTCGGCGAGCACGACCCTGGTCGTGGGCTGGCTGGTCTGGTCGGTCATCGCAGGCTCCGTCCGGTGCGAAGGGGGAGGGTGGCGGTCAGGCGGGTCGGCCCGCCCGAGGGGGACTCGACGTCGAGTGTCCCGTCGACCGCCGTGACGCGCTGGCGCAGCCCGGTCAGGCCGGTGCCGCGGGCCGGGTCGGCGCCTCCGCGGCCGTCGTCGGTGACCACCGTGGTGACGCGCTCGTCGTCGCGGGTCACGGTCACCTCGGCGTGCTCGGCCCGGGAGTGCTTGGCGACATTGGTCAGGGCCTCGCTGACGACGAAGTAGGCGATGGCCTCGGTCGTCGGGTCGAGCCGACCGATGTCGCGCACGTCGACGGAGACGGGAACGGCGGAGCGGGCGGCGAGCGCCGGGAGCGCGGCCTCGAGGCCGCGGTCGGCGAGGATCGGCGGGACGATGCCGCGGGCGACGTGCCGCATCTCGACGATGGCCTCCTTGGCCGAGCGGTGCGCCTCGTCGACGAGATCCGCAGCGGACCCGGGGTCGGCGTGGATGGCCTGCTTCGCCATGCCGAGCGTCATCGCGATCGACACCAGACGCTGCTGGGGTCCGTCGTGGAGGTCGCGCTCGATCCTGCGTCGCTCGGCCTCGACCGAGTCCACGGCATCCCGACGGGTGTCGGTGAGCGTGTCGACCCGGGCGCTGAGGTGCTCGACGACCTTGCGCTCGTCGCGACCGAGGAGCCACCGGGCGAACATCACGTCGACCGAGGTCAGCAGGTGGGCGAGCAGGGGCATGAGCAGGAGGATGACGAGGGCGACCGACCAGGCGATGGCGACCGACGTCGTGCCGTCGACGGGGATGACACCGAAGAGCGTGATCCCGTCGTCGGGGATCCGGCTGCCGAGCAGGGGCACCCCGAGCATGAGCAGCGATTGGACCAGCAGGATCAGGGTGAACCACCCGGTGATCGCTCCCCAGAGCGAGTGGAGGAAGAGGTAGGCGACGCTGCGCCAGGAGTGCTGGTCGAGGAGCAGTCGACGCCACAGCGACTGGGGGCGCTTCGCTGGCGGGTCGACGCGGCGACCGGACAGACCGACGATCCGATGGCGCTCCGCGTGGCCGATGACCCCGCAGAGCCAGACGAGCGGCACGAGGAGGAGCAGGCCGAGCCCGCCGGCGCTGATGAGCGCGACGGCGACGAGGACGAGGGTCACGAGCAGCATCGCCGCGAAGGACGTCAGCACGCTCGTCACGAGGAGCAGCACACTGCCCCAGCCGGCCAGCCAGCGTCGGGGGAGGCTGAGCCGCCCCAGTGGTGGGTTCATCGTCTGCGTGGTCACGAGACCAACTCTGGCAGCACGAGGAGCCCGGGTCTGCCGAGTTCTCCCCCAAGGCGAAGGGGGGCCATCCCCCCTTCGTCCCCGGTGGTCAGGCGTACTTGCGGGCGGTCTCCACGGACTGCATGACGTAGCCGCCGCCGAAGACGACGGCGTGGAGCATCACCGGGAAGAGCTGGTGGAGGCCGACGCGCTCCTGCCAGCCGTCGGCGAGCGGGGCCGCCTCGTCGTACGCGGCGATGATCCGGGCGATGTGCGGTGCGGTGAAGAGCAGCAGCATCGCGAGGTCGGTCTCGGCGCTGCCGCCGTGGGCGGCGGGGTCGATGAGGACGGCGCCCTTGCGGGTCCACAGGACATTGCCGGCCCACAGGTCACCGTGGATCCGCGCGGGCGGGCGCCCGTCGTCGAACTCGCCGGACTCGAGGCGGGTGGCGACTCGCTCGAAGACGTCTCCCTCGTCGGCCCACAACCCGTTGGCCTGCCCGACGCGCAGGAGGTGGCGGATGCGCTGCTCGGCGTAGAAGGCACCCCACGTCTGCGTCGGCTCCAGCGGCATGGGCAGCGGTGAGTCGGCCGGCCCGACGAAGCCGTGGCTCGTCCACCGTGCCGGCGGCGCACCGAAGGCCGGCGCACCGGCCGCGTGCGTGCGGGCGAGCGCCACACCGAACTCGTCCGCCTGGACATTGGTCGAGGGCGCAGGGTCGTACTGCAGCAGGTCGATGTGGTCGACGTCGACGTCCTGCAGCTCGGCGACATTGGCCCCACCGTCGGCCTCTGCCTCGGCGAGCCACAGCAGCCCCGCCGCCTCCCAGGAGGAGTAGCCACGAGGGGCTGCGGAGGTGTCCTTGCGGTAGGTGCGGGGCGGCTTCACGGGGACCAGCCTGCCACCCGTGCCCGACCAGCGAGCGAAGGGAGGGCTTCGGCAGTCGCGGGCCCTCCCTTCGCTCGCCGGCCCGATGTCACCGGCCCGAGGTCACCGCACGCGCGGAAGCGTCCCCGTCTCGTCGATCGGCGCGGCGGTCGCCCGGGACCCGACCTTGATCGGCCCGGTCGCCCCGGCCGAGGTCTTGCCCTCACCGGCGATCGCGACGGCGACGGCGTCGGAGACGTCGGCGTGGAAGACGCTCGGGATGATGTACGAGGGGTTGATCTCCTCGTCCTTGACGACCGAGGCGATGGCGTCCGCCGCCCGGATGAGCATCTCCACGGTGATGTCCTCGGCGTGGGCGTCGAGGAGGCCCCGGAAGACCCCGGGGAAGGCGAGGACGTTGTTGATCTGGTTGGGGTAGTCGCTGCGGCCGGAGGCGACGACCGTGGCGTACTGGGCGGCCTCGGCCGGGTCGATCTCCGGGTCGGGGTTGGCCAGGGCGAAGACGATCGGGTCCTCGGCCATGTGGTCGCGGATCCACTCGGCCTTGAGCAGGTCCGGGGCAGAGACGCCGATGAAGACGTCGGCGCCCTGCAGGCCGTCGGGCAGGTCACCACGCACCCGGCCGGGGTTGGTGCGCTGGGCGAGCTCGAGCTTGGGCGGGGAGAGCGACTCGTCGTCCGCGGAGAGCAGGCCCTCGCGGTCGTAGACGATGACGTCCTTGGCCCCGGCGGCGAGCAGGAGGGTGACGATGGCCGAGCCGGCCGCGCCGCCACCGGAGACGACGATGCGCGACTGCTCGAGCCACTTGCCGACGACGCGAAGGGCGTTGCGCAACGCCGCGAGGACGACGATGGCCGTGCCGTGCTGGTCGTCGTGGAAGACGGGGATGTCGAGCTTGTCGCGCAGCCGGCGCTCGATCTCGAAGCACCGCGGGGCGGCGATGTCCTCGAGGTTGATGCCGCCGAAACCGGGGGCGATCATCTCGACGGCCTTGACGATCTCGTCGGTGTCCTGGGTCGCGAGGCAGATCGGCCAGGCGTCGATGTTGGCGAACTGCTTGAAGAGGGCGGCCTTGCCCTCCATGACGGGCATCGCGGCCTCGGGCCCGATGTTGCCCAGGCCGAGGACGGCCGAGCCGTCGGTGACGACGGCGACGCTGTTGCCCTTGACCGTCAGGCGGCGGGCGTCCTCGGGGTTCTTCGCGATCGCGGTCGACACGCGGCCCACGCCTGGGGTGTAGGCCATCGAGAGGTCGTCGCGGGTGCGCAGCGAGACCTTGGAGCTGACCTCGATCTTGCCGCCGAGGTGGAGGAGGAAGGTGCGGTCGGAGACCTTGTGCACCTTGACGCCCTCGACGGCCTCGACCGCCTCGACCAGATCGTCGGTGTGGTTGACGTCGAAGCCGGAGCACGTCGCGTCGACGACGAGGCTGTCGTGCCGCGAGTCCGCGATGTCGATCGCGGTGACGATGCCGCCCTGCTCGGCGATGGCCGTGGCCACGCGGCCGACGACGGCATAGTCCGGCGAGGTGTGCAGGCGGATGGTGATGGAGTACGAGGAGGGAGTAGCTGCGGCCATGTGATCAGTCTCTCACCACCCGAGGTCGGCTCATCGGCCGGGGAGAGCTCCCCATGGCAGGTCGAGCGGACCGCGGCTACGGTCATCACGACACGCTTGACGAAGGGGGAAAACGTGAGCTTGAGCCACGGGGCCGACACCGACCGCTTGCGCACCATCGGCGGCAATCTGGGTGACTCCGCACGCGCCACGGCGGAGGTGGAGCAAGTGGGGACCTCCCTGCTGACCGTCCTCGTCGAGACCTGGGCCGGGCACGACGCGGAGCAGTTCGCCTCGTCGTGGGATCCCGCACGCGATCACCTGCGCGCGGGATCCGAGCAGCTGTCCCGGTTCGCCGAGCGGCTCCGGCAGGAGGCGGACGAGCAGGACGGCACCAGCCAGGAGACGACGGGCGGTGGCGCCACGGGTCCGGGGTCATCCGATCGCGCGCCCGAGGGCGCCGACCAGGACAACAACGACTCCCGGGACCGACCTCGCAAGCACTTCTTCGACATCCCGAAACCACCGGAGTACTACGAGAACCACGAGGATCCGGGAGTCGGCAATGTCGACCTCCCCGACGGCGCTGACGAGAACGACCCAGCGATCAAGGAGCTGCAGAAGACGGCCGATGGCCGAGCCGCCTTGGACTGGATGGAGCGTAACGACATCACGATCCAGTACAAGGACGACTACGACGGCGCGTACTACACGAACGAGACGAACACGATGACGTTGGGCGAGCCGCCCTACAACGACGCCCAGACGCTGCTCCACGAGGCCAACCACGCCCGCTGGGACGCAGAGGACCGTCAGGTCGACGTGGAGGAGACGACGCGGGACGAGTACATCAATGGCAAATACGACGAGGAGACCGACTGCGTGACGCAGGAGGTCTACTACGCCAAGCAGGCACGCGAGGCGGGCACCGACGTCGACGTGTCCACCGGGGAGCAGCAGTACGACAAGGGGTACGCCACGGCGTACAACTCAGCCATCGAGAGCGGCAAGTCGCCCGCCGAGGCACACGCAGCCGGTGACGAGGCCGGCCGCGCTGAGATCCGCGAGCTCTTCTCCAGCGGCTACTACAAGGTCTCCGGATCAGAGCCGCCGCAGACCTACGGCGAGAAGAAGGGCGAGTACTGGGACGCGCAGAACGACTGGAACCCCTTCAACGGGATCTGACGTCCATGTCAGGTGACGATCAAGGACATGACAGTGAGACGTACCGCAGCCATCGGCGCCGCCCTCACCCTCGCACTGGGGGGCTGCTCGAGCCAGGAGGAGAGCATGCACGACCGCATCCGAGACGGATTGTCCGACGACTCCGCCATCGCCACCGTGATGGACGACCAGCCGACCGAGACCAAGGAGATCGCCCTCCCTCAGCTACCCGAATGGCAGCTCACGCGAGTGCGCGCCACGGGCGAACGCCCCTTCACCGCGGTGGTCGCCAGCCCGCGCACGGGCGACCCGCGCACCGTGGTGCTCTCCGGGCGGCCGGGCCGGTGGGACCAGATCATCGAGGACGGCACGGTCGAGACCGCGGACGACGCCGCCGACGTCGCGCGCGCCTGGTACGACGCGACACGTCGCACGAACGAGCTCTGGTACCAGGTCGACTCCGTGGACGACATCGACTGGCAGCCCGCCATCGACGCGGCGGAGGTGGACCGACTCATGCAGAAGTACGCGTCCACGATCAGTGCGCCGACGACCGGGAGCGACGACGACGGCTGGACCGTCACCCTGTGGGCCGTGCAGCAGCGCGACCTTGTTCGCCACGAGGTGCGCGTCGGCGCTGATGCGTCCGTGCACGCCGAGCAGGAGGTCGTTGAGAAGGGCATGCCGGTCAGCGAGTCGGTCTGACTGTCTGCACGGCCCGGCCCCGCCCTCCCTCGTCCCGCTCCGGACGAGGTCCATCGACGCGGAGGAGGAGCGCGACCGGGTGTCGCGCTCCTCCTCGTCGCCCCCATCAGGGACGAAGGGGGTCCGTCAGCCGATCTCGGGGTGCTCGGCGAGGACCGTGAAACGCACCGTGTCGCTGTAGGTGCGGCCGTGCTCGTCGGTGACGGTCACCTCGGCGGTGTGGGTGCCGCGCTCGAGGTCGGTCGGCAGCTCGCTGCGCCACAGCGAGGAGCTGTCCTGCGTGACGTTGCCGGAGGAGACGAGGTTCGCGGACGCGGCCCGCACATCGGAGAACGCCCACCCCTCCCGCAGCTCCTCGCCCTGACCGGGCTGGGTGTGCTCGGCGAGGGTCGGCGCGCCGCCGTCGATGGCGACCTCGACCTGCGCGTCGGACGAGCCGAGGTGGACATTCGAGGAGAGCCAGCTGCCGTCCTGCAGGTCCTGCTCGCTGACGACGTTGAGGCGACCGCGCTCGGGGGCCTCGCCCTCGTTGCCGGCCTCGCGCCAGGCCATGGCCTTATCGGCCCACGAGCGCCAGGTCGGCGAGTTCACGCCGAGGGACATCCGCGCAGCGAGGCGACGGCGGGTGGGGCGCATGGATGGTCCTCCGGGACAGGGGTGTGGGGTGTCGACCACAGCGGTGGCCGCCTCCGCGCACGCTCCTCGCGGGAGATGAACCGGGTGCGACCTCTCCCTTCGGGCCGGGTGTACGCGGTCGGCGTCCGCGACGAACATCGCCTCAGCGGACGGTCAGGGGCCAGTCAGCTCCCTGCCAGCCCGGGCGTCCCCCGTCGCCGCGCCGGCGACGCGCCGATCGCCTCGTCTCCCTCAATATCCGGAACCGACTAGAAACACGGATACGGTGCCATCGTGGATCCGATCACCAACCCCTATGCCCCCGGCGCGGGCCAGCGCCCTCCCGAGCTGGCCGGTCGCGACGAGCAGCTGACGCGCTTCGACGTCGTGCTCAAGCGCATCGTCTCCGGGCGACCCGAGCGCTCCCTCGTCCTCACCGGTCTGCGTGGGGTCGGCAAGACGGTGCTGCTCAACCAGCTGCGCTCGGCCGCGGTGCGGGCGAAGTGGGGCACCGGCAAGCTCGAGGCGCGTCCCGACCAGGGGCTGCGCCGGCCCCTCGCGAGCGCGCTGCACCAGGCGGTCCGCGAGCTCGGGCACACGCAGGAGGACGAGGTCGCGCACGTGCTCGGGGTGATCAAGTCCTTCGCCCAGCGCGACGCCAAGCCGGGCACCAAGCTGCGCGAGGTGTGGAACCCGGGCATCGACGCCCCGGCGATCAAGGGCCGTGCGGACTCCGGTGACATCGAGATCGACCTCGTCGAGCTCTTCACCGATGTCGGTGGACTCGCTGCGGACCTCGGTCGGGGCGTGGCGGTCTTCATGGACGAGATGCAGGACCTTGGCCCCGATGACGTCTCCGCGATCTGCGCGGCGTGCCACGAGATGAGCCAGGCCGGAGCGCCACTCATCGTCGTCGGCGCCGGGCTCCCGCACCTGCCCGCGGTGCTGTCGGCGAGCAAGTCCTACAGCGAGCGGCTCTTCCGCTTCCAGCGCATCGATCGGCTCGCCCGGGTGGAGGCCGACCGGGCCCTCATCGCCCCGGCCGCGGACGAGATGGCCGAGTTCGAGCAGGAGGCTCTCGACGCGCTCTACTTCGCCACCGGCGGGTACCCCTACTTCATCCAGGCCTACGGCAAGGCGGTGTGGGACCAAGCGCCCCAGTCACCGATCCGCGCCGATGACGTGCGGGTCGCGGCCCCCGAGGCGGAGTCGGAGCTGGCCGTCGGCTTCTTCGGCTCCCGGTACGAGCGGGCGACCCCCGGAGAGCGGGAGTACCTGCGCGCCATGGCCGACGTGGCTGCCGACATCGCGGCGAAGGGGGAGGACGAGCTCGACGACATCGAGACCGTGTCCACGGCCGCGGTCGCCACGCTCCTCGGCAAGAAGCCCCAGTCCCTCTCCCCCGCCCGCGACGCCCTGCTCAAGAAGGGCCTGATCTACTCCGGCGAGCGTGGACGCATCGCCTTCACGGTTCCGCACTTCGGGCGGTATCTGCGCGAGCAGACCTGACCTGCTGTCGCTGCTGCTCAGGCCGTGGGCTGGTCCTTGGTCAGGTGCAGCAGCGCGTCATCACCCGTGTCGATGAGGGCGTACCGCCGGGCATGCTCTCGCCCGTGCAGGACGAGGACCGTCCGCCGCTCGTTGCGATCCTCCAGCTCCCACCACCCGGTGTCGGCGATGCGCTTCGCCTCGTCCTCGAAGGTGGCGTGCGCCAGGTCGTGATCGGCCACGGGCACTGCGAGCCGGTCGTGCGCCGGGCCGGTCGGCAGCCCCCGCGGGACCGCCCAGGAGCGCAGCACCCCGTCCTCCTCGAGCCGCAGATCGAAGTGGTGACGCGGTTCGTCGTGCTCGTGGAGCACGAAGACCCGCCGCGTGGAACTGGCCTCCTGCGGCAGGGCTTCGACCATCACGGGAACGACGGTACTGAAGAAGATGTCCACGCCTGCGGCGTGTCCAGTGGCGGCCGCACCCTATTCGAACATATGATCGATACATGTCGACGATGACGCAGTGGGACGAGGGACCGGGGATGGTTCCTGGTCTGCGTGACGCGCTGCGGTCATTGACGCTGGGGGCCACCCCCACCCCGGCGAGTGACGCCGTCGGGCCCACCGACGTGACGACCGGGAGCGAAGGGGGCCTGTGGCGCCAGAGCGACGCGGAGCTGACCGAGGCCCTCGCCGTGATCGGCCAGGTGCGTCTGCTGGTGGAGGTCGCGGAGGTGGCCGTGGTGCGCGAGGGCCTGGAGCGCGGCCTGCCGGGCGAGACCGCCTGGTCACCACACGACTGGGTCACCCGCGCAGAGGGTGAGCGCGCCCCGGATCCGAGCGTCCGGCACGTGGGTTCGGTGGTGCGGGTGGCCAAGTCCGGCACCCCGATGGCCGGACGGTACTGGGCCACCGCCGACGGTGCCGTGCGCGAGATGCGTGAGGCCTTCGAGGGCGGTGACCTCCCGCTGGGCAAGGCCGACCAGCTCGCCCGGTTCCACGCGCAGGTCGCGCCCGTCGCCGACGAGGACAACCTCGACCACGACATGAAGGCGCTGGTCGCCGGCGCCAAGGACGACGTGGTGGAGACCGGCCCCGAGGGCCGGACGACGCGACGTGCGCGTGGCCTCACCGAGAAGGAGCTCGCTGCCGGCATCACCCGCACCGGGCGGCTGCTCAGGCCCGCGAAGGACCAGGACAAGAAGGACAAGCAGGGCAAGGAAGGACGCAGCTTCACCAAGTCCCCGGGCCCGGCTGGTCAGAGCACCTACAAGATCGTGCTCGACCCCGAGGGTGCCGCGGTCGTCGACTCGGCCATCGCCGCCCTCTCCGGCCCCGTCAAGGGACCCAACGGTGAGCACGACGAGCGGCCCGCCACCCGGCGTCGCGCCGATGCCCTGCTCGAGATCATCCGCCGCGGGGTCTCCTCTCCCGGCGAGGCGCCCAAGAGCGACAAGGCCCAGCTGATGATCACCATCGGCCTCGACGACCTGCGCGAGGGCACCGACGGTGCCGGGGTGACCACCACCGGCGAGGTCCTCGCCCCGTCCGTGGTCCGCAGGCTCGCCTGCGACGCCGGCATCATCCCGGCCATCCTCGGCAAGGACGGCGAGATCCTCGACCTGGGTCGGACAGCCCGCTTCTTCTCAGCAGGGCAACGCAAGGCGATCTGGCTGCGCGACCAGGGCTGCACCTACCCCGGGTGCACCATGCCCCCGCAGTGGTGCGACGCCCACCACGTCGACTGGTGGTCCCGTGACGGAGCCACCGACATGGACAACGCCGCGTTGCTCTGCGAGCGGCACCACACCAAGGTCCACTCCCACGACCTCCGGGCGACCATCACGCCCACCGGCGTGACCTGGCACGTCTAGCGACCACGCCCCGCGCCCGGCCCCACCGGCCGGGCCCATCGGCATGTCCGGCTCGACGTGCCGCGCGAGATCCTCACCGATGCCGGGTCACAGGTCATCGGTGCGATCGCACGTGGGAGCGCTCGACCTCCTGCTCGCGTCGACTCGGAGACACCTCGGTGACGCGTCGGTGCGTGCGCGCCGTCCGGGCATGGTCGAGGAGGAGACCGAGCAACACCGCCGCACATCCGATGGCCGCGAGCGCGAGAGCCAGGGAGACTCCGCTCGCCGTCGGGTGACCGTCCGGGCCGAGGTGTGCAGCGAGCACCGCGCCGGAGATCGCGCTGCCGAACGAGCCACCGACCGTCCGCAGTACCTGGTTGAAGCTGACCGCGCTGCCCAGCTCCTCGGTCGCGACGCTCCGCGCGATGAGCGAGGGCATCGCCGCATAGGTCGTGCCGACACCCGTCCCCACGAGGAACATCCCCACCAGGATCTCCCAGAGCTGGTCGTGCGCGATCAGCAGGGTCAGGGATGCCGCGGTGACCAGGGCCGCGCCCACGGGGAGCAGAGTGGTCAGCTGGATCCGGTGCGCGAGGCGGTGGATGACGCGGTTGGCGGCGAAGCTGCCGACCGAGAACGGGAGCATCACGAACCCGGCCCAGAACACCGGCAGGGCCACGCCGTACCCGGTCCCACTCGGCGCCTGAGCAATGATGCTGCCGATCGACATCGCCATGTACATCACGGTGCCGAGCGTGACGGCAGTGAGGTTCGCGAGGAGGGCGTCCGGGCTGCGCAGCACACGCAGGTTGATCAGCGGATGCTTCACCCGAAGCTCCAGCAGGGCCCACACCGCCAGCAGGATCATCGCCACGACGAAGCACCCCAGCGTCGGCGGCGTGGCCCACCCCCAGACCGTCCCCTCGCTGACGGCGAGCAGCAGGGCGCCCAGGCCGAGAGCGAGCACGACCGCGCCCGGGACGTCGAACCGGGCCTGCGGTGCCCGAAGGTCCGGTCCGGCGGGGACGGCTACGAACACCACGACCATGGCACTGACCACGAAGAGGGCGGCGAACCAGAAGGCGAACTGGTAGTCGAGCGTCCCCGCGATGACTCCCGTCAGCGGGTATCCGATACCGAGGCCGGTCGCCACCGTCACCGACAGACTCGCGATCCCCTGCCCGCTCTTCTCTCCCGGCAGATAGCGCCGCGCCAGGGAGATCGTCACGGGGACGATGCCGTAGGTGAGCCCCTGGAGCGCCCGCCCGATGAGGAACACGGTGAAGTTGGTCGCGAGTGCGGCGATGACCGAACCCGTGAGGATGATGGCGAGGGCCCCGAGGAGGAGGTTCCTCTTGTGCGGGCCATCGCTGAGCCGCCCCATCACCGGGGTCGCGATCGCGCCGACGAGCAGATTGATCGTGAGCATCCACTGAGCGGTGCTCACCGAGACATGCATCTCCTGGGAGATGGTGGGCACGAGCAGCATGCCCAGCGAGCTGACGATCGCCGTCGACAGCGCCGCATAGACCAGCGACGGGAGCAGTCGGCCGCTCGGTACCCGCTCACTCATCGCCGGTCCCCTGCATCAGCTTGCGCAGCACGGGCACCACAGCCGCCACAGCGGCCCGCTCGGAATCGTCGAGCTCTTCCTGCAGCGCGTCGGCCAGCCATCGGGTGCCGGCCGAGCGCTCGCGAACCAGCGCGGCGCGCCCTTCCTCGGTGATGTGGACGTACACCTTGCGACGGTCGACCTCATCCCGCATCCGGGCGACGAACGAACGCTCCTCCAGCTCGCGCAGGGCGACGGCGACCGCCTGCGGCGTGATCCGCCCGTGGACCGCGAGCTCGGATGCCGTGGCGGGGCCGTGCTCGTGCAGCCGCGCCAAGATCCCGGACTTGCCGAGCGAGGTGGTCCGCTCCGCGTCCAGGCGCCGGATCAGTGGACGCAATACGCTGCGGAACTCCGCAGCAAGATGAGAATCTGTCACCGGCGAACCATACAACCAGATTGATCAACCCAGTTGCATGGTTCGTCCGAAAGGACCCCCGTGCGCCAGTTCGTCTACTACGTCGCAGTCACCCTCGACGGGTTCATCGCCCCACCCGGCGGCGGGGACCCCAGCCACAGCGTCATGACCCCGACGCCGGACCTCATCGACTTCATCGTCACCCGCTACCCGGAGACCCTCCCCGCTCCGGCGCGCGAGGCCCTGGGCGTCTCCGGGGCGGGCCGGGTCTTCGACACGGTGGTCGAGGGCCGGTCCTCCTATGAGGTCGGGCTCGCGGCGGGAGTGGACGATGCCTATCCACACCTGCACCACCTCGTCTTCTCCACCACCCTCGAGAGCGTCCCGGGAGAGCAGGTCGAGCTCGTCGCCGATGACGCTCTGGGGCGCGTGCGTGCGCTCAAGGCGGAGCCCGGCAAGGACATCTGGCTCATCGGCGGAGGCAGGCTGGCCCACGGCCTCCTACCCGAGATCGATCGCCTGGTCATCAAGCTCAATCCGGTGGTCATCGGGTCGGGCATCCCGATGTTCGACGGAGCCTTCCGCCCGACCGGATTCACCGTGACCGACACGGTCTCGCTCGCCTCCGGCGTGCAGGTCCTCTCCCTCGACCGACGGGACTGACCTCGGGCTCAGCTGACGGGGCCCTTCGGCATGAGGAGCCACAGCACGATGTAGGCGATCTCACCAGCACCCACGATGCCGAAGATCACGAAGATCAGCCGGACCAGACCACGGGGGAGGCCGAAGCGATCGGCCAGACCTGCGCAGACTCCGGCGAGCCACTTGCCACTGGTGGGACGGACGAGTCCTTGGGTCTTCATGGGGTCGCCCTACCCACCCGCACTCCATTCATGCGCGAGGACGGCCCTTCATGCGTGATGCGGCCACCGCAGGCGGCGGACGGACGCCGGTCAGCTCTTCGGAGATCTCCCACAGGCGGCGCATCGAGTCCGGGTCGCGGGACCCGCGGGACGAGCCGACCGCCACCGGTCGACCCCGGGTCTCCCGGAAGCCGCTCGGCCCGTAGTACTCGCCGCCGGCCACACTCGGGTCGGTGGCGGCACGAAGGGCGGGCAGGGCCCCCTTCGCTGCGCTCTGCCCGGTCACCCAGGTCCCCGCAGCGATGAGTGGACGGGACCAGACGGGCATGTAGCGCGCCAGCGCCGTGCGGGACAGGCCCGGGTGGGCCGCCACGGCGATGGACTGCGCACCGGCCTCGGACAGACGGCGCTGCAGCTCGTGGGTGAAGAGCAGGTTGGCCAGCTTCGACCGGCCGTAGGCGCCCATCGGGTCGTAGCCGAGCTCGCCCTGCAGGTTGTCGAAGTCCATCGCCCCGGTGCCGAAGCGGTGCGCCAGGCTCGACACGGTGACCACGCGGGACCCGGGCGTGGCCATCAGGCGGTCGAGGAGCAACCCGGTCAGGGCGAAGTGCCCCAGGTGGTTGGTGCCGACCTGCAGCTCGAAGCCATCCGCGGTCACCCCCTGCGGCGTCATCATCAGGCCGGCGTTGTTGATGAGCAGGTCGATCCGCTCGTGGCGCCCACGGATCGTCTCGGCGGCCTCGCGCACGGACTCCAGCGAGCCCAGGTCCAGCTGCACGACCTCGGCGTCGGTGAGCTCCGAGGCGACCGCGTCGCCCTTCGACGTGTCACGGCAGGCGAGGACCACCCTCGCACCCCGGGCGGACAGCTCACGCGCGGTGACGGCCCCCAGCCCCGAGTTGGCGCCGGTGATCACCACCGTGCGCCCGTGCTGGTCGGGGATGTCGCTCGTCGACCATGACTCTCGCGTTCGTGCCATGAGGGCAACCCTGCCACCCGTGGCCGCACCGCCCGGCCATGCCGCGGTCACATCGAGAGCCCCGCACGCGTCAACGAGGTGACAGCATCGGCACGAGAGGTGAGACCCATGGACCCGGCTGCGACGCACACCGAGGACTTCGAGACCGAGCGACCGCGCCTGGTCGCGCTGGCGAGCCGCGTGCTCGGCGACCACTCCGAGGCGGAGGACATCGTCCAGCAGGCGTGGTTGCGACTGCACCGCACCGACACGGACATCGAGTCGCTCCCCGCGTGGCTGACCACCGTCACCACCCGCCTCTGCCTCGACCGCCTCAAGTCACGAACCCCCGTGCCGCACAGCGAGGTCGAGCCCACCGAGGCGGTGGCGGACATCGCCGACGAGGTGGTCCTCGCCGACACGGTCGGGGTCGCCCTCCAGGCGGTCATCGACCGGCTGACCCCGAGCGAGCGGGTCGCCTTCGTGCTGCACGACAGCTTCGGCTTCGACTTCGCGACGATCGCGGCGATCCTCGACACGACGCCGACGGCCGCCCGCAAGATCGCGTCGCGGGCGAGGGGGAAGGTGCGGGTGACGAGTGGCGGCAGGCTTCGAGGCTCGGCCGCAGGCGGCCTCGCACCTCAGCCGGCGTCAGGGGACTGGGAGGTCGTCGACGCCTTCATGGCCGCGGCGCGCGAAGGGGACTTCGCCTCCCTTCTCGCCCTGCTGGCGCCCGACGCGGCCATCACCGCGGACGCCGCCGCCATCAGCACCGGCACCCCGGAGCGGATCGATGGACGGCAGGAGATCGCCGAGTTCTTCAGCGGCAGCGCCCACTCGGCCCTGGCCGTGCTCGTCGACCACCGTCCCGGCTCCGCCTGGTTCCTCAGGGGCGAGGCCATGGTGCTCTTCGACTTCGACCTCGAGGACGGGGTCGTCCGGAGCATCACCTTCCGCGCCGACCCCGGCACGCTGGAGCGGGTGACCCGTCGACGGGACACACGTCGCGGCTGACGGTCACATCCACGCGCCCCCGCTCGTCATCACCACAGAACCCCACCAGGAGAGGACACCCCGTGAAGACCATGACCTGCCGCCAGCTCGGCGGCCCCTGCGACCTCGCGCACCACGGCGAGAGCGCCGACGACGTCATCAACGCCCAGGACCAGCACCTCAAGGCGATGGAGAAGGCCGGCGATGCCGAGCACCAGCCCGCCCGCAACGACATGAAGAAGCGCTGGCTGCGCCCCCGCAAGGCGATGGGTTGGTACACCGACACGAAGCAGGCCTTCGCGGACCTGCCGGAGGACTGAGCCCGGCAGACGAAGGGAGATCCGGCTGCTCGCGCTGCGGATGACCGGACGCCGGGGTTACCGTCGAGTTACTGACGACCAATGGCGGTGTGTCGGCACGGTGACGCTCCGTCGAGGAAGGCCACCATGCCCGCCACCCCCAGCCGTCGCACGGTTCTCGCCGGCGCCGGGAGCGCCGCAGCCCTGTCCGGTCTCCCGGCCACGGCACGCGCCGACTCGAGCCCGGACCGGACCAATCGCCTCCTGGTGACGGACCGGGGCGCGCACGCGAAGCACGAGAAGGTCGTCCCCGAGATCTTCGAGGCTCCACCGAAGGTCGCCTCGCACACCGACGTCATCGTCATCGGCACCGGCTTCGGCGCGAGCGTCTCCGCCCTTCGCCTCGGTGAGGCCGGGGCGAGCGTCGCGATGCTCGAGCGTGGCTCGCGGTGGCCCCGCGACCCGTGGCGGCGCATCCACGCCAGCGACACTCTCGCCGACGGCCGCGCGCTGTGGCACAAGCGGAAGTTCATGAACCTCACCAACCTGCCCACGGTCGTGGACAAGTTCGGCGGCGTCCTCGACGACACGGAGTACAAGCACCTGCGGGTCTGGCGCGGCGCGGCCGTCGGTGGCGGGTCCATCGTCTTCACCGGCGTGCTCCTCGAGCCGCCGAAGAAGTACTTCGAGCACGTCTTCGGCTCCACGGTCAGCCAGCGCGAGATGCACCGGAAGTGGTACCCGAAGGCACGCAGGATGCTCAGGGCGTCGCCGATGCCCGACGACATCTATCGCAGCACGCCCTTCAGCCACTCCCGGCGGTGGGACCGCCACGTGCGCAAGGCCGGCTTCACCCCCGAGCCCCTGGACGGCATCTGGGACTGGGACGTGGTGCGTGACGAGCTGGCTTGGCACTCCCGCCGGTCGGCGGCCATCGGCGAGAGCAACTACGGCAATGCCAACGGCGCCAAGTGGGACCTCACCCTCAACTACCTCCCGAAGGCCGAGGCCACCGGCAAGGTCACAGTGCACCATTGGCACGTCGTCGACCGGATCGGCGAGGACGCCGCCGGTCGCTACTTCGTCGACGTCCGGGTCATCGACCCGACCGGAGAGATGCGTGAGACGAAGACCCTGACCTGCGACCGACTGGTCCTCGGGGCCGGCAGCGTCGGCACGTCCGAGCTGCTCGTCCGCGCCCAGCACGAGGGCACGCTGAAGAACCTCGACGACTCGGTCGGCGACGGCTTCGGCACCAACGGCGACGGTGCGCTCGTCCAGTTCCTCGCCCCGTCCAAGGGCCTGAGCCAGGCCTCCCCCTCGGCCTCGACGATCCTCGACGCCTCCGGTGACCTCCCCACGCGGATGGAGAACTGGTACGCGCTCGGGCTGCAGGTCAATGCCACCATCGTCGGCTCCCTCGGCATGGTCATGGACCCCTCGCGTGCGAGATTCGTCCACAGCGCCGCCCAGGACGCCGTGATCCTCGACTGGCCGAAGGACGGCAATGCGGACGCCGAGGCCGCTATGCGGGAGATGCACGACAAGGTCGCCGAGGCCAATGGCGTCACCACCGGCATGCCGCTCCTCGGGGTCCCCGACGTCGGCACGAGCTTCACCGCCCACCCCCTCGGCGGCGCCGTCCTCGGCGAGACCACCGACGAGTACGGCCGGGTCAAGGGCCACCCCGGCCTCTACGTCATGGACGGCGCGGCCGTCCCCGGCAGCACCGGCACCGCCAACCCCTCGCTGACGATCACCGCACTCGCGGAGCGCAACATCGCGCAGGTCATCGCCGACGGGAAGTAACCGGCTACTCCCGCGGCGCAGCCGCCTGCTCGATCAGGCGCTGGGCGTCCAGGACATCCGGCCGGTGCGCGGAGGTGTCGCGGACCTGCATGGTGATCCGCCGGGTCGGGGTGGGGTCGACGAGCGGGACCGCGCACACGTCCGGCGGCAGGCCACCGATCGCAAGCTCGGGGATCAGTGCCACGCCCGCACCGGCACCGACCATCGCGAGCACCGCGTAGTGGTCGTCGGAGCGGGCGGCATAGTGCGGCTCGAACCCGGCCGACCGGCAGGCCAGACGGGTCACCCGGCCGGTGGCACGGTCGTGCAGGTCGTGGTCGATCCAGGTCTCGTCACGCAGCTCGATCACCGACACCTGCGACCGCCCGGCCAGCGGGTGGTCCCTCGCGACCACCGCCACGATGGCGTCCTCCGTCAGCGGATGGCGCCGATAGCCCGCGAGGGCGCACGGGCCCTCGGTCGGCACCTCGTCGTCGATCTCGATGTCGCGCGAGCGCTCTCCCGGACCGGCCCCCGGGGTGTGGATGTCGATCTCGAGCTGCACGTCCGGGAAGTCCCTCGTCAGGCCGACGACCACGGGTGGGAGCCAGACCTTGGCCGCCGAGGCGAAGGTGCCGATGGTCAGCCGGGGCGAGACACCCGTGCGGAGGTCGTCGATGAGGTGCTCGAGCCGTCGGGCGCTGGTGAAGAGCTCGGTCGACTCCTCGGCCAGGCGCACCCCGAGCGTCGTCGGCTCGATCCCCCGGCCGCTGCGCTCGTAGAGGGTGATCCCGAGGGCGCGCTGCAGGGTGATGATGTGCTGGCTGACGGTGGCCGCTCGGTATCCGAGGTTGGCCGCCGCGCCACCCACCGAGCCACTCGCGACGACTGCCCGCCAGATGGCCAGTCGATGAAAATCGATCATCCCCACACCATAAGGCACTGCCTGATGGTCATCGCCCAATCATCGCTTGTCGATTGTTGAAATCAGGACGAGAATGGATTCCATGATCTTCACGACCCTGCTCACAGCCCTCGTCCTCGTCGCGGCCGGACTGACGCCCTGGTGGGTCGCCGGCCACTACAGCATCCCGGCCCGCGAGCGCCTGACGGTGCGCGAGATGGACCTGCCCGACGTCATCGCGACCCTGCGGCGCGGCGCCAACGCCTTCGTCCCCGCCCACCTGCGCTGAGTCCCCTCGCCGGGCACCGACCGGTCGCATGACAGGCTCGGTCGGTGCCCGGCCACACCGTCCTGCAGCTGCCCGTCCCGCCTCTCGAGGCGTGGGTCCGGCGGCGAACGCTGCACTACGACCCCGGCTTCGTCTCGACGGACCCCGCCTTCGGCCATGCGCACATCACAGCGCTCGCCCCCTTCGCGCCGGATCCGACACCCGAGCAGCTGACGGCCATCACGGACATCGCCGCCGCCACGGCTCCCATCACCACGCTGCTCGGCGAGGTCGACCAGTTCCCCAACGGGATCATCCACCTGCGACCCGAGCCGGACGTCGCCCTGCGTGCCCTGACCGACGATCTCGTGGTCGCCTTCCCGGACTTCCCGCCGTACGAAGGGAGGTTCGGCGCCCGCGTGGCGCCGCACCTCACCCTCGACGCGGCCTCGAGCGAGGTGACGACCACCTCCACCCGCCGGCTGCTCGGGGCAGCCGTGCCGGTGACCTGCACGCTCACCGAGCTGCAGCTGACGTGGTGGGAGTCCGGCCGCTGCCACGTCATGCATCGGTGGGACCTCAGCGGAGGGCGGCGACCCCCGGCCCGGTGAGATCGCCCAGCGCGACGGACCGCCCGGAGATGACCATGAGCATGGCCAACGCCGGCCCGGTCACCTCGGGTCCGTCGCCGAGGACGACGCTGGAGCCCGTGGGGCGCAGCTCGACCTTCGCCGCCACCTCCTTGCCGCCACCGACGGACGTCGGTGTGCGCGCCTGGTAGCGCAGGGCCCGGGTCACCGCCTCCGGCTCGTAGCGACGCGTGAGCCCGAGCGGTCGCCGGATGTCCTCGCCATGGAGGACCTCCTCGACGAGTCGGCTGTCCGCCGGGGCCGGCGGGCCCGAGGTCCGGGAGGCCACCTCACGCAGTCGCTGCAGGGTCTCCTGCGGCGTCGCCCCCTGCGCCCGGCGCAGGCCCTCGTCGTTCTGCCGGTCGAAGTCGAAGCGGGCCCGGGCCATCGCCCAGATCACACCGAAGGGGGTGGCCCTCGCGTTGTCGACGAGGTGCGCTGCCACGTCGTGGATGCTCCAGCCGGCGCACAGCGAGGGTCGCGCCCACTGCTCATCCGTCAGCCCCTCGAGGTCGGCGATGAGCGCCGCGCGCTCGGTGTGCACCAGGTCCCAGACATCGCTCATGGGCTGAGCCTGCCACCCGGAGCCGATAGCGCGCCGGCTCGCGACCGGGTGGGCCTAGGCTCGCGGGCATGGCACCGGAGAAGAGCGAATGGATGCGCATCGTAGCGGAGGACCCGAACCACTCACGCTGGTACATCGAGCGGTTTCGCCAGATGGCCGCGCAGGGCGATGACCTCGACGGCGAGGCACGCCTCATCGACGCGATGGCCCCACGGGGTGCCCGCATCCTCGACGCCGGGTGCGGCCCCGGCCGGGTGGGCGGCCGGCTGCACCAGCTCGGCCACGACGTCACCGGCGCCGACGTCGACCCCGCCCTCATCGAGGCCGCCGAGGAGGACCACCCCGGCCCCCGCTGGCTCGTGAGCGACCTCGCCTCACTCGACATCACGGACGACGGGGGCGAGCGCGCCACCTTCGACCTCATCGTCTGCGCCGGCAATGTCATGACCTTCCTCGCCCCGAGCACCCGCGGCGAGGTG
>JBQGNO010000010.1:0-8021 GCA_052087725.1 Janibacter sp. | reverse complement strand
GCGACGTGACCGAGGCGGGCCTGCGCGAGCAGGTCCGCCTCGGTGGGTGGGCTCTGGAGCCGTGGAGCGAGGACAGCGGGTTCATCGTCGCCGTCCTCGGTCGCTGACGATCAGGGGGCGACGGGCCGCCCCTGCAGCACGCGCCAGGTGTAGGCCATGCCGAGGGTGAGCACGGGCGTGACGACGAGCAGGCCGAGCCCGCAGGTGCAGATCCCGACGACCACGAGGGCGAGGGACAGCAGGCCGAAGAGGAGGACGTCACCGACATGGCCGGAGGTGAACCGGTAGCTCGCCGCCAGCGCTCCTGTCGCCGACTCCCCATCGATGACTGCCGGGGAGACGAACCACAGCAGGAAGGCGATGATGAGGCCAGGGACGAAGCAGGCGAGAATGCCCGCCCAGATCGCGAGCGTCGCGAGTACGGCGGCACCGACCGCAGCGCCCCAGTTGATCCGGGAGAACATCGCCCCCAGGTCGGTGTGGCCGGTGTCGACGACGTCGATGGCCCCGCGCATCATCGCCATGGCGATGACCCAGCTGATGAGCGTGACGACGAAGCTGCTTCCCAGGCTCACCGCCTGCGTCGCCAGCATCTCGCCCATGTCCGGCGTGGAGCCGTAGTCCCGCACGCCCGTGACGCTTCCCGTCGCGAGGAGGTTCGTGGTGACATTGATGGCCCCACCGATCACCAGGGAGACGATGGTCAGGACGAGGAAGGGCGCGACATTGCGGGTGAACGCAGTCCAGCCGTACTTCACCGCATCGATCGGGCTGTAGGGAGCCGCCATCCCCCCGGGTGGCATCCCCCCGGGTGGCATCCCCCCGGGTGGCATCGCGCCGGGTGGCATCCCGCCGGGCGGCGGGGGCGGCATCCCACCCGGGGGTGGTCCGTACCCGCTCGGCGGCTGGTACGGCGGAGGCGGCATCGAGGAGCTCATGGTGCTCACCCAATCGTGCCGACGGCGACCGCACAAGCACCCGGCGCGGGGAGGACTCCCCTGCGCATCACGCCGTGACGAGCAGCTCCCGCGTGATGTCGGCGATCGACGCGGCGCCGACGAGCCCCATCGTCAGGTCGAGCTCGGCGAGGACGTTGTCGACGACCGCGCTGACGCCGGCCGCACCGTCGAGCGCGAGTCCGTACACGTGCGGCCGCCCGAGGAGGCAGGCGTCCGCGCCGAGCGCGAGCGCGACGAAGAGGTCGGCCCCGCTGCGGATGCCGCTGTCCATGAGCACCGTCGGCTCCGGACCGATCGCCTCGCGGATGCGGACCAGTGCGTCCAGGGCACCGATGGAGCGATCCACCTGTCTCCCACCGTGGTTCGACACGACGATCGCGTCGACCCCGGCGTCGAAGGCCAGTCGGGCATCGTCCTCGTGGAGCACGCCCTTGAGGACGACGGGGAGCGAGGTGCGCTGCGTCAGCGTGGCGATGTGCTCCCAGGACAGGCCCGGGTTGGAGTAGATGTCGAGGAAGGCCTCCACCGACGCCCGCGGCTCCGGCGAGCGGAGGTTGGCGCGCAACCCGCCGGGGTGCTCCCGGGCCATCGACAGGAGGGTGCCGACTCCTCCCTTCGCCGCCCGGAGCAAGTCAGCAGGGCGGCGCAGGTCGACGCCGAGACCACCGGAGGAGTCGCCTGCCGCCGCCATCCGCTCCCGCACGAGAGCCATGAAACGCGGGTCGGAGGTGTACTGCGCGATCCCCTGACCGCGCGCGAAGGGCAGTGACCCCAGGTCGAGGTCCTGCGTGCGCCACCCGAGCATGGTCGTGTCGAGGGTGACGACGATCGCCTGGGCCCCGGCGGCCTCGGCCCGGCCGATCATCGAGTCGACGAGCTGCTCGTCGGTGGACCAGTACAGCTGGTACCAGAAGGGGGTCCCGGCCATCGCCTGCGCCGTCTCCTCCATCGGGGAGGAGCCCTGGCAGGAGAAGACGTAGGGGACGCCGCTGGCGTGCGCGCCCTCGGCGATGCGCAGGTCCGCGTCGTCGGTGACGAGCCCTGCCGCACCGACCGGCGCGAGCATCACCGGCGCCTCGAGGTCGGTCCCGAGCACCCGGGTCGACAGATCGCGCTCGGTGGTGGCGTGGAGCATCCGGGGGACGACCTGCCAGCGGTCGAAGACCTCGCGGTTGGCCCGCACGGTCGCTCCCGCACCGGCGCCCCCGGCGACATAGGCCCACGCCCGGCGGCTCATCACCCGGCGGGCCCGCCGCTCCAGCTCGAGGACATCGGTCGGCACGACGGGGGCGAGGCCGAGGGCACCGCGGCGGTAGATGGCGTTCTGGCGGGCGCGACCGGGGCCGGTCGCGACGGCCGCGAGCTCGTGGGGACTCATGCGGTCACGATAGTGGCCATACACCCGTGATGTTGGACACATTCCACCGGGTGCATAACCATGCGCTTTTCGTTGATTCCATCGGCTTGTGGGGCAGTTTGGGGCCGATTGACGTCATTCGCCTTCCCCCCGACCCCCGGTTACGTTGCGCAAGGCCACGCCACGAACCACCCACAAAACCACACCGGAAGGAAGGCATGCCGACCGAGCCACCCCTGGGGATCGCGACCATCGTCCTGCTGCTGCTCCTCTTCTACGGCCTGACCATGGTCATGTCGATGAAGATCAGCAAAGGCGGCAAGGAGAACGCCGACGACTACATGACCGCCGGTCACAACATCGGCTTCGGCATCTCGGCGGCGTCGATGACCGCCACCTGGATCTGGGCATCGTCGATGTACGCCTCCGTCACGTCGGGCTACACGTACGGCATCTCCGGACCGATCCACTACGGGCTGTGGGGCGCCCTGATGATCCTCTTCATCTACCCCTTCGGCCGGCGCATCCGGAAGGTCGCGCCCAATGCGCACACCCTCGCCGAGGTCATGCGCGCCCGGCACGGTCGCTCGAGCCAGCTGATGCTCGCGATCTCCAACGTCCTCGGCAGCGTCATCTCCCTGATGTCGAACTTCATCGCCGGTGGTGCGCTCATCGCGATGCTCTCCCCGATGAACTTCATCCAGGGCGTGCTGATGATCGCCGGCGGTGTCCTGCTGTACACGATCTGGTCGGGCTTCCGAGCCTCCGTGCTCACCGACTTCGCCCAGGTCGTCGCGATGCTGCTCGCCGTCGTCATCCTCGTGCCGAGCTTCTTCTTCGTCCTCGGCGGCACCGACCTGCTGACCGAGGGCGCGAGCAACCTCACCGCGCACCAGACCAACTTCTTCTCCTCGGAGGCCTTCCTCGGCCAGGGCGCCCCGTACATCGCGGCCGTCCTCGCCTACGCCATCGGCAACCAGACGATCGCCCAGCGCCTCTTCGCCGTGCGTGAGGACCTGATCAAGCCGACCTTCATCACCGCGACGATCGGCTACGGCGCGACGATCATCGGCATCGGCATGATGGGCGTGCTCGCCCTCTACGCCGGCATCAGCCCCGCCGGTGGCGACCCGAACAACCTGCTGCCGCAGATGGCCGCCAGCCACCTCGCGACCCCCCTGATCGTCGTCTTCTTCGTGATGATCATCGGCTCGCTGTCCTCGACCGCCGACTCCGACCTGGCAGCACTCTCCTCGATCGTCATGACCGACATCTACGGCGAGCGGGCCCGCCGCGAGGGCACGATCAACCCGAGGACGATGCTGCTCATCGGTCGTCTGACGATGGTCGTCGCGACAGTGACGGCCGTGCTCTTCGCGGCCCTGGAGCTGAACATCCTCGACCTGCTCGTCTTCGTCGGAGCGATGTGGGGTTGCCTCGTCTTCCCCGTCATCGCCTCCTTCTACTGGACCAAGGTCACCAACAAGGCGTTCACCGCCTCGGTCCTCGCCGCCTTCGTCATCTTCCTGCCGGTGCGCTTCTCCCTGCTGCCCGAGTGGGGGGCGATCACCCTGGCCATCGATGCCGTGGGCATCGTCGGCGCCGGGATCGTCGTGGGGCTCATGGCCTTCGGGTTCTTCGGACCCAAGCCCGGGATCGTCATCGGCACCGTCTTCGCGGTGGCGATCGCCCCCTTCGCCATCGGGGTGATCTCCGAGTACCCGGCCCTGTCGGGCGCGCTCATCCCCTACGCCGTCTCGACCATCGTGTGCTTCGCGATGTCAGCACTGTCGAAGCAGGAGCCCTTCGACTTCGCGGACATCGCGCGGCGCACCGGTGACTTCACCGACGAGGACCCGACGTCGCAGGAGTCGTCGAACGACCCCGACGACGACCACGACCTCGAGCCCGCCCGCGCCTGACCGAAAGGACCACACATGTCGATCACCGCACTCACCGTCTACATCCTCATCTGGCCCGTCATCGTCGCCGTGATCCTCGGGGTCATCTGCACGACCTTCATCAAGGAGCTGCGCAGCTCCCAGAAGAAGGGGCGCGACATCATCTGATCGGCCCCCATCCCGGCCGGGCCCCGACCAGGCGCATAGTGGACGTGCACCCCGGACGTCCCGTGCTCCCGGAAGGAGCGGTTCCATGACCCATCGGATCCGATACGGCCTGGCCGGGACGGGCGCTGCCGCGGCAGCGCTCGCCGCGCACGACCTGCTGCAGAAGAAGCACTCCGTCCTGCGCAACTACCCGGTGATCGGGCACATGCGCTACCTGCTCGAGGGGCTTCGCCCGGAGCTGCAGCAGTACTTCATCGAGCGCAACTGGGACGGTCGTCCCTTCGACCGGGACATCCGCTCGATGATCTACGAGCGGGCGAAGGGGATCCACGGGGAGCAGGCCTTCGGCACCGAGCGTGATGTCTCGCGGCCCGGCTACGAGTACCTCGTCCACTCCGCCGCCCCGCGCGAGGTCCCCGCCGAGCCCCCGAGGGTGAGCATCGGCGGAGCGGACTGCAGCCAGCCGTACAGCATGTCCCTGCTCAATGTCTCCGCCATGAGCTTCGGCGCCCTGTCCGCCAACGCGATCCGCGCGCTCAACGAGGGCGCGAGGACGGGCGGCTTCGCCCATGACACCGGAGAGGGCGGCCTGTCGAGCTATCACCTGGAGAACGGGGGCGACCTCGTCTGGGAGGTCGGCTCGGGCTACTTCTCCACCCGGACGAGGGACGGCGCCTTCGACCCCGACCAGTTCCGCGACAACGCGGCCCACGACCAGGTCAAGTGCGTCTCGCTCAAGCTCTCCCAGGGCGCGAAGCCGGGCATCGGTGGTGTCCTGCCGGCCGCCAAGGTCACCGAGGAGATCGCTGCCGTCCGCGGGGTGCCGGTCGGCGAGAAGTGCGTCAGCCCCGCGGCCCACACCGTCTTCCGCACCCCGATCGAGCTCATCGAGTTCATCGCCTCGATGCGGGAGATGTCCGGGGGCAAGCCGGCCGGGTTCAAGCTGTGCGTCGGCTCCCGCCGCGACGTGCTCGCCATCTGCAAGGCGATGCTCGAGGTCGGGACCACCCCCGACTTCATCATCATCGACGGGTCCGAAGGGGGCACGGCCGCCGCCCCGCTGGAGTACGAGGACCACGTGGGCATGCCGCTCACCGACGGACTGATGATCATGCACAACGCCCTCGTCGGCACCGGCCTGCGCGACCGGGTGAAGATCGGGGCGAGCGGCAAGGTCGCCGCCGGCAATGACATCGTCAAGCGCCTCATCCAGGGCGCCGACTACACCAACTCCGCCCGCGCGATGATGATGGCCACCGGCTGCATCCAGGCCCAGCGCTGCCACACCGGCCGGTGCCCCGTCGGCGTCGCGACGCAGGACCCCCGACGGGCGCATGCCCTCGACGTCGCCGACAAGAGCGTGCGCGTGCGCCAGTACCACGAGTCGACCGTCGCGCAGGCGACCCAGATGATGGCCTCGCTCGGGGCGCAACGACCCGAGGAGCTGGGCCCGCACCTCCTGCGCCGCAATGTCTCCGCCAAGGAGGCGCGCTCCTATGCCGAGCTCTTCGAGTGGCTGCGCCCCGGCGAGCTGCTCGCCGAGGCCCCCGCCACGTGGGCGCAGGGCTGGCAGGCCGCGTCCGCCGCGAGCTTCACACCGCAGCTGTCCCGCTGAGACCCGCGAGAGGCCCTGACCACTGGCTGGGATCGCCGGTGGACTCACCGGCGTCGGGGAGCCATCATCGGGGCATGAGCTCGGGCCACGGTCACACCCACGGACACGCCGGGGCCACCCATCGGTGGCGACTGCAGCTCGCCTTCGGCATCATCACGACCTTCTTCGTCGTCGAGCTCGTCGCCGCCCTGGCCTCGCGCTCGCTCGCACTGCTCTCCGATGCCGGGCACATGGCCGCCGACGTCGTGGCCCTGGGCGCGGCGCTCGTCGCCACCCGGATCGCCACCCGCAGCGACAGCTCCGGCCAGCGCACCTACGGCTCCTACCGGGCGGAGGTCTTCGCGTCGGGCCTCGCCGTGCTGCTCATGCTCGGGGTGTCGGTGTACATCGCCGTCGAGGCCGTCGCACGGATCGGGTCACCGGCGGAGGTCGCCACCGGGTGGATGCTCGTCGTGGGCCTCCTCGGGCTCCTCGCCAATGTCGCGGCACTCCTCCTCCTGCGCGGTGGCGCGAGCGAGTCGCTCAACGTCAAGGGCGCCTATCTCGAGGTCGTCGCGGACACGCTCGGCTCGGTCGGCGTCATCGTCGCCGCCCTCCTCGTCGCCACGACCGGCGACGGGTGGTGGGACACCGGCGTCGCGCTGGCCATCGCCGCCTTCGTCGCCGCGCGGGCCGTGATGCTCGGGCGCGAGGTGCTCCACGTCCTCGGCCAGCACGCCCCGACGGACGCACCCCCACCGGAGGTCGCCGCCGCCTTGATCTCCGTCCCCGGGGTCAGCGATGTCCACGACCTGCACCTGTGGACCCTCACCTCCGGCATGGACGTGGCCACGGCCCACCTCGTGACCGTCGAAGGCACCGACCCGCACGCCGTGCTCGACCGGGCCCGCGAGGTGATGCGCGTCCGCTTCGCCATCGAGCACGCGACCCTCCAGGTCGAGCCCGAGAGCCACGTCGGGTGCCACGAGATGACGTGGTGAGGACCCCCCTTCGTCAGGTGGCGGAGCTGCCGTGGCGCTGCTGGTGCCGCGCACCGAGCGCGGTCCCGACGAGGACGAGGACGATCGAGGCAAGGAGCACCGTGGGATAGCCGACGAGCTCCGCCAGAGCCAGGGCGACGCCGGCCGCGATGAAGGAGATCGCCAGCGCGAAGGACGTGAGCGTGGTGAAGTCCGTCCCAGCCGAGTCGGCCCGCGAGTAGTCCATGTTGATCGTGTAGACGACGACATTGGCCATCGCATAGGTCGCCATGAAGACGCACAGGGCGATCGAGGTCCACACGGTCGTGGCCGAGCCCAGGGCCAGCGGCATGAGGCAGAGCGAGGAGAGCGCGAGGAGCAGGCCACCGAGCACCAGGGTGCGCCGCCGGCCGAGCCGCGCCACGAGCCAGCCCGCCCCGAGCGAGGAGAGGACGGCGGGGACCGAGGCGACGACCCCGGTGACGACGCCGATCCGCGTCAGTGACCAGCCGGCGTCGACGAGTGCCGGGGAGACGATGGCGTACCCGACCGCGGCACCGATGTAGTAGAGCGGCACGACGACGAAGGTCCAGCTGCGGCAGCCCGCCTGACGGAAGACCGAGAGCAGGTCGCGGTACCCGGGACGCTCGAGGACGACCTCCCGGTCCGGCTCCCGGTAGGCGATGACCACGACGAGCGCCGTCGCGGTGAGCGCCGCGAGCAGCAGGATCGCCGCGACCCAGCCGGCGAGGTCGTAGACGACGACCGCCAGGCCGCCCCCGACGACGCTGCCGAGGTAGTTGCCCCCGACCTGGATCCCGTTGCCGATCCCCCGGTCGCCGGCGGTGAGCAGCCGCACCGCGAGCGCATCCGCGGCGATGTCCTGGGTCGCGGAGAAGACGACGTAGACCGCGCAGATGGCGATGATCGGCCCGAGGTGCTCCGACGGGCTGACGAAGGGGGTCAGCGCCAGCAGCGCGAGGACGAGGCCGAGCTGGAGCGGGACGAGCCACGAGCGGTAGTGCCCGAAGCGGGCGCTGCCGTAACGGTCGACGAGCGGGG
>JBQGNO010000009.1:11739-36794 GCA_052087725.1 Janibacter sp. | reverse complement strand
ACCCGCACCTCGACCGGGAAGGAGACCGGCTCGCGCCGGCGCTCGACCCACGCCGCGAGGTCCGTGAGCACATCGGCGACGGCCTCACGGGGCACCGCGTACTCGGACTCCACGAAGCGGACCGTCCTCGGGGTGCAGAAGACCTCGTGGGAGGCCGCCGTGTAGGTCCGCTCCGAGAGCGCACGGGCAGCGATCGCGTTGAAGGGCAACACTGCTCGCGGCGCTCCGGTGAGCAGTCGGTTGGCCGCGCCGAAGACCGTGTTGGACAGGAACTCGTCGTCGAGGCGACGGCGCCACTCCGCGAGCGGCTCCTGCACGTCGTCGTCGACGAGGTCATTGGCCTTGGTCTGGACCCGGCGGGTGCCGGGGAACCAGTAGAGCTCGAAGTGGCGGTGCGCGTCGAAGAGCTCCTGCACACGGGGCAGCACGGCGTCGAGCGAGTCGGGGCGCTCGACCGCGCGCAGCCGGTAGGCCGGGAGGCAGGCCAGCTCGATCTCGGTGATCACCCCGAGCGCGCCGAGCCCGACGCGGGCGGCGCCGAAGAGCTCCGGGTCCGACTCATCGACCCACCGGTCCGCGCCGTCCGGGGTCACGAGGCGCAGCCCGGTGATGCCTCCGGAAAGCCCGGGCAGGGCGGCGCCGGTCCCGTGCGTGCCCGTGGACGTCGCGCCGGCGACGGTCTGGGCATCGATGTCGCCGAGGTTGGGCATGGCCAGCCCGAGCAGGTCGAGAGCCTGGTTGAGGACGCGAAGGGGGGTCCCCGCCAGCACCCGCACCCGCCCCGACGCGCGGTCGGCGGCGAGCACACCGCTGAGGTGCTCGAGGCTCAGCTGGAGGTCCGCCGGCTCGGCGACGGCGGTGAAGGAGTGACCGCTGCCGACGGGCCGCACCCGGCGCCCCTGATCGGCGGCCTCGCGCACCGCACCGGCCAGGTCCTCGGACGTGCGGGGGCGCAGCACCTCCGGCGACGCGGTGACGGTGCCCGCCCAGTTGGACCACGTGGTCGCACTCACCCGAAGTTCCTCCCTTCGCCCCGGTAGGTCGGGACGGTGTCGACGACGTCCTCCCCGCGCACCACGAGGTACTCGTCGAAGCGCTCGGCGAGCTCGCCGGCCTTCGCGTGCCGGAACCACACCCGGTCACCGATCGCCAGGTCGCGAGCGGCCTTGCCGCGCAGCGGTGTCTGCACCTCGCCGGCCCCCTCCGTCCCGATCATCGACAGCCCCTCGGGGTGGTGCACCGACGGCACTCGGCTGTCCCCCGCCGGCCCGGAGGCGATGTACCCCCCGGAGAAGCAGGTGACGATGCCCTTCGCCGGCCGGCGCACGACCGGGAGGGCGAAGGCCACCGCCGGCTCCGGGGAGAAGGCGTCGTACCCGTCGAAGAGGGTCGGTCCGACGAGGCCCGACCCGGCCGCCAGCTCGGTCAGCGCCGGGTCCACGGAGGTGAGGTGGAGCGACCCGGTCCCCCCGCCGTTGACGATCTCGAGCGGGCCGACGGCGTCCTCGACCGCAGCGCGCACCGCCCCACGCCGCCGGAGCAACGAGGCGTCGCTGCGGGCCTTGACCACGCGGATGGCCGGCGAGCTGTCGGGCATCCCGGCGATCTGGGCGTCGTAGAACATCAGCCCGACGACGCGCAGACCGGCCTGCGCGGCGGCGGTGGCGACAGCAGCAGCACGACGCGGCGAGCGAAGGGGGCTGCGCCGCACCCCGAGGTGCGCCGGGCCGACCCGCCACGAGGCGTCGACGTCGATGACCACCCGCACCGGGGCGCCCTGCGGCAGCCAGCGTCGCAGGGCGTCGACGTGCTCGACGGAGTCGACGGCGATCGAGATCTCGGTCAGCGCGCGCTCGTCGGCGGCGAGCGCCGTGAGGGCCTCCCGGTCGGTCGTCGGATAGGCGACGAAGAGGTCGCGCAGACCGTGGCCGGCCAGCCACAGTGCCTCGGGCAGCGAGTACGACATCACCCCGGCGAAGCCCTCGCGCTCGAGCACGCGCTCGAGGAGGTGGCGCACCCGGATCGACTTGCTCGCCACCCGGATCGGGCGCCCTGCGGCCCGGCGGGCGAGGTCTGCGGCATTGGCGTCGAAGGCATCGAGATCGACGACGGCGACGGGGGCGGACCGCCCGCGCGTCGCCCGGTCCCAGGCTGGAGCTCGGTTCACCCCTCAGATATTACTCGCCGGTCACCTTCTGACGAGCCGTTCGGCCAACCGTCACCTCCGGGACATCTTCGCGCTGCTCCGCGTGAGCCTCCCCTCCCTAGGTTCCGTGGGGTCAGCACAACTCTGCCCGCGCGCGGGCACCCGGAGGAGAAGACATGACCCCACCCCGCACCGACCACACGCTGCTGCCCTTGGCCGGAGGCCACCGCGACGGTGGCCGCAGCGCCGCCACCTGCCTGTGGAAGTGCGGTGACGCCTGCAGCAAGCCCGTGCCCAACACCTCGCAGAACGAGTACTTCGGGGACGTCGTCGCCGCCTCGCGTCGGTCCGTGCTCAAGGCCGGTGGTGCGGCCGCCGCCCTCGCCGGGGTGACGGGCGCCGCCGGCACCGCGCTGGCCGGCCCCGCGGCCGCGGCTCCCGGGCCCGACAAGAAGGCCCCCTTCGGCTTCACCCCGATCGACCCCGTCACGGCCGGGACCGACAAGGTGGTCATCCCCGAGGGCTTCCAGTGGACGCCGATCATCAGCTGGGGCGACCCGGTCCTCGCCGACGCCCCCGCCTTCGACTTCGACAACCACACGGCGAAGGCGCAGGCCGGCCAGATGGGCTACAACTGCGACTACGTCGGGGTCATCCGGCACGAGAACGCCAACTCGGCCGTGCTCGTCGTGAACAACGAGTACACCAACAACGAGCTGATGTTCCACGACTACTCCGACGCCGCGTCGATGACCGACGACCAGGTGCAGATCACCCTCAACGCCCACGGCATGACGGTCGTCGAGATGACCCGCAAGAACCCGAACAGCAAGTGGACCTACACCAAGGGCGCCCCGCTGAACCGACGGATCACGGCCGAGACCCCCTTCGAGCTCGTCGGACCCGCCCGCGGCCACGACCTGCTCCAGACCAGCGCCGACCCGGCCGGCACCACGCCGCTGGGCACCGTCGGCAACTGCGCCGGCGGCACGACCCCGTGGGGCACCATCCTCTCCGGCGAGGAGAACTTCAACGGGTACTTCACCCAGCCCGCGAAGCCGGGCCAGGGCCTCACCGGCAAGGGCGCCGACCGCTACGGGCTCGCCGGCGGCGACGAGGCGCAGCACAACTGGGACCGCCTCGACGAGCGCTTCGACCTGACGAAGGAGCCGAACGAGGCCCACCGTCACGGATGGATCATCGAGGTCAACCCCTTCGACCCCGACAGCACCCCGCGCAAGCTGACGGCACTCGGACGGCTCAAGCACGAGGGCGCCAATGTCGTCATCGCCGAGGACGGCCGGGTCGTCGCCTACATGGGTGACGACGAGCGCTTCGACTACATGTACAAGTTCATCTCGACGCAGACCTACGTCGAGGGCGACGCCGCGAACAACGCCACCCTGCTCGACGAGGGCGACCTCTACGTCGCGAAGTTCACCGGCAATGGCGCCGCGGACGGCGTCCACGACGGTGACGGCGAGTGGCTGCCGCTCGTCGAGGACGGGAAGTCCGCCGTCGAGGGCATGACCCTCGAGGAGGTCCTCGTCTTCACCCGACTGGCCGCCGACACGGTCGGCCCCACCAAGATGGACCGCCCCGAGGACGTCGAGGTCAACCTCGTCAACGGTCGGGTCTACGCCGCCCTGACCAACAACTCCGACCGCGCGCCCGCCCAGGTCGACGAGGCCAACCCGCGCCCGGAGAACAAGCACGGGCAGGTCCTCGAGATCACGCCGGCGTCCGGGGACCACACGGTCACCGACTTCAACTGGAAGCTCGTCCTCATCTGCGGCGACCCGTCCGACCCGGAGACGTACTTCAACGGCTACGACCCGTCCGAGGTCAGCCCGATCTCCTGCCCGGACAATGTCGCCTTCGACGGCGACGGCAACCTGTGGATCTCCACCGACGGCAATGCGCTCGGGCACTGCGACGGCATGTACCTCATGCCGCTGGAGGGCGAGCACAAGGGCCACCTGCAGCAGTTCCTCTCGGTGCCGGCCTTCTCCGAGTGCTGCGGCCCGCTCGTCGAGTGGGATGACCGGGTCGTCTTCGCGGCCGTGCAGCACCCGGGCGAGGACGACGGCGCGACGACGAAGAATGTCCTCAGCACCTTCCCCTACCGCAGCAACACCCAGCCGCGCCCGGCCGTGATCATGGTCTGGCCGGAGGGGAAGGGCAAGGGCCCCAAGGACCCGACGCCCGGCGGCCCGAAGGGGCCGAAGCCGAAGGACCCGAAGCAGCCGAAGGGGCCGAAGGGGGATGACCCCAAGGGCTCGACGGGCTCCGGCGCGAAGGGCGACACCTCGGCCGGGACCCAGGGTCCGGTCATCGAGACCGACCTCATCTGACCGAGCACGACCGCACCGGTGGGCCGTCCGTCCTCACGGACGGGCGGCCCGCCCCCTTCGTGACAGGTGACCTCCATGGCCCGCCAGCCCCGCTCCCGCGCCGCCGTCGTCGGCACGGCGGTCGCGCTCGCCCTCGCGGCGTGCGCCACCGACGGCCCCACCTCGCCGTCCACGACGAGCAGCACATCCTCCGTCGGCCCGTCGAGCTCCAGCTCCAGCACGTCCAGCGACACGTCCAGCCGGACGCCGAGTCCGGCGTCGAGCTCGGCGTCGACGAGCTCGAGCTCCTCGACGAGCCCGGCACCCGACCCCGACGTCCCGGTGACCCCGGCAGCCGACGGCGTCCAGTCGGCGGCCCAGCGATCGGCGGGGACGGCGGCCGCAGACGGGCAGGAGGGCGCCGAGCGCCTGAGCATCCCCGCCGTCGGGCTGAGCACCGCGATCGGTCCGCAGGGCCTGCGCGGGGGCAAGGTCAACCCCGGCCCCGGGGAGGTCATCTGGTTCACCGGCCACGACCGGGTGAGCCCGGGGGCGACCGGGACGAGCGTCATCGCCGGCCACGTCGTCAACCGCACCGGCCCGGACGAGTTCGCCGCCCTCGAGCAGCTCGAGACGGGCGACGGCGTCGTCGTCTCCTATGCCGGCGGCGAGCGGCTGCGCTTCGAGGTCACGCGCACCGAGGTCGTCGACAAGGACGCCCTGACGACGGACCCCGCGGTGTGGGGTGACAACGCGGACACCCGCCGGATCGTCCTCGTGACCTGCGATGACGAGCTCGGCTTTCGCGAGGACGGCCACCGCGAGGCCAACTTCGTGGCCGTCGCGGAACTGCCGTCATGACGCCGCGGGCGGACGGCTAACCTCGTCGGGTGACTCGTGAACGCCACGGGCTCGGCGTCGTGGCCGCCTGGCTCGCCTATGGCATCTGGGGACTCTTCCCCCTGTACTTCCACGCCCTGCGTCCCGCCGGGGCGACGGAGGTCCTCGCGCACCGGATCCTCTGGACGCTGGTGCTGTGCCTGATCATCCTCGGGCTGCGCCGGGAGCTCGTCGCGCTGCTCCGGCAGATGCGCGGCCGCCTGGCCCTGGGTATCGGGATCGCGGCCTATCTCATCGCCATCAACTGGTTCGTCTACGTCTACGCCGTCGGCACGGGACGGACCAACGAGGCAGCGCTCGGGTACTTCCTCAATCCCATCGTCACCGTGGCGCTCGGCGTGGCCGTCCTCGGCGAGCGGCTACGACCGCTGCAGTGGATCGCGGTCGGTGTCGGGGCCCTGGCGGCCCTCTACCTCACCTTCGCCGGTGGCGGCCTGCCGTGGATCTCACTCGTGCTCGCCGGCTCCTTCGGCGGCTACGGCCTGACGAAGAAGAAGCTCGGGGCCACCCTTCCCGCCCTGGGCTCGCTCTCCGCGGAGACGATCTTCCTCCTGCCCGCCGCGCTCGGCCTCCTGTGGTGGGTCGGCGCCGACGGCTCGACGACCTTCACCACCGACGCCCCGTGGCACCCGATCCTGCTCGTCTCCGCGGGCATCGTCACGGCCATCCCCCTGCTGCTCTTCGCCGAGGCGGCCCGGCGGATCCCCCTCGTGACGATCGGTCTGATCCAGTTCATCACCCCGGTGCTGCAGCTGCTCGTGAGCGTCACGCTGCTCGACGAGCACCTGTCCTCCACCCGGTGGATCGGCTTCGCGATCGTGTGGGTGGCGCTGGCCTTCCTCACCGTCGACTCGCTGCGCACCGCTCGCCGGCGGCGCCGCCGAGTCGACGAGTGCGAGTCCCTGGAGCCCGTCGAGCCGCTCTGAGGCGGCTTGCCGGCCAGTCGGACTGCACCTCGGCGAGCGAGGGGGCCGCAGCCCCGGTTCTTCGTCGGACGCGGGACGAACTGCAGTACGACACGCCGGGCCGGCTCAGCCCACGCGGTGGACGACGCCCTCCATGAGGGCGATGAGGGCCGACTTGGCGTCGCTCTCGGGCAGCGGGGCGAGTGCCTCGACCGCGTCCCGGCCCATCGCCAGGGTCTCCTCGCGGGCCGAGGCCATGCCGGGGTGGGCCCGGAGCAGCTCGAGGGCGCGCTCGAGGCGCTCCGGCTCCTTCAGCTCCGAGCGCAGCAGCTCCTGCAGCTCGGTGTCGGCGGGATCGCTCGAGGCGAGGGCGTTGAGCACCGGCAGGGTGCGCTTGCCCTCGCGCAGGTCGGTGCCCGGCGTCTTGCCGGTCTCATCCGACTCGCTGGAGATGTCGATGAGGTCATCGGCGAGCTGGAAGGCGACGCCCAGACGCTCTCCGTACTCGGTGGCGAGCTCGACGAGCTCGGACGAGCACCCGCTGTACATCGCGCCGTAGCGTGCCGCGGTCGCGACGAGGACTCCGGTCTTGTCGGCGAGCACGCCCAGGTAGTACTCACGCGGGTCCTGCTCGTCCGGGCACGGCCGGTCGTCGCGGATCTGCCCGGAGCACAGCCGGATGAAGGTCTGCGCCTGGATCTTCACCGCGTCCGCGCCGAGGTCGGCGATGATGTCCGACGCCGTGCCGAAGAGCAGGTCGCCGACGAGGATCGCCGTCGAGTTGTCGTACTGCGCGTTGGCGCTCGGGGCACCGCGGCGCATGTCCGCCTCGTCCATGACGTCGTCGTGGTACAGGCTCGCGAGGTGCGTCAGCTCCACGCCCGCCGCCGCGGCCACGACCTCGTCGTTGATGCCCTCGCCCAGCTCGGCGATGAGCATCGTCAGCATCGGGCGGAAGCGCTTGCCCCCGGCGCGCGCCAGGTGGAGGTTGGCCTCGGTGATGAAGCCGTCCTCGTTGCGCGCGCGCTCGTTGATCAGCCGCTCGACCCGCTCCAGGCCATCGGCGAGGCGGGTGCTCAGGTCGTCGCTGGCCTCGGGGAGGGCCAGGACCGGGGGGGTCGTGCTCATGTCACTCATCGTGGGATGAAGGTACTCGACTGCTCGGCGAGCTCGAGCAACGGTCCGGGGAAGACCCCCAGCAGGATCGTCACGATGACCCCGACGGCGATGGCCACGAGCGAGAGCGTCGCCGGCGAGGCCACGGTGACGTCACCGGTCGGCTCGGTGAAGAACATCAGCACGATGAGCCGCATGTAGACGAAGGCCGTGACCGCCGAGGCGAGCACACCGATGACGACGAGAACCGTCCCCGCGAGACCGCCGTGCTCGAGGGCCGGCAGGAAGGCCGCGACCTTGGCCGTGAACCCGGACGTCAGCGGGATGCCCGCGAAGGCGAGCATGAGCAGCGAGAAGGACGCGGCGATCCACGGGTGTCGTCGACCCAGACCCGCCCACTGGGAGAGGTGGGTCGCCTCGGCGTCCCGCTCCCGCACGAGGTGGACGATAGCGAAGGCCGCGATCGTCGAGATGCCGTAGGCGACGATGTAGAACAGCACTCCGGCGACGGCGGTCTGGTCGAAGCTGATCAGCGCCACGAGGATGAACCCGGCGTGGGCGATCGAGGAGTAGGCGAGCAGGCGCTTGATGTCGGTCTGGGTGACCGAGAGGAGCGCGCCGACGACCATCGTCAGGGCGGCGATGACGATGACGCCCATCCGCCACTCCCACCGGGTCGTCTCCAGCCCGACGTAGAGCAGGCGCAGCAGCGCACCGAAGGCGGCCGCCTTGGTCGCCGCGGCCATGAATCCGGTCACCGGGCTCGGTGCGCCCTGGTAGACATCCGGCGTCCAGGAGTGGAAGGGGACGGCGCCCACCTTGAAGAGCAGGCCGATGATGACCATCGCGACGCCCGGGAGCAGCAGTCCCTCGAGCTCGCCGGTCGACGCCGTCGCCGCGGCCGCGATCGTGGACAGCTGCAAGGACCCCGCGTAGCCGTAGAGCAGCGCGGCACCGAAGAGGAAGAAGCCCGAGGAGAAGGCCCCGAGGAGGAAGTACTTCAGCGCGGCCTCCTGCGATAGCAGGCGACGCCGACGGGCCAGGCCCGACAGGAGATACAGCGGCAACGAGAGGACCTCGAGGGCGACGAACATCGTCAGCAGGTCGTTCGAGGCCGGGAAGAGCAGCATCCCAGCGAGCGCGAAGAGCACCAACGGGAAGACCTCGGTCGTCGACCACCCCTTGCGGGCGGCCTGGCCCTCGAGGGCGGACCCGGGGGTCGCCGCACCCATCGGGGTGAAGCCATCCGCCGTGTCGCCCCCGAGGCGGTCTGCCATGACGAGCAGACCGAGCAGACCGAGGACGAGCAACGTCCCCTGGACGAAGCGGGTGGGCTCGTCGACGGCGACGGTGTCACCGACCGTCAGCCCGAGCTGGTCGCCGGTCTTGACGACGAGCGCGACGAAGGAGAGGACGACCGTGCCGAGCGCGAGCCCGACCTGGACCGGGTGGCGCAACCGACGGGGCACGAAGGCCTCGACGAGGACCCCGACGAAGGCCCCGACGAGGAGCACGATCATCGGCGAGAGCGCCCAGTAGCTGATCTCGGGAGCCTCGAAGGCGGTGGGCAGGACGAGGGGCATCAGTGGTCACTCCCGGAGGTCGAGCCGGCGTCGGCGGGCGCGCTGGGTGCCGTGTCGGTGACGCCGACGATCTGGAGGGTGCGCTCGACGGCGGGGTCGATCGTGTCCAGCAGCGGCTTCGGGAAGAACCCGAGCCCGACGAGCCCGATGATCAGCGGAGCCACGACGAGCTTTTCGCGCAGGCCGAGGTCCTTGACCGGGGCCGCCAGCCGTCGGGGCGGGAGATCGGCGTCGAGGTCGGCACGCACGTACTGCGCGTCCGCAGCGGCCGGGGCACCTCCCCCCGTCGAGGCTCCTTCGTCGCTCCGTCGGACAGTGCTTTCGTCCGCATCGCCGATCACCGGCGGTGGACCGGTCATGATCCGCTTGTACATGAGCAGGATGTAGATCGCGGCCAGGACCACGCCCCAGACGGCGATGCCGGCAGCGACCGGGTGCCGCGCCCACGTCCCGGAGATCACGAGGAACTCGGAGACGAAGGTCGACAGGCCGGGCAGTGACAGGGTCGCCAGACCCGCGATGAGGAAGACGCCGGCGAGCACCGGGGTGACCCGCTGCCACCCGCCGTAGTCCTCGATCCGCTGGCTTCCGCGGCGCACGATGAGCATCCCCGCGACGAGGAAGAGCGCGGCCGTGGCGAACCCGTGGTTGACCATGTAGAGGTTGCTGCCCGCCTGCGACATCGAGGTGAAGGCGAAGATGCCCAGCACGATGAAGCCGAAGTGGCTGATCGAGGTGAAGGCGATGAGGCGCATCATGTCCTGCTGGCCGATCGCGAGGATCGCGCCGTAGAGGACGGAGAAGACCGCCAGGGCGATGACGACCGGGGTCGCCCACTGGCTGGCCTCCGGGAAGAGCTGCAGGCAGAAGCGGATCATGCCGAAGGTGCCGACCTTGTCGAGCACGCCGACGAGCAGCGTGGCCACGGCCGGCTTCGACGCGGCGGCCGCATCGGGCAGCCACGTGTGCACCGGCCACATCGGCGCCTTGATCGCGAAGGCGATGAAGAAGGCGATGAAGAGCCACCGCTCGGTGGTCCCGTCGATCTCCAGACCGGTGAGGCTCTCGAGGAGGAAGCCCTCGGAACCGCCCGGGCCCTGCACGTACAGGGCGATGACCCCGACGAGCATGATCAGGCCACCGGCGAGGCTGAAGAGGAGGAACTTCAGCGCCGCCGCCTGGCGACGCTCCCCGCCGTACATCCCGATGAGGAAGTACACCGGGATGAGCATGGCCTCGAAGAAGACGTAGAAGAGGAAGACATCGGTCGAGGCAAAGACGCCGACCATGAAGGGCAGGAGCAGCAGGAGCAGGGCGTAGTAGCCCTTCTCCCGGCCGCCGCCCTCGGGCACGTCACGCCACGCGGCGAGCAGGCAGACGGGGGTCAGCACGAGTGCCATGAGGATCAGCGACAGCGCGATCCCGTCGACGCCGAGCGAGTAGGTGACCCCGAGCTGCGGGATCCACTCGTGCTGCTCGACCATCTGGAACTGCTCGGAGGACCCGCGGGTGAAGCTCGTCGCCGCGGCGACGATGCCGATCGCGAGGGTCAGCAGGGAGACGCCGAGGGCGATCGGCTTGGCGAGCGCGGAGCTGCGCGAAGGGAGGGCCGCGACCAGGCCGGAGCCGACGAGCGGCACGACCATGAGCAGCGTGAGCCAGGGCATGTTGTCCATCAGTTGATCACCCACAGGGCTCCGAGGAAGGCGACGACGCCCGCGAGCATCGTCAGGGCATACGAGCGGGCGAAGCCGTTCTGGGCTCGCCGCAACCAGTTCGCGCTCCGGGCCAGGCTGCCCGAGAGGCCACCGACCGCACCGTCGACGACGTCACGGTCGGTCTCGACGAGGCCACGCGTGAGCTTGATGCCCGGCCACATGAGCAGCGTCTCGTTGAGCTCGTCCTGGTAGAGGTCGCGACGGGCGGCGCGGGTGAGCGCAGAGCCGGAGGGTGCCACCTCGGGCACCTCCTTGCGGCCGTAGACCAGGAAGGCCCAGACGGCGCCGATCGCGACGACGACGAGCGTGGCGGCCATGAGCGCCGGGATCGGCAGGACCGGGTCGTGGTGCTCGTGGTGACCGAGCGTCGGCTCGAGCCACTCGGCGATCGGGAAGACATAGGCGAGGACGAGGCCGAGGGCCGCCGAGCCGATCGCGAGGACCATCATCGGGATGGTCATCGTCAGCGGGGACTCGTGCGGGTGGACATCGTCGGTCCAGCGCTTCTTGCCGTGGAAGGTCATGAAGAACAGACGCGACATGTAGAAGGCGGTGATCCCGGCACCGATGAGCGCGGCGAGGCCGAAGACCCAGGGGCGCCAGCCCTCACCGACGAAGGCGGCCTCGATGATCTTGTCCTTGCTCCAGAAGCCGGAGAAGGGAGGCACCCCGAGGATCGCCAGCCAGCCGAGACCGAAGGTGACCCAGGTGATCTTCATGACCGAGGACAGGCCACCGAAGCGACGCATGTCCACCTGGTCGTTCATCCCGTGCATCACCGAACCGGCGCCGAGGAACATCCCGGCCTTGAAGAAGCCGTGGGTCACGAGGTGGAAGATCGCGAAGGCGTAGCCGACCGGCCCGAGACCGGCGGCGAGCATCATGTAGCCGATCTGGCTCATCGTCGAGGCCGCGAGCGCCTTCTTCATGTCGTCCTTGGCGCAACCGACGATCGCCCCGTAGACGAGGGTGATCGCACCGACGACGACGACGGCCAGCTGGGCATTGGGCGCGGCGTCGAAGAGGGCATGGCTGCGCACGATGAGGTAGACCCCCGCGGTGACCATGGTCGCGGCGTGGATGAGCGCCGATACCGGCGTGGGGCCGGCCATCGCGTCCCCGAGCCAGGACTGCAGCGGGAACTGCGCGGACTTGCCGCAGGCCGCGAGCAGGAGCAGCAGGCCGATGGCCGTGACCGTCCCCTCGCCCGCACCGGCGACTGCCTCGTTGACCTCACCGAAGTCGACGGTGCCGAAGGTCGCGAACATCATCGACATGGCCAGGAGCAGCCCGACGTCACCGACCCGGTTGACGATGAAGGCCTTGTTCGCGGCGGTGGCGAAGGCCGGGTTGTGGTTCCAGAAGCCGATGAGCAGCCACGACGCCAGGCCGACGCCCTCCCAGCCGACGAAGAGCAGCAGGTACGAGTCGGCGAGGACGAGCAGCAGCATCGACGCCACGAAGAGGTTCAGGTAGGCGAAGAAGCGCCGCTTGTCCGGGTCGTGCTCCATGTACCCGAGCGAGTAGACGTGGATCAGCGATCCGACGAAGGTCACGAGCAGGACGAAGGCCATCGCCAGCGGGTCGATGAGCAGCCCCGCGCTCACGTCCACGGAGCCGGCCGGGATCCAGTCCCACAGCTCGATCGAGGAGGCACGATCCCCCGGGTCCACGCCGAGCATCGCGACGAAGATCGCGGCCCCGACGACGAAGGAGCCCCAGGACAGGAGGGTGGCCAGCAGCGGACCGAAGGAGTCGGTGAGCCGGCCACCGAGGAGCAGCAGCACGGCGCCGAGCAGGGGCAGGGCGACGAGCAACCAGCCGAGGGCGGTGACCCCGCTGGCGGCGGTGACCGCAGCCGTTCCTTCGGCCACCGTCGCAGACAGTGCGGTGAGCAAGGTGGCTCCTTACAGCTTGAGCAGGTTGGCGTCGTCGACCGAGGCCGACCGGCGGGCACGGAAGACGGTCATGATGATGGCCAGACCGACGACGACCTCGGCCGCGGCGACGACCATGACGAACATGGCGATGACCTGTCCCTCGACCGTCCCGTGCATGCGGGAGAAGGTGACGAAGGCGAGAGAGGCCGCGTTGAGCATCAGCTCGACCCCCATGAAGACGATGATCGCGTTGCGTCGCAGCAGGACGGTCGCGCTGCCGATCGTGAAGAGGATGATCGACAGGTAGATGTAGTTCATCGGGTTCACTGCTGACCTCCTTCGGGCGTGCTCTCGGAGGCCGTGCGACCGAGCGACTCGGCGGACGTCCCGGTCGTGGTGCTCTCGTTGGCCTCGATCTCGGTGTACCGCGTCGGGGTGGTGACCTGGTCGCGGGCCACGAGGACCCGGTTGAGCGAGAGCTCGGAGATGCTGCCGTCGGGCAGCAGCGCCGGGGTGTCGACCGCGTTGTGCCGGGCGTAGACACCGGGCACCGGCAGGCCGGCGACATTGTCCCCGTCACGGAAGCGCTTCTCCATCCACTCCTTCTGGGTCGGCTTGGCGAGGATCCGCTCGCGGTGGGCGAAGATCATCGCAGCGAGGGCGGCGATGGTCAGCAGTCCGGCGGTGATCTCGAAGAGCCACACGTACTTGCCGAAGATCAGGTAGGCGATCGACTCGACATTGCCCGGGTCGGCGTTGACCTCGGCGAGCGTCGGGTCGCCGGAGTAGCTGACCCGACCGACCGCGCCGGCGAGGAAGGCGAACATCGCCACCGAGAAGAGCACTGTGAGGAAGCGCTGGCCCTTGAGGGTCTCGACGAGCGAGTCGGAGTGGTCGATGCCGACGAGCATGACGACGAAGAGGAAGAGCATCATCACGGCGCCGGTGTAGACGAAGATGTGCACGACGCCCAGGAAGGGAGCCTCCTGCAGGAGGTAGAAGGTCCCGACGGCGATCATCGTCGTCACCATGCCGATGGCGGCGTGCACCGCCTTGCGGGCGAAGAGCAGCCCCAGGGCCGCGGGGACGGCAATGCAGCTGAACACCCAGAAGACGACGGCTTCACCGGTACCGGTCATCGGACGTCTCCCGCCTGCTGCTCGGCCCACTCGTGCTGCTCGCTCGTGGATGCGGCGACCTTGCCCTGGTAGTAGTCGCGCTCCTCCATGCCCTCGACCATCGGGTGGGGCGCGGGCAGCATCCCCTCCTGGATCGGGGCCAGGAGCTGCTCCTGGGTGAAGATCAGGTCCGCGCGGTTGTTGTCGGCCATCTCGTACTCGTTGGTCATCGTCAGTGCCCGGGTCGGGCAGGCCTCGATGCAGAGTCCGCAGAAGATACAGCGCAGGTAGTTGATCTGGTAGATGTGCCCGTAGCGCTCACCGGGGCTGAAGCGCAGCCCCCGCTCGTCGTCGTTGTCGCGGCCCTCGACGAGGATCGCGTCCGCGGGGCAGGCCCAGGCGCACAGCTCGCAGCCGATGCACTTCTCCAGGCCGTCGGGGTGACGGTTGAGCTGGTGGCGCCCGTGGAAGCGTGGCTGGGTCGGCCACTTCACCTCGGGGTACTCCTCGGTGGCGACCTTCCGGAACATCGTCGAGAAGGTCACCCCGAATCCGGCTACTGGGGCGAAGAGTTCGGAGAAGAACCCTCCCTTGGTCTCGTCAGCCACGGTGCTGCTCCTCCTCTGGGGTGAGCGGGGCGCTGGTCTCGGTGGTGCTCGCGGGCAGGGATCGGTCTGCCCGTGCGCCGCGGGCGGGTTCCATCAGTCGCTGGCCGGGCAGGGGTGGCACAGGGTGACCTCCGGCGAAGGGGTCGACCTCCTCGGGGAGCTCGTCGGCCCCCTCCTGCGCCCGGGCCTCGCGCTCGACCTTGGTCTCCCAGATCCACGTGGACCCGAGGACGAGGACCGCGAGGACCCCGACGATGATCAGCGAGGAGATCGGGAAGGCCCGGCCGAAGAGATCGACGGTGCCGTCTCCGAAGAAGCCGACGTCGGCGCCGCGGATGAAGGCCACGGCGACGACCCAGGCGACGGCCACGGGCATGAGGAACTTCCAGCCGAGGCGCATGAACTGGTCGTATCGGGTGCGCAGCAGGGTGCCGCGCAGCCAGACGAAGCCCCACATGAACATCCACATCTTCAGGGTGAACCACAGCAGGCCCCACCAACCGGCGTTGAACATGCCGTCGTTGATGGCGGCCACACCGGGGGGCGCCTGCCAGCCACCGAGGAAGAAGGTCGTGGCGAGCGCGGAGACGGTGAACATGTTGACGTACTCACCGAGGAAGAACATCGCGAACCGCATGCCCGAGTACTCGGTGAAGTAGCCACCGACGAGCTCGCCCTCGCCCTCGGCGAGGTCGAAGGGCAGACGGTTGGTCTCACCGACCATGGTCACGACGTAGATGGCGAAGGACACGCAGGCCGGGATGATGAACCAGAGGTCGGACTGCGCGGCGACGATCTCGCTCGTCGACATCGACCCGGCGTACATGAAGACCGCGACGAGGGCCAGGCCCATGGCGATCTCGTAGGAGATGATCTGGGCCGCGGCGCGCAGGCCACCGAGTAGCGGGTAGGTCGAGCCGGCCGACCAGCCGCCGAGGACGATGCCGTACGCGGCGATGCCGGCGACGGCGAGCACGAGCAGCCCCGCGATCGGCAGGTCGGTCACCTGCAGCGGGGTGGTGTGGCCGAACATCTCGACCTCACCGCCGAGCGGGACGATGGCGAAGGAGACGAAGGCCGCCGAGGCGAAGAGCACCGGGGCCAGCGTGAAGATCAGGGCATCGGCGGCCTTGGGGCGCACGTCCTCCTTGAGCATCGACTTCATGCCGTCCGCGAGCGACTGCAGGAGGCCGAAGGGCCCGACCCGGTTGGGGCCGGGACGCTGCTGCATCCGCCCGATCATCCGGCGCTCGAACCAGATCATCAGCAGCACGCTGAGGAGCAGGTAGACGAAGAGCAGGAGGGCCTTGACCAGCGACAGCCACACGGGGGTGTCGCTGAAGTCCGCGGCCACCGGCCCGTCCGCCGCAGCCAGCATCGTCAGGGTGTTCACGCGGTACCGCCCTTCGTCACGGAGACGATCGCCCCGGCACGACCGGAGAGCGAACGCGCGTCGCAGCTCTCGGAGTGGGTCGGCAGCCACACGACGTGGTCGACCATCGCCCGGATGTCGACCGGGAGCGTGATCCGCACGTCGTCGGCGGAGACGGTGACGAGGTCACCGTCGACGATGTCGAGGGTGCGCGCGGTCAGCGGTGAGATCGTGGCCCGCGGGGCCTTGGCGGTCCCGGCGAGGAAGGGCTCTCCGTCCTGGAGCGAGCCCTGGTCCAGCATGAGGTGCCATGTCGCGAGCACGGCCTCACCGGCATCCGGCTGGGGCACGGCGGCCCGGCGGATGCGTGGCGGGTAGCCGTGCGCCCGCGGCTCCTGGGTCGCTTCGAGCGAGCGGCGCGACTCGGTCACGGTGCGGGTCCCGAGGAAGGCCCCCATCTCGTCCGCGAGCATGTGCAGTACCCGGTGGTCGGCGAGGGCATTGGTCTGCAGACTCGCCTCGAAGGGACGCACGCGCCCCTCCCAGTTGATGAAGCTGCCGCTGCGCTCTGCGTGCGGGGCGACCGGCAGGATGACGTCGGCGTGCTCGGTGACGCTGCTCGGCCGGATCTCGAGGGAGACGACGAAGGCCTGCTCGAGGGCCCGGTCGACCACGCCGGCATCGCCGATGCCGATGTCGTGCGCGTCGACGCCACCGACGACGAGACCACCGAGCGTGCCCTCGGCCGCAGCACCGATGATCTTGGCGGTGTCCTTGCCGCCCTCACCGGGCAGGCATCCTGCCTCGATCGCGCCGCGCTCGCCGGCGCGACGCGGGACCCAGGCGAGCTTCGCGCCCGTGGAGCGGGAGAGCTCGGCCGCCGCGGCGAGGGCGCCGGGCACGGTGGCCAGACGCTCGCCGAGCAGGATGTAGGCACCCTCGCCATGCACGGCCTCGTGGGCCTGCGTCAGCGAGGCGGGCGGGGTCTCCTCGGCCAGGGCGACCAGGACCTCGGTCTCCGTGCCGGGGGCCGCGGGGATGAGGGTCCCGCCGAGCTTGTCGAGCCCGCGGGTGCTGAGCGGGGCGATCGAGCGCACCGTGGTACCGGACTGGCGGTAGCCCTTGCGCAGACGGAGGAAGAGGATCGGGCTCTCCTCCTCCGGCTCGAGGCCGACGAGGAGGACCGAGCCGGCCTGCTCCAGGTCGGTGAAGGTCACGCCACCGGTGTCCGGCGTCGTCCCGACGACGTGGCGCAGCAGGAAGTCACGCTCCTCGTCGGAGTGCGGACGCGACCGGTGGTCGATGTTCTTCGTGTCGAGGGCATCGCGGGCGAAGCTCGAGTAGGCGTGGGCGTCCTCGACGCTCACGCGGCCGCCGACGAGCACGCCGTGCTGCTCGGCGGCGCGCAGGCCGTCCGCTGCGGCCGCGATCGCCTCCTGCCAGGAGGCGACGCGCAGCTCGCCCCCTTCGTCCCTGACCATCGGGAACTCGAAGCGGTCGCCGAGGCTGGCCGAGGCGAAGGCCCACCGGCCCTTGTCGCAGTTCCACTCCTCGTTGACCAGGGGGTCATTGCCCGCCATGCGGCGCAGGACGGTGCCGCGCCGGTGGTCGGTGCGGATCGAGCAGCCGTCCGCGCAGTGCTCGCAGACGTCCGGGGTGGAGACGAGGTCGAAGGGCCGCGAGCGGAAGCGGTAGGCCGCGCCGGTGAGCGCGCCCACCGGGCAGATCTGCACGGTGTTGCCCGAGAAGTAGGACTCGAAGGGCTGCTCCTCGTAGATGCCGACCTGCTGCAGCGCCCCGCGCTCGACGAGGGCGATGAAGGGGTCGCCGGCGATCTGGTCGGAGAAGCGGGTGCAGCGCGCACAGAGCACGCAGCGCTCGCGGTCGAGCAGGACCTGAGAGGAGATGTTGATCGGCTTGGGGTAGGTGCGCTTGACGTCCTCGAAGCGCGAGGTGGCCCGGCCATTGGTCATCGCCTGGTTCTGCAGCGGGCACTCGCCGCCCTTGTCGCAGACGGGGCAGTCGAGGGGGTGGTTGATCAGCAGCAGCTCCATGACGCCCTGCTGCGCCTTGTCGGCGACCGCCGACGTGTGCTGGGTGCGCACCTGCATGCCCGGGCTGACCGTCATGGTGCAGCTGGCCTGGGGCTTGGGCATGGGCTTGACGTTGCCCTCGCGGTCGGGTGTGGCCACCTCGACGAGGCACTGGCGGCAGGCGCCGACCGGCTCGAGGAGCGGGTGGTCGCAGAAGCGCGGGATCTCGATCCCCGCCTCCTCGGCCGCGCGGATGACGAGGGTGTTCTTGGGCACCTCGACATCGACGCCGTCGATGCTCAGGCTGATCAGCTCGGGCTTGGGGTCCGCCTGGGGGTCGGACGAGCGCGTGACGGTCATGCGGTCACCATCGTGTTCTGCTCCTTGGCGAAGAGCGTCGAGGCGGCGGGCGGGAAGAGCTCGCTGGCCGGGGTGTGGCAGCCGGCCTCGAACTCCGCGCGGAAGTACTTCACGGCGGACGTGATCGGGCTCGTCGCGCCGTCACCGAGGGCGCAGAAGGAGCGCCCGAGGATGTTGTCGCAGATGTCGACGAGCTTGTCGATGTCCTCGGGGGTCCCCCTGCCGTGCTCGATCCGCTCCAGGATCTGCACGAGCCACCACGTGCCCTCGCGGCACGGGGTGCACTTGCCGCAGGACTCGTGCTTGTAGAAGTCGGTCCAGCGGGTCACGGCGCGCACCACGGAGACGGTGTCGTCGAAGATCTGCAGCGCGCGGGTGCCGAGCATCGAGCCGTGGGCCGCGACCGACTCGAAGTCGAGCGGCACGTCGAGGTGCTCGTCGGTGAAGATCGGCGTCGAGGAGCCCCCCGGCGTCCAGAACTTCAGCGGATGGTTGGGGTCGCGCATGCCACCGGCCATGTCGATGAGCTCGCGCAGGGTGATCCCGAGCGGCGCCTCGTACTGGCCGGGGCGCTTCACGTGCCCGGAGAGGGAGAAGATCCCGAAGCCCTGGGATTTTTCGGTGCCCATGTCGGAGAACCACTCGACGCCCTGCCGGACGATCGCCGGGACGGACGCGATGGACTCGACATTGTTGACCACCGTCGGGCGGGCGTACAGGCCGGCCACGGCGGGGAAGGGGGGCTTCAGCCGCGGCTGACCGCGGCGCCCCTCGAGGGAGTCCAGCAGGGCCGTCTCCTCACCGCAGATGTAGGCGCCGGCGCCCGCGTGGACGGTGACGTCGAGGTCGAAGCCGGTGCCGAGGATGTCCTTGCCGAGGTACCCGGCCGCGTAGGCCTCCTCGACCGCGCGCAGCAGGCGACGGTAGACGTGGACGACCTCACCGCGCAGGTAGATGAAGGCGTGGTTGCAGCCGATGGCGAAGGAGGTGATCGCGACGCCCTCGACGAGGAAGTGCGGGGCCGCCATGAGCAGCGGGATGTCCTTGCAGGTGCCCGGCTCGGACTCGTCGGCGTTGACGACGAGGTAGCGAGGACCGCCGTCCGGCGGGGGCAGGAAGCCCCACTTCATGCCGGTCGGGAAGCCGGCGCCACCACGACCGCGCAGGCCGGAGTCCTTCATCGCCTGGACGAGGTCGGCAGGGTCGGTGTCCAGCGCCTGACGAAGGGCGGAGTAGCCCGCGTTGTCCTCGTAGGTCGCCATCGTCCACGACTGGGGGTGGTCCCAGAACTTCGTGAGGATCGGGGTCAGCTGGGTCGACACGTGATCACTTCCCCTTCGCCTGCGGGTCGCGCCCGCCGGGCAGCTCGTCGGGTGCATTGCTCGGGGTGTCCACCGAGCCGCGCTGGCCGGAGGCCAGGCCCTCGACACGGGCACCGGCAGCGTCGGGCTCGGGCTGGACCTCCGGGATGTCACCGGGAGCGGTCCACCCCTCCTCGCGGGCCAGCTGCACGCCACGAAGGGAGGCCGGGCCGGCCCCGATGCCCTCGTCGGCGAGTCCGTCGGAGAAGCCGGCGAGGACGCGCGAGGTCTCCCTGAACGTGCTCACCCGGCTCGGGCCGCGGGTCGGGGCGACGGGCGCACCGGAGCGCAGCCCGTCGACGAGCTCGACCGTCGAGTCCGGGGTCTGGTTGTCGAAGAACTCCCAGTTGGCCATGACGACCGGGGCGTAGTCGCACGCGGCATTGCACTCGACGCGCTCGAGCGTGATCTGACCGTCCTCGGTCGTCTCGTCGTGGCCGATGCCGAGATGCTCGCTGACGGTGTCCCAGATCTGGTCGCCGCCCATGACGGCGCACAGGGTGTTGGTGCACACGCCGACGGTGTAGCGGCCGTTGGGGTGGCGCTTGTACTGCGTGTAGAAGGTCGCGACGCCGGAGACCTCGGCCGTGGTCAGGTCGAGGAGTCGGGCGCACAGGTCGATACCGCGCCCGGTGATGTAGCCGTCCACGCTCTGCACGAGGTGCAGCAGGGGCAGCAGCGCGGAGCGCTTCTGCGGGTAGCGCGCGACGACGTGCTCGGCGTCGACGAGGAGCGCCTCGAGGACGTCCTCGGGATAGGGCTCCTTGCTCTCCGAGGGCACGTGCAGGTGCCCTGAGGCGGTCTGCTCACCGTAGTTGGAGGACATCAGCTGCTCCCCTTTCGTGCACCGACGCTCGGTCCGCGCCTCGCTCGCTGGCGCTCGCTCGTGTACTCACTCCCTGGTGCACTCAACGGTCCACACCTCCCATGACGGGGTCGATCGAGGCGACCGCGATGATGACATCGGCGAGGAGGCCCCCTTCGCTCATGGCCGCGACGGCCTGCAGGTTGTTGAAGCTCGGGTCCCGGAAGTGGGCCCGGTAGGGGCGGGTCCCGCCGTCCGAGACAACGTGGCAGCCCAGCTCCCCCTTCGGCGACTCGATGCCGACATAGGCCTGCCCCGGCGGCACGCGGAAGCCCTCGGTCACGAGCTTGAAGTGGTGGATGAGCGACTCCATCGAGGTGCCCATGATCTCGCGGATGTGATCGAGGCTGTTGCCCTGACCGTCACCGCCCACGGCGAGCTTCGCCGGCCAGGCGATGCGCTTGTCCTCGACCATCGTCGGGCCGGGGTTGCGCTGGAGCTCGTCGATGACCTGCTCGACGATCTTCAGGCTCTCGTGCATCTCCTCGAGGCGGATCGCCAGCCGGTCGTAGGCATCGGCGCCGGTGCGGGTGACGACGTCGAAGTCGTACTTCTCGTACCCGCAGTACGGGTCCAGCTTGCGCAGGTCGTGCGGCAGGCCGGTCGAGCGCAGGACCGGGCCGGTGATGCCCAGTGCGGTGCACCCGGTGAGGGAGAGCACGCCGACGTCCTTGGTCCGCCCCTTGAGGATGGGGTTCTCCAGGAGGATCTTCTCCAGCTCGACGACACCCTGGCGGATGAGCGGCAGGGTCTCGCGGATCTTGTCGATCGCGCCGTGCGGCAGGTCCTGGGCGACGCCGCCGGGCCGGATGTAGGCGTTGTTCATCCGCAGGCCGGTGATGTTCTCGATGATCGACAGGATCCGCTCACGCTCGCGGAAGCCGATCGTCATGACCGTCGTCGCACCCATCTCCATGCCGCCGGTACCGAGGCAGATCAGGTGGCTGGAGATGCGGGTCAGCTCCATCATGAGCACCCGGATCGCGCTGGCCCGCTCGGGGATGTCGTCGGTGATCCCGAGGACCTTCTCGATGGCGAGGCAGTACGCCGCCTCCTGGAACATCGGGGTGAGGTAGTCCATCCGGGTGCAGAAGGTCACGCCCTGGGTCCAGGTGCGGAACTCCATGTTCTTCTCGATGCCCGTGTGGAGGTAGCCGATGCCCGCGCGGGCCTCGGTGACCGTCTCACCGTCGAGCTCGAGGATGAGGCGGAGGACGCCGTGCGTCGACGGGTGCTGCGGGCCCATGTTGAGCACGATGCGCTCCTCGGGGTTCATCCCGAGCTCGCCCATCTCCTGGTCCCAGTCGCCACCCTGGACGTTGACGACGTGGCCCTCGGCCAGGTCATCGGCCCCGGGGGTGGAGTGCACCCCGGAGGAGTTGGTGTGCGTCGTCATCAGTTGTACGACCTCCGCTCGTCGGGCGGCGGGATGGTGCCGCCCTTGTACTCCACCGGGATGCCACCCAGGGGGTAGTCCTTGCGCTGGGGGTGGCCGGCCCAGTCATCCGGCATGAGGATGCGGGTCAGCGCCGGGTGGCCATCGAAGACCACACCGAACATGTCCCACGTCTCGCGCTCGTGCCAGTCGGCGCCGGGGTAGATCCCGACCACGCTCGGGATGTGCCGGTCGGCGTCGGGTGTCGTGACCTCGACGCGCAGCCGGCGACCGCCGTGGGTGACCGAGAGCAGGTGGTAGGCAACGTGCAGCTCGGCGCCCTCGTCCTCGAGGAAGTGCACGCCGGAGACCGACATGCACATCTCGAAGCGCAGCCCGCTCTGGTCGCGCAGGGCACGCATGACCCGCACGAGGTGGGCGCGGTCGACGTGCAGCGTCAGCTCGTCGGCGTGGACGACGACGCGCTCGACGAGGTCGGTGCCGGTCGTCTCGGTGAGGCGGTCGACGACCTCGTCGTACCAGCCGCCGTAGGGCCGCTGCGCCGCACCGGGGAAGGCGACGGTCTTCTTCAGGCCGCCGTACCCGGAGGTGTCCTGGCCGCCCGTGGCGCCGAACATGCCGCGGCTCTCGCGTCGCACGACGGGGGCGTGCTCGGGGTCGACCTCGCCCTCGGCCGGCGGGCCCTCGACGTTGGTGTACTCGACGGGGCGGTTGCCGCCGGTCAGCCCCTCGGTCGAGGGGTAGCCCTTGTTGGCCGAGCCGGCGAGACCGGGACCCTCGGGGTGGACACCCTCGGGCTTCGGGGCATCGACTGCCTGGTCCTTCGGGCCCTTGTCGCCGTCCTTCGGCGGGTTCTGCTCGGTCATGCCAGCAGGTTCCTTCCGAGCAGGGACTCGTGGTCGTGGGTCGGCGGCTGCAGCTCGGTCGGGACGGCCTCGAGGGCCGCTGCCTCCGCCGCCCGCGCCGCGGCGACCCGGTTGACGCCGAGCGGCGTGCTCTGGATCTGCTCGTGCAGGGTGAGGATCGAGTTGAGCAGCATCTCCGGCCGCGGCGGACAGCCGGGCAGATAGATGTCGACCGGGATGATGTGGTCGACGCCCTGGACGATCGCGTAGTTGTTGAACATGCCGCCGGAGCTGGCGCACACGCCCATCGAGATGACCCACTTCGGGTTGGCCATCTGGTCGTAGACCTGGCGCACGACGGGGGCCATCTTGTTGCTCACCCGGCCGGCGACGATCATCAGGTCCGCCTGGCGCGGGGTCGCAGCGAAGCGCTCCATGCCGAAGCGGGCCAGGTCGTAGTGCGGGGTGCCGACCGCCATCATCTCGATGGCGCAGCACGCCAGGCCGAACGTGGCAGGCCACATCGACGACTTGCGCATGTAGCCGGCGAGATTCTCCACCGTGCTCAGCGCGATGCCCGAAGGCAGCTTCTCCTCAAGTCCCATGTCTCGTCTCCGTCCTCGTCAGTCCCACTCGAACCCGCCGCGACGCCAGACATAGGCGTCGGCGATGAAGAACGCGTTGAACAGGAAGAGCACCACGGCACCGAGGGTGAAGGCCCCGAGCTCGTCGAAGGCGACGGCGAAGGGGTAGAGGAACAGGGCCTCGATGTCGAAGATGATGAACAGCATTGCGGTCAGGTAGTACTTGACCGGAAATCGTCCGCCCTCGGCGGCCTGCGGAGTGGGCTGGATGCCGCACTCGTAGGCCTGCGCCTTGGACGCGTTGTAGCGAGCCGGTCCCACGACCAGACTGGTGCCGACCGAGATGATCGCGAAGCCGAGGCCGAGCGCGAAGAGGATCAGCAGCGGGATGTAGGGGTTCATCGCTGCGCTACCTCGCTTCCTGTCATGTGATGCACGCCACTGTGGATCCTAGGTGTGGGGCCTGTCGAGCCTCGACCCGCCCTATGCATTGGGGGCCATCCGCGTCAGGAGGCGCACGATCCGGTCGTCCGCGCCGCCGCCCTTCTCCTCGGGCAGGTTGGCCATGAGCTTGAGCATGAACTTCATCAGCGTCTCGCGGGGCAGGCCGTACTTCATCGCCAGCCGCATGATCTCCGGCTTGCCGATGAGCTTGGCGAACTGCGCACCGAGGGTGAAGTAGCCGCCGTGCATGTCCTTCATCCGGTCGACATAGGACTGGAGCACCCGCTCGCGGTCGCTCGGGGTCGGGCGGGCCAGCGCCTGGACGATCGTCTCCGCCGCCGCGTGACCGGCCTCGAGGGCGTAGTCGATGCCCTCGCCGTTGAAGGGGTTGACCATGCCGCCGGAGTCACCGACGAGCATCAGCCCGCGCTCGTAGAGGGGTTGGCGGTTGAAGGCCATCGGCAGCGCGGCCGCGGTGATCCCCCCGGAGATCGTCTCCTCGCTGATCCCCCACTCGGCCGGCATCGTCTCGACCCAGCGGCGCATGACGTCCTTGTAGTCGGTGCGGCCGAAGGACTCCGAGGTGTTGAGGACTCCGAGCCCGACATTGCTGCGGCCATCGCCGAGGCCGAAGAGCCAGCCGTAGCCGGGCATGAGGACGTCCTCCCCCTTCGGCGTCGTCGACCACAGCTCGAGATGGCTCTCGAGGTACTGGTCGTCATGCCGCGGGGTCTCGTAGTAGGCACGCACGGCGACGGCCATCGGCCGGTCCTCGCGCTTCTCCCGGCCCATCTTCACCGACAGTCGGGAGGAGACCCCGTCCGCCGCCACGACGACGGGGGCCCGGTAGGTCTCGCGCTCGCCGGTGGCCCGGCCCCGCGCGTCGACGACCTTGGCGACGACGCCGGTGATGCGGCCGTCGTCGTCGAGGATCGGCTCGGAGACATTGCGCCCCTCGATGAGGGTCGCCCCGCTGGACGCGGCGTGACGGGCCAGCACCTCGTCGAGGTCGGCGCGGGCCCGGACCATGCCGTACCCGGGGAAGGAGGCGACGTCGGGCCAGTCGAGCTGCAGCCGCATGCCGCCACCGATGATCCGCAGGCCCTTGTTGTGCGCCCACCCGTCGGTCTCCGACAGGGGCAGCCCGAGGTTGATCAGCTGGCGCACGGCCCTCGGGGTCAGCCCGTCGCCGCAGATCTTGTCGCGGGGGAAGAGCGACTTCTCCAGCAGGACGACGTCCTTGCCGGCCTTGGCCAACCACGCCGCGGTGGCCGAGCCACCGGGGCCGGCGCCGACGACGATGACGTCGACGCTGCGGTCTCCGTCGGCCGCAGGCAATGCACTGGTCACGAAAGGTTCCTCAGGGGCTTGTGAAGCATTTCACGATCGCCCGGAATCCTACTCCCCAGAAACCCCCTGGATCACACAGGCATACCTAACCTGCGATCACGCCTTCGCCGCTCGGTCCTCGCTCGCGCTCAGCCGCCG
>JBQGNO010000009.1:0-11639 GCA_052087725.1 Janibacter sp. | reverse complement strand
CTGCGGACCTCGCTCGTCCCTCACTCCTGTCCTCGCGGCGCCTTCGCCGCTCGGTCCTCGCTCGCGCTCAGCCGCCGCTGCGGACCTCGCTCGTCCCTCACTCCTGTCCTCGCGGCGCCTTCGCCGCTCGGTGCAGAGCAACAACCCCACCCGTCAGGTTGCGCCACTCCACGCCGCCCCAGCCGGCATCGCTGATCTGCTGGGCCAGCTCCGCCTGTGCCGGCCAGGCCTGGATGGACTCCGCGAGATAGACGTACGAGTCGGGGTTGGAGCTGAGCTTGCGGGCCACCGGAGGGAAGGCCGCCATGAGGTACTCGGAGTAGATCGTGCGGAAGAGCGAGTTCACCGGCTGGCTGAACTCGGCGACGAGCAGCTGCCCGCCGGGTCGGGTCACCCGCAGGAACTCGCGCAGCGCCACATTGGGGTCGACGACATTGCGGAAGCCGAAGGACATCGTCACCACGTCGAAGGAGTCGTCGGCGAAGGGCAGTCGGGTCGCGTCCGCCGCGGAGAAGTCCAGATCGGGGCGCTGACGCCGCCCCTGACGGAGCATCCCGAGGGAGAAGTCGGCCGAGACCACCTGCGCGCCCGCCCGACGAAGGGGGACCGAGGACGTCCCGGGCCCAGCGGCGATGTCGAGGATCTGCTGCCCCGGCGCGGGGTCGATGGCCTGCTGCACGGCGCGTCGCCACAGCCTGGTCTGCCCCAACGACATCACGTCGTTCATCAGGTCGTACTTCGCGGCGGTCTCGTCGAACATCGCGGCGACGGCCTTGGGGTCCTTCTGGAGGGTGGCGCGACTCATGTGCACATCTTCGCACCCGCGGTCGTAGGCTGTTGCGGCCATGACATCTCCATCACCCGCCGACGTCCCCGAGGCGCCCGGCGCCCCTCGACCCGCCCTGGTCGCGCGTACCGTCGCCGTCCCCGCCCACGCGGTCGGGGACCTCCTCCGGGTGCTGCCGGAGCCGGAGGACGCCGGCGACATCGTCTCCTGGGTGCGCCGCGGCGACGGCCTCGTCGGCTGGGGCACCGTGGTGACTTTCCGCTCCACGGGCGCCGACCGCTTCGAGCAGTCGCAGCAGTGGTGGCGGAGCATCACCGCCGACGCGATCGTGCGCGATGACGTCAACGAGCCGGGGACGGGTCCGATCGCCTTCGGCTCGATGGCCTACTCCGCGGCCTCGCAGGACGAGTCCGTCCTCGTCGTCCCGGAGGTCGTGGTCGGCCGCCGCGGCGACCTCGCCTGGGTCACGACGATCACCACCGACGCGACGGTGCCGGCCGCCGACGAGCCGCTCGACCAGCAGCCGACGCCCCGGCACCCCGGCGAGGTGACCTTCGCCGACCGTGACCTCAGCGCCGAGCGCTGGGCGGGTGCGGTCGAGGAGGCCGTCGAGCGGATCACCTCCGGCGCGCTCGACAAGGTGGTCCTCGCCCGCTCGGTCCAGGCCACCGCGAGCGAGCGGATCGACCCGCGCTGGCTGCTGACGCGCCTGTCCGAGGACTACGACACGACGTGGGTCTTCGCCGTCGACGGACTCGTCGGGGCGACCCCGGAGATGCTCGTGCGCCTCGAGCGCGGGCTCGTCACCTCCCGCGTCCTCGCCGGCACGATCCGTCGCACCGGCGACGACAGCCACGACCTCGCCCTCGCCGGCTCGCTCGCGCGCAGCAGCAAGGACCTCGAGGAGCACGACTACGCGGTGCGCTCGGTCGCGGACTCGCTCGCCGCCCACACCTCGTCGATCAACGTGCCGGACTCCCCCTTCGTCATGCACCTGAACAACGTCATGCACCTGGCCACGGACGTCGCGGGGGTCGTCGACGACGACTCGACGTCGCTGGCGCTCGCCGCGTCGCTGCACCCGAGCGCCGCCGTGTGCGGGACCCCCACGCCCGACGCGGACCAGGTCATTGCCGAGCTGGAGCACATGGACCGCGGCCGGTACGCCGGGCCGGTCGGGTGGATGGATGCCTCCGGGGACGGCGAGTGGGGCATCGCGCTGCGCTGCGGCTCCTACGACGCCCCCAACTCGCTGCGCCTCTATGCCGGGTGCGGCATCGTCGCGGGCTCGCGGGCCGAGGACGAGGTCGCCGAGTCGGTGGCCAAGCTGCTGCCGATGCGCACCGCCCTCGGGGGCTGAGCCGACCCCGTCCGCCCGGCCCTGTGCACAGGAGGGACTCCTGGTGCATCTCGTGGCTGATTCCGCCACCGATTGCACGAGGAGACCCTTGCGTGCACGGCCTCAGTCGGCGAGCGCTGCCGCGACCGCCTCGCGGGCCCGCTGACCTGCTGGCCGGCGGGCGCTCCCGTCGACCGGGACCCGGATGACCCGGATCCCCGCGCTCGGACGAGCGACGAGCTCGGCGAGCTCGGCCGCCGTCCGGGCAGTCGTCGCCGGGATCCCGTGGGCCGCGCAGAGCGTCTCGATGTCGGTCCCGGTCGGGGTCGTGAAGATCCGGCGCAGGGGCCCCGCGAGCTCGTCGGCGCCGTACTCGAGGGTGGTGAAGATGCTGCCCCCGTCGTCATCGACGACGACGAGCGTCAGGTCGGGCTGCGGCTCATCAGGACCGATGAGCAGGCCGTTGGCATCGTGGAGGAAGGTCAGGTCACCGAGCAACGCGAAGGTGGGGCGCTCGCCCCGTGCGAGCGCGAGACCGACCGCGGTGGAGACGCAGCCGTCGATGCCGGCGAGCCCACGACTGGTCAGCGGGGCGAGATCGGTGCGGGGGCGCGCGATGCCGAGGTGCACGTCGCGGGCGACGCTGCTGCTGCCGAGGAGGAGAGCCGAGCCATAGGAGGCGGCGTCGTGCACGGCCCGGGCGACCGCCGGCCCGTCGAGGACCTCATCGGCCTCGGCCAGCGCTGCGGCGACCCGCTCACCGGCGGCCAGCCAGGTCCGGGCGAAGGCGGTGCCTTGAGGCGCGAGGGCCTCCGGGCCCGAGCCTCGAAAGGGGGTGACCTCCCAGTCGTCCTCCTCCCCCAGCAGTGCGGCGAAGGGGTGGACAGCCGCTGCGGTGTGCGTGGCATCGGCCCATCCGGCGGCACCCGGCTCGCCCGGAGTGACGACCTCGACCCGCACGTCCTCGCGCCGGGTCAGCGCGGGGATGCTCCGGCCGAGCGTCGGACGCCCGATGACCAGGAGACGACGGGGCATGTGGGCGCCGACCCAGTCCGTGGCGGCGAGGATCTGCGCGCCGTGCGGCAGGACGAGGTCGTGCGTCCCCGGTCCGGGCTCGGCGATGACGGGCGCGCCGTGGCGGGCGGCCCAGGCCAGGGCGGCGCGACGGTGGGCGGCGGTGGGCAGCTCGCCGATGACCACCAGGGTCTCCGGGTCGTGCTCGATCGTGGGCGAGCCGGACGCCGGGAGCTCGTCCGCCGGCTCGGGCAGGCTGACCCAGGGCGCTCCCCCGGGTCGCCCCGCGACCGTCGCGGGCAGCGGTGGCCCGTCGTGGCGGACGCTCGGCTCGAGCGGGTCGCGATAGGGCAGGTCGAGGTGGACCGGTCCGGCCAGTCCGGGGCCGGCGAGCGCACCGGTCGCGGCGGCGTGGGCGCGCGCGGCGGCAGTACGCCAGGCGGAGGCCTGGCGTCCGGGGTCGTCCGGGGTCTCCAGCTCGAGGGCGAGGCGGACGTGCCCACCGAAGATGCCGTGCTGGTCGGTCGTCTGGTTGGCGCCGACGGCCCGCAGCTCCGGTGGCCGGTCAGCCGTGAGGAGCAGCAGCGGGACGGCGCCGTGGTGGGCCTCGAGGACCGCCGGGTGGAGGTTCGCGACCGCGGTGCCACTCGTGGTGATGACTGCGGCCGGGCGTCCGCTCTCCTTGGCCAGCCCGAGAGCGAGGAAGGCCGCACTGCGCTCGTCGACGCGCACGTGCAGCCGGGCCCGGCCCGAGGCGTCGAGGTCGTGGGCGGCATAGGCCAGGGGTGCGGAGCGGGACCCGGGGCACAGCACGATCTCGCGCACGCCGAGTCGGACGAGCTCGTCGAGGAGCACCCGGGCTCCCGTGGTCGAGGGATTCACAGGACCGATCCTGCCACTGCTCCCTGCGTCTACCTCACCTCCGGGACACGCTCGATGTCGTAGTCGATGACGACGGTGGTGCCACCGTCACCGTCCAGGTAGTCACCGGCGCCCCGCCGCCAGCTCGCCAGCGAGGGGTCGTCGCTCGCGTCGACGAGCCGAGCGGTCTCGGCATAACGGTCCACGTCGTGGGCCTGCGTGGCCCGTCCGCCCTCGCCGAGCTCGTCCTCGAGGTCACGCCGCACGGTCACCCACGACTCCCGGTCCGGGTTGTCCGCGCCCTCCAGTCCGGGCACGAGGTCCTCCGAGTGCTCGAGGCTGAGCACGGACACCTCCTCGGGCACGTCGAGGGTGGCGATCGGCGCCCCGGAGGTCATGACATGGGTGACGCCGTAGCGCTGCCGGAAGGTCGGGTCCGCCGCGAGGGCCGCGGCGGTGATGCCGCCCTGGCTGTGCCCGGTGAGCATGACCCGGCTGGCGCCGGTGGCGCCGGTCCGGCGCTGCGCGTCGGCGAGCGCCCGGGAGACCGCCTGCGTCGTGAGGCTCGCCCGCCCGGAGGAGAGCAGGACATTGCTCGTGAGGTCCCACGGGTTGTCCCCGGCCCGGGGATCGAAGGTCTGCGTCCCGGGGACGTCGACGACCCACGTCCACGTCCCGTCGGCCCGGGGGCTGCCCGTGACCCTGACCCGGGACCCGCCCGAGGTGGGCCCGTCCGCCGCGACGAGGTCGGTGACGCCGGTCGGCGCTCGTCCCGCGCTCTCCCGGTGGACCGTGACGGAGACGTCCCGGCCGGACTCGTCGAGGACAGCGCCCCGGGTGGCCGCGAGGATGACCCCGAGGGCGTCCTCCCGGTCGCGCGGCGGGTAGGGCACCCCGAGCCGGCCGGCCCGCCAGCTCAGCCAGGTGCCCAGCTCGGGTCGGCCCAGCCCCAGACCGATGACCAGCCCGTCGAGCCCGTCGGCCGCGGCCGGCACGAGCCACGGGTGGTCGAGGAGGATCTCGTCGATCCCTCGCCCCAGACCGAGCCCGGCCGAGACCGCGGCCTCCCGTGCTCCGGGCACCTGCAGGGCGATCGCGGCTCCCGGGCTGCCGACGACCCCGGCGGCAGCGAGCACCGCGGCCGGTGCGGCGGCACCCACCGCGGTCCCGATGCCGACACCGACCGTCGTGGCCACTCCGTCGAAGAGCGCCTCCACGCTCGCCTCGCCGGCGCGGTAGGTCGCGACGGCCCCACGGGTCGTCACAGCCGTCGCGAGGATCTCGGTCGCGATGCCTGCGGCCCCCGTGGTGCCGATGCACCGCCAGATCGCCAGCTCGGCCGAGGCGAACTCGATGGGAGCGACCACCCCGGCCAGGGCGAGGGCCGGCTCCCGCGACAACACACCGATCGCGAGTGCCGTCTCGGCCACCTCGTGCCCGACCGACTGCAGGACTCCTGCACCGCGCTCGAGCTCCTCGAGCTGCACCGACAGGCCGCCGGCACCTCCCCGCACCTCGAGGTCCGCGCTCATGGCGCCAGCCCGACCGTGCGGTGGCCCAGCGCGACGGCCCGCTGCCGAGCGATGGAGCCGAGGTGACGCACCGCGGTGGCGGCCTCGCGCAACCGCCGCGCCAGCTCCGTCAGGTCGGCGGCGTGCCGGGCAACGAGCTCGCGGTGCCGGTCGGCCGCGCCCCCACGCCACGCCTCACTCGTGCCGGCGTGGATGAGCGCGGACTGGACCACGATGTGCTCGGCACAGCGGTCCAGCCGGGTGGCGACCGCGTCGAGACCATCGATCGAGATCGTGGGGATGTCCATGCGCCCAGCCCACCGGTAGGGCAGGTCGCGGCGCGCCCCCTTCGCCCGGGCTGTGGACGGTGGTGCTCAGCGGCCGGGGCTTGTGGCCGGCCGGGTCAGAGGTGGGCGAAGGCCGCGGTGACGCGCTCGCGCCACCACCGGACCCGGGCTGCCGGTGCGGCGTGCTCGGCCAGGAGCGCCGGGTCAGGGACGACGTCGCGCACGGGCAGCGCGCCGCCGACGGGAAGCAGGGGGACGGCCGTGACATCGGCGGCGAGCATCGCGCCGGTCCCCAGGCCGCAGGCGTGGTCGAGCTGCGGCAGGGCCGCGGCGAGCGCCACCCCGGCGCGCAGGCCGACGCTGGAGTCGATCGCCGAGGAGACGACGGCGGGCAGGCCGCAGTCATCGACCACCTCGAGCGCCCGGGCGACGCCGCCGAGGGGCGCCACCTTGACGACGACGAGGTCCGCGGCGCGCAGGCGGGCCACCTCGAGCGGGTCCTCGGCCTTGCGGATCGACTCGTCCGCCGCGACCGGCACCTCGATCCCGCCCAGGGCGAGCTCCGCCCGCAACCGGGCGAGGTCGCGCACATCCGCGCAGGGCTGCTCCGCGTACTCCAGGCCGAAGGGGGCCAGCGTCGCCAGCATGTCGTGCGCCTGGGTCAGGGACCAGCCGCCGTTGGCGTCGATGCGGATGCGTCCGCCCGCGCCCATCGCCGCACGCACCGCTGCGACCCGATCGATGTCATCGGCCTCGCGCTGCCCGGGCTCGGCGACCTTGACCTTGGCGGTGGTGCAGCCTTCGTAGCGGGCGAGGATCCCGGCGACGTCCGCAGCGGGGACGGCCGGGACGGTCGCATTGACCGGCACGCTCGCGCGCACGGGCTCCGGCCATCCGGTCCACGCCGCCTCGATCGTCGCGGCCAGCCACCGCGCGGCCTCCGGCGGCCCGTACTCGACGAAGGGAGCGAACTCCCCCCACCCGCGGGGCCCCTGCACGAGCGCGACCTCCCGCTCGGTGATCCCCCGGAAGCGGGTCCGCAGCGGCAGGGTGACGACGTGCAGGCCGTCGAGCAGGTCGTCCAGGGTCGGCTGGTCCGGCACGCGGCTCACCGGTCGCGGCTGGAGAGCACGCAGAACTCGTTGCCCTCCGGGTCGGCGAGCACGGTCCATGTGACGTCGTCGTCCTGGCCGACGTCGGCGCGGGTGGCGCCCTTGGCCAAGAGGTCCTCGATCAGCGCGTCACGGTCCTGGCCGATGTGCGGTGCGAGGTCGAGGTGCAGGCGGTTCTTCACCGTCTTGCCCTCGGGGACCGGCGCGAAGACGAAGGTCGGCGGCATCGCGCGCCACGTCTCGACCGTGTCGACGGGGTCGTCGCTCGTCCCGGGTGGGACGACGTTGACCTCGTACTCGTCCTCGAAGCCGAGCTCCCAGCCGAGCACCTCGGCCCACCACCGGGCGAGCATGGGGGCGTCCCGGGCGTCCACGGAGACCTGGTACCAGCGCAGCGACATGCGAGGACGTTAACCCGCAACCTCCCGCGGAGCCGCCTCGGCCTGCGCCGCCTCGGCCGCCCACGCCAGGTCGCGGTAGGTGATCAGCTCGTTGCGGAAGCGGCTCACGAGCAGCCCGACATCGCCGAGGACGTAGACCTCCGGCGCCTCGACCGGACTGCGCCCGTGCGGCCACTGGGACCCACCCACGGCGAGGGCGAGGCTGCGCGATCGGGAGGTCGGCGCGTTGGGCACGCCGAGGCCTCGGGTGAAGTCGGCGACCCGGAAGGGCGCACCGGCCCCGGTCAGCGCATTGGCCTTGACCACGCAGTGGATGATCGCCGCCGTCACCCGCTCCGGCGGGACCTCCCGCCACAGGTGGAGCACACCAGCACCGGCCGCAGCGACGACCAACCTGCGGTAGGCGGTGAGCAGCTCCTCCCCCACGATCGCCGGGGTGCCGACGAGCTCGAGGTGCTCGTCGATGATGCGCGCCAGCTCCCGGGATCCCGCGGACAGGTGATCGACCGCAAGCGGCTCGGACAACGGGAGCGGCCGGTCGTCGAGACCGGCCAACGGTGCCTGCCCACCGACGACCCGCTGCAGCCAGTGGACCATCGCCTCCTGCGGCTCCTCGCGCACGACCACCCGCTCCACCCGCGGCGGCGCCGGCTCACGCCCGTGGCCCAGCTCGAGGGCGGCGCACTCGTAGCCGCTGCCGGAGACCGGGCGGCTCCGGGAGTCGACGACCTGCCCGTCGATGAGGACGATCTCGGTCAGGCTCCCGAGATCGCTCGACGGGGGAAGGACCCCGTCCTCCCACGGATCGGTCTCCCACGGGGGCAGGGATCCCTGGAGACCCCCGTCCACTCCGTACAACCATCGCTGCGCCATCGGTCCGTCCTCTCGTCGTGACCGATCCGGACGAGCGGCCACGGCACCCAGCCCACCGGCTGCGGGAGGTGCGGGACAGCCCCCTTCGTCCGGGTGTGGACGAGGCGCCAGGTCGTGACCCGGATGTGGACGGTCAGAGGACGCCGCTCACGGCGCCCCAGACCTGGTTGACGGCGAGCACGGCAAAGGCACCGGCGCACAGGATCAGCGCGGCATTGGTGTACCAGCGGTTGCGCCACTCACGGGGCACCCGATCGGTGTTGAGCAGCCACAGCAGGGTGACCGCGAGGAAGGGCATGAAGAGGGCCCCGAGCACGCCGTAGGCGAGGATCAGCCAGATCGGCTTGCCGAGGAACATCATCGCCATCGGCGGGATCGTCAGCCAGAGGATGTAGGCCTTGTACCACCGGCCGCCGCCGAGCCGGTCCGGGTCCTCCTCCGGCAGCCCGCGCAGGTGCCCGACGAGGTCGGCGAACATCAGCGAGACACCGTTCCACACGCCGAGGAGCGAGGACATCGCCGCGGAGAAGAAGCCGACGAGGAAGACCTTGCCGGCCCACTCGCCGTAGCGGTCGGCCAGGACGTGGGAGAGGTCGAGCAGACCCTGGTCACCGTCCTCGACGGCGATCTGCGCGGAGTAGAGCAGCTCGGCGCCGACGATGAGCGTGGCCAGCACGAAGATGCCGGTGATGACATAGGCGACGGTGTTGTCGACCCGCATGAGCTTCATGTGCGCGGGGGTGTACCAGCCCTTCTCCCGCAGCCAGTAGCCGTACGCGGCGAGCGTGATCGTGCCACCCACGCCACCGGCGAGGGCGAGGACGTTGACGAGCCCGCCGCCGGGGATCCATGGCTTGAGGCCGGTGAGGATGTCCACGACATTGGGCACGGTCATGACCGCGGCACCGCACATCGTCACGAACATCAGCCCGACGAAGGCGGCACAGACCTTCTCGAAGAGGCCGTACCGACCGAGCCACACCAGCGCGGCGCCGGCGATGCCGCAGAGGATCCCCCACCACGTCACCCCGAGGAAGGGGAGGAGCGAGTGCAGCGGCAGCCCGGTGCCGGCCATGGCGGCGGCTCCGTAGACGAATCCCCAGATGACGATGTACGGCAGGAAGTAGACGTGCGTCCACCGACCCAGGCTCGACCAGCCCTCGAGGATCGTGTGACCGCTCGCGAGGCTGTACCGACCGGCACCCTCGACGAGCACGATCTTCATGATGCAGCCGACGACGACGCACCACATCAGGCCGTACTCGTACTTGCTGCCGGCGATGAGGGTCGCCACGAGGTCGACGGCGCCGACGCCGGTCGCGGCGACGATGATGCCGGGGCCGATGATCGAGTACCGCTTGGCGCTGACCTGCCCGGGTGCCGTGCTCATGCTGCTCCTGCGCTGGTGTGACGGGGACCCCGGCACGCTACCCGTCGGGCCACCGCTCAGCAGGCCGAGATCCGAGCGCGTCGCTGCCAGTAGCCGACGAGGGCGGCCACGAGCGGGACCGGCCAGAGCATGAGCGGGATGGCACCTTCCGGGCGCTGGTGGAGATCATCGCCCGGCGCGTGGGCGGCAAGCTGCCCTACGCCATGGCCGCGGCGCTGTCGACGATCTTCCCCTCGATCTACGTCGACGTGCAGGTCGTCCTCGCCTCCCCGATGGCCCGCCAAGCGGCCCCGGTCATCGACCGCAAAAAGGGCCTGCCCTGGCTCGCCGGCGCGATCGGCATCGGCATCTTCGCCGGCTACGTCTTCGTCGTCCCCGGCCTCGCGGCCGTGGCCGTCGCCGGCCTGCTCGACGTCCCCCTCGGCCGCTATCTCGTCTTCGGCGCCCCGCTCGGCCTGGCGACCGCCCTGGTCACCACCCTCCTCTTCCGGATGCTGCTGCGCACCCGCTTCTGGAACGAGCACACGGACATCGACCCCGACGAGGAGGAGCACCCCGACAACCCGGGGCACGAGGCCTACACCGCCCGGGGCGCGATCGGCACTCACGAGGCGAGCACCGCCGACACCGACCTGGAGGACCCCGACGCGGTGCCGGCGGCCGCCCTTCGCCTGCCGCTGATCGTGCGGCTGGCACCGATCCTCGTGCCGCTCGTCCTCATCGCCTTCGGCGCCTTCATGGACCTCGGCAACCGCAGCAATGCCGCCATCGCCTTCGTCGGCGATGCCAACATCGCCCTCTTCATCGGGCTGCTGCTCGCCTTCATCATCGGTCGGAGAACCCTCGGCTCCGGCGGCACGGAGCACGCCCTCTCCAGCGGGTTCCGCACCACGGGTGAGATCCTGCTCATCACCGGCATCGGCGGCTCGCTCGGTGCGGTGATCACCGAGACGACCCTCGAGTCCACCCTGAAGGGGCTCTTCTCGGCCGACTCCGGCGCGCCCGTGCTCATCACCGTGCTGCTCGCGTGGTTCATCGCCGCACTGCTGCACTTCGCCATCGGCTCGGTGTCGGTCGGCGCGATCACCGCCGCGGGGATCATCGCGCCGGTCGTCGCCTCGACGGGCGTCGAGCCGGTCGTCGTCGGTCTGGCCATCGCCTCCGGCGCGATGTTCGCGCTGCACGTCAACAGCAACTTCTTCTGGATGTTCAAGAGCCTGCTCGGCCTGTCCACGAAGGGGGCGCTGAAGACCCTGACGCTCGCGACCTCGCTCGGCGCGGTCGTCTCGCTGCCGATGGTGCTGGTGGTCAGCCTCGTGGCCTGACCCCGGCGGCCGTGGCCCGCGTCGTAGGCTCGCCCCTGTGAGTGCACTGGACCATGTCAGCGACACCTTCGACCCGGACGCGTGGGAGGTGGTGCCCGGCTTCGAGGACCTCACCGACCTCACCTACCACCGGGCCAAGGACGTCGGCTGCGTACGCATCGCCTTCGACCGCCCGGAGATCCTCAACTCCTTCCGGCCGCACACCGTCGACGAGCTCTACCGCGCCCTCGACCACGCCCGGCGCACCCCGGACGTCGGGGTCGTGCTGCTCACCGGCAACGGCCCGAGCCCCCGGGAGGGCAGCAGCGCCACGACCGCCGGCTGGTCCTTCTGCGCCGGCGGCGACCAGCGCATCCGCGGGCGCTCCGGCTACCAGTACGCGAGCGACCCCGACGGGGACGAGAGCGTCGCGGGCATCGACGAGCGCCGGGTCAAGGCCGAAGGGGGCCGCCTGCACATCCTCGAGGTCCAGCGGCTGATCCGCACCATGCCCAAGGTCGTCATCGCGCTCGTCGGCGGGTGGGCCGCCGGCGGCGGGCACTCCCTGCACGTCATCAGCGACATGACCATCGCCAGCCAGCACGCCCGCTTCAAGCAGACCGATGCCGACGTCGGCTCCTTCGACGGCGGCTACGGCAGCGCCTACCTCGCGAAGATGGTCGGGCAGAAGCGGGCCCGGGAGATCTTCTTCCTCGGCCGGGCCTACACCGGGCAGGAGATGCACGACATGGGTGCGGTC
>JBQGNO010000008.1:31055-37454 GCA_052087725.1 Janibacter sp. | reverse complement strand
CACCGAGACGGGGTCCCGTCGGCAGAGCAGGCGGCGATGAGCTCGGCCGCCTGGACCCTGTCCAGCCCGAAGCGGCTCGCGCTGGCGCAGCGCGCCAGCGGCCTGGGTGGACGGGTGCTCAGCCGCCTGAGTCGACGCGAGGACCGCTCCGGCAGAGCGGTGCTCAGCTGGCTGCCGCTCGTCGGCTCGAAGTGGACGCGCTCCCGGGACATGCCCGTCCCTCCGAGCGAGTCCTTCCGACGCTGGTGGCACAGGAGGTCACGATGAGTGCACGCGAAGAGATCCTCGCGGCAGTGCGATCGGCCGTCGCCGACGCTCCTCGCCCGGCCCCGGCCGCGGAGCGTCCGACGTCCCCGACGCCGAGCCGCGCCGAGCTGCTCGACCGATTCGTCGAGCTCGTCGAGGACTATCAGGCGACCGTCATCCGCTGCACCCCGCCGGAGCTGACCTCGCAGGTCCTCTTCGCCCTCGGCGACGCCGACCGCGTGCTCCTGCCCGAGGGGCTACCGGATGCCGTCGTCGAGGCCGTCACCGGCCGGGTCGGCGACGACGCGATCTCCACGGGGGACGTCCCCCGGGGCGAGGTCGAGACCTACGACACCGTCGTGACGACCTGCGCCGCGGGGATCGCCGCCACCGGCACGGTCGTGCTCGACCACGCGGCCGGTCAGGGCCGTCGCGCGGTGACGCTCCTGCCGGACCGGCACGTGTGCATCGTGCGCGCCGACCAGGTCGTCGCCGACGTCCCGGAGGTCATGGGCCGGCTGGACCCCCTTCGCCCCCAGACGTGGATCAGTGGTCCGAGCGCGACGAGTGACATCGAGCTCAGCCGGGTCGAGGGTGTCCACGGACCGCGCACGCTCACGGTGATCCTCGCCGGCAACTGACCTAGCTGTCGTCCGGCGTGACCGCGATCGGGTTGTCCTCGTCGAGGTCCTTGAAGAGCTGGTTCGCCTTCTCCTCGTCCCACTGGACGGCTGACCCGGACGGGGTCATGAGGTTGTTGTTGGAGATCGGGACCGTCACCGAGTTGCCGTTGCCGTTGGAGATCCCGCGGAAGGCCCACAGGGCGCGGCCGGTGCCGATCATCGAGTCGTCCTCGCCGACGGTCAGGGCGCTGGCGCTCTGGGTGCCGAGGGAGTGGGCGCGCCAGGGCAGGAGCACGTTGGCGGGGGTCATCATCTTGCCGGAGAGCGCCCCGAGGAACTGACGCTGGCGCTTGGCGCGGCCGAGGTCGCCCTCGGGGTCGGAGTAGCGGGCCCGCACGTACCCGAGAGCGGTCTTGCCGTCGAGATCCTGACAGCCCTTCTTGATGTCGAGGTGCGCCTTCTCGTCCTGCATGTCCTGCTTGACGCAGATGTTCACGCCGTCCACGGCGTCGACGACCTGGGCGAAGCCACCGAAGCCGATCTCCATGTAGCCGTCGAGCTCGAGACCGGTGTTGTGCTCGATCGTCTGGGTGAGCAGCTTGGGGCCGCCGAGGGTGAAGGAGGCATTGATCTTGTTCATGCCGTGCCCGGGGATCTCGACGTAGGAGTCGCGGGGGATCGACAGGAGGGTGGACTCGCCGCTGCCGGTGTGGAGCACGAGGATCGAGTCGGTGCGGGCGCCGCCGGTGTCGTGACCGGTGCCCAGCTCGTTGCGCTCCTCCCGAGAGAGTCCTTCGCGGGAGTCGCTACCGACGAGCAGGACGTTGCGGCCCTCGCTCGAGGGCCGGTCACCATCGGGCTCGGCGGCGACCTTGTCCACCTCGTTCCACGAGGCATTGACGGCCCAGATCATCCCGCCGGCCCACACGAGGGCGAGGACGAGGAGCACCGTGAGGATCGTGCGGCCCGGACGACGGCGCCGTCGCGGACGGCCGGGCCCGCGACCGCCACCCGGCCCGCCCGGCCCGCCCGGACCGCCGGGGCGCTCGGGGCCACGAGGACCGCCCCCGCGTGCGGGGCGCTCGGCCGCGGGACGCGAAGGGGGAGTCCCGGCGGGCATGACGCGGGTGTGGGGCTCTTCGGTGGGGCGTGGGCGAGCCGCGGCCGGTCGGCGCGGTGCACCGGACTGCCCTGCAGGTCGCTGACCGGCAGGCCGCCCACCGGGGGACTGGGCCCGTGCCGGGCGCTCACGCTTGCCCGTGGGGATCGCCCGGGCCGTCTCATCGCCCGAGGGGCGACGCCCACGACGGGCGTCGAAGACCATCGCCTCGTCGTCACCCCGGCGGGACGAGGGGTCGTCGGAGGGCCGGCGGGGACGGGAGGGGCGATCAGGCATGCGGTCGAGGATAGGAGGAAAGGCTGGCAACCTGCATGACGACGGCGGCGAGTCCCGGGGAAGCCCCGGGTGACGTTGTCCATACTGGAGACCGTGCGTCCCCGAGTCAGCGTCATCATGCCCGTCCTCAACGAGGAGCGGCACCTGGCCGACTCCGTGGCGATGGTGCTGGGCCAGGACTGGCCCGGCAAGCTGGAGCTCGTCCTCGCCCTCGGCCCGTCGACGGACGACACCGACGCGGTGGCGGCCCGCCTCGCGGCCGACGACGCACGAGTGCGCACCGTCGCCAACCCCTCGGGGCGGACCCCGGATGGGCTCAACGCCGCCATCGCCGCCTCGAGCGGTGATGTCGTCGCCCGGGTGGACGCCCACGCGGAGATCCCGGTCGACTACCTCAGCTGCGCCGTCGCGGCCCTCGAGGAGACGGGCGCGGACAATGTCGGCGGGATCATGGACGCCGTCGGTGTGAGCGACCTGGAGCGTGCCGTCGCCTGCGCCATGAAGAGTCCCTTGGGCGTCGGTGGTGCCCGCTTCCACACCGGTGGCGGTGCGGGGGAGTCCGACACCGTCTACCTCGGGGTCTTCCGCCGGTCGGCGCTGGAGCGCGTCGGCGGGTACGACCCGCACTTCGAGCGGGCCCAGGACTGGGAGATGAACCACCGCATCCGCACCACGGGAGGTCGCGTCTGGTTCACGCCCGATCTCACCGTGACCTACCGTCCGCGATCGACGCTGCGTGCGCTGGCCGACCAGTACCGGGGCTACGGGCGCTGGCGCCGGGTCGTCGCGCGCCAGCACCCCGGCACGGCCAACGCCCGCTACCTCGCCCCGCCCGCCATGGTCGTCGGCACGGTGGCGGCGTCCGTCGTCGGGCTCGCCTGGCGCCCGGCCTGGCTGGTCCCGACCGGCTACGCAGCGGCGGTCGGCCTCGGCGGATGGCTCATCGCGAAGGGAGAGCCCACCTCAGTCCGCGCGCGCGTCCCCGTGGCCATCGCCACGATGCACTGGTCCTGGGGCATCGGCTTCCTCACCAGCCCCAAGCGCCTGGCCAAGGACTGACGGCAGCGGACGGACGACGGGTGGGGTCGGCCCGACTCAGAGCGGAGCCGCCCGTCGTCCGGGAGCGGCCACGCGGCCCTGGGCTGTGTGGCCTGGGTGGTGCCTCGAGTCAGGCCAGGTTGACCGTGAGCGTGGCCCCGGTCTTCTCGCGGACCTCGTCCTCGGTGACATCGGGGGCGAGCTCGCGCAGGACGAAGCCGTCATCCGTGACATCGATGACGGCCAGGTCGGTGATGATCCGCTGGACGACGCCCTTGCCGGTGAGCGGCAGCTCGCACTGCTCGAGGAGCTTGGGGGAGCCGTCCTTGGCCGTGTGGTCCATGAGCACGATGACCTTCTTGGCGCCGTGGACGAGATCCATGCCCCCGCCCATGCCCTTGACCATCTTGCCGGGGATCATCCAGTTGGCGATGTCGCCGTTGGTGGCGACCTGCATCGCGCCGAGGATCGCCGCGTCGACCTTGCCGCCGCGGATCATGCCGAAGCTCATGGCCGAGTCGAAGATCGAGGCGCCCTTGCGCAGGGTCACGGTCTCCTTGCCGGCGTTGATCAGGTCGGCGTCGATGTTCTCCTCGGTGGGGTAGGGGCCGACGCCGAGGATGCCGTTCTCGGACTGCAGGACGATCTCCACGTCCTCGGGGACGTAGTTGGGTACGAGCGTCGGCATGCCGATACCCAGGTTGACGTAGTCGCCGTCCTGGAGCTCCTTGGCGGCGCGTTCGGCCATCTGCTCACGGGTGAGTGCCATGGTTCAGGCCTCCTGGTTCTCGGTGACGGTGCGCTTCTCGATGCGCTTGTCGGCGGCCTGCTCCGGGGTCAGGTGGACGACGCGGTGGACGTAGATCCCGGGGAGGTGGACGTCCGCGGGGTCGATCTCCCCGGGCTCGACGAGCTCCTCGACCTCGGCGATCGTCACCTGGCCGGACATCGCGCACAGCGGGTTGAAGTTGCGGGTGGTCGTCTCGAAGACGAGGTTGCCGTGCCGGTCGCCCTTCGTGGCGCGCACCAGCGCGAAGTCCGCGGAGATGGCCTCCTCCAGGACGAACTCGTGCTCGGTGTCGACCGTCGTGCCGTTCGTGTCCCGCTCCTTGACCGCGAAGGTGCGGGTCTCCTTGGCGGGGGAGGAGACGGCGACGGTGCCGTCGGCGTCGTAGCGCCACGGCAGACCGCCGTCGGCAATCTGGGTGCCGACGCCGGTGCGGGTCCAGAAGGCGGCGATGCCGGACCCACCGGCGCGCAGCTTCTCGGCGAGGGTGCCCTGCGGGGTCAGCTCGACCTCGAGCTCGCCGGAGAGGTACTGGCGGGCGAACTCCTTGTTCTCCCCGACGTAGGAGGAGACCATGCGTCGGATCTGACCGCCGGCGAGCAGCACGCCCAGCCCCCAGTCGTCGACACCGCAGTTGTTCGACACGCATTCGAGGTCCTTCACCCCCGATGCGCGTACGGAGTCGATGAGCACGCTCGGGATGCCACACAACCCGAAGCCGCCCACCGCAAGAGTGGCGCCGGCGCGGATGTCCGCGACGGCCTCTGCCGGTGAGGTGACGACCTTGTCCATGCCCCGACACTAACCGCACCACCCCGGGCGGCCGGTGTGGTGGGGGAACACCTTCTGCGCGAAGGGGAGGGTGGCGGGCCTGACGACGCCAGCCGGGACCGCGCTGAAACCACAGGGACGTAATTCACCGCGTGGGTCTGGCGTGTCTTGTGGGACTCGTGGAATAAGAGTGACTGGCCTGATTCATGAGTTGCCTGCGGCTCGTGTGACGAATGGGGCCACGAGTTCCCGATCGGGCTACCCCTGCCCGCCCCCCACCTAGGAGCAGACGCGTGTCACGTTCCGCCCGCATGGTCGGTGCCGTCCTCATCCCGGCATTCACCTTCCCGCTCGCCACCGCGAACGTCGCTCGTGCCGCCGTTCCCGACCCTCCGACGAACAACCGCCTCCCGAGCGGCCTCGACATCGCGTCGCCCTACGTGCCGCAGTCGGTCTGCGACCCTGCCGCGAAGCCCGGGGTGACGGCCTTCGCTCGGCTCATGGCCAACCACTACAGCGAGTTCAGCTACGGCATCTCGCGGGAGTGCAACAACGGCCTGACCGAGCACTCCGAGGGACGCGCCCTCGACTGGATGCTCGACGCCAACGACGAGCAGGAGAGGGCCACTGCCGATGCGGTGATCTCCTGGCTGCTCGCCCCCGACTCGCAGGGGCGCCCGGCGGCGATGGCGCGGCGCTTCGGGATCATGTACATCATCTGGAACGAGCAGATCTGGGGTACGTACCAGATGAGCGACGGCTGGCGTCCGTACCACGGCGTCAGCCCGCACACCGACCACATCCACTTCAGCTTCAGCTGGGACGGCGCGATGCAGCGCACCTCCTGGTGGACCGGCAAGCCCTGGACGGACGTCACGCGGGGTCCGGGGGGCCCGAGCGTCCCGATCAACCCGCCGTCGTCGTACCCGACCCTGCGCGAAGGGGGGTCCGGCCCGGATGTCGTGCTCGCCCAGAAGGTCCTCGGCGTGACGGCCGATGGTGCCTTCGGCCCCGCGACCAAGAAGGCGCTGCACTCCTGGCAGCGCAGCAATGGTGTGCGGGCGACCGGCGTCATGGACAAGGCGACGTGGGACAAGATGGTCCGTCTGGGCAAGATCCCGGCCCGCGGAGACTCCTCGGGCTCCACGAGTCACGACTCGGTCCGCCGCGGGTCGACGGGGGAGTCGGTCAAGGAGCTGCAGCGCATCCTCAAGGTGCAGGTTGACGGCGTCTTTGGTTCGGGCACCGACAAGGCGGTGCGTGAGTTCCAGAAGAAGAAGTCGTTGCGTGTCGACGGGTACGTCACGGCGAATGTCTGGAAGGCCCTGAAGGGGCAGAAGTACGTGAAGAACGGTACGGCGTCGAAGCCGGAGTCGGAGATTCCCGACTCGGTGCGCAAGGGGGCGCGTGGTGCTGCGGTGAAGGAGCTGCAGAAGGAGCTGGGGATCTCAGCGGATGGGGTCTTTGGTTCGGGCACCGACACGGCGGTGCGTGAGTTCCAGAAGAAGAAGTCGTTGCGTGTCGACGGGTACGTCACG
>JBQGNO010000008.1:0-30955 GCA_052087725.1 Janibacter sp. | reverse complement strand
AGAAGAAGTCGTTGCGTGTCGACGGGTTCGTGACGGCGAATGTGTGGAAGGCCCTCAAGGGGCAGCCATACACCCAGAACGCGAGCAGCTCCGCGTCGACCCCGGAACCGAAGGCGGACCCGGAGCCCGAGCAGAAGGAGCCGAAGGAGAAGCCGAAGGCGACCCAGGAGCCGAAGGAGAAGCCCGAGCCCAAGGAGAGCTCGAGCTCGTCGGCGGCCACCAAGGTCAAGACGGACACCGAGTTCACCCACCTGAAGTCGTCCGTGCTGGCGGAGGGCTCCCGCAGCTCGGGGGTGAAGTCGGTCCAGCGGACCGTCGGTGGCGTCGCCGTCGACGGGTCCTACGGCAGCGGCACGACGAAGGCCGTCCGCAGCTTCCAGCGGGTTACCGGCCTGGAGCCCACGGGCATCGTCGACGAGAAGACGTGGGACGCCCTCGAGGAGAAGAAGTACCCCTTCCTCAAGTACCGCAAGACGGTCCTCAAGCCCGGCTCGACGGGCCCTGCGGTGGAGGCCCTGCAGGCCTATCTCGGTCTGCCCGTCGACGGCACCTACGGGGAGTCGATGGAGCAGTCGATCAAGACCCTGCAGAAGCAGCACGGCCTGACCCGGACCGGCTATGTCGGCTCGGTGACGTGGGAGGCGCTGGAGCGGGAGGTCACCTCCCGCCGCTGATCACCGACGGCGACCGAGGGCGTCACCCCGGCTGGTCCACGATCAGCTGGCGGTGACGCCCTCGCTGCCTGCCCGACGCTCGAGGGTCTCCGGGGTGACATCGCCGAGCTGGACGACGAGCGATCCACCGTCCGCCCAAGTGGCCAGGGCGCGGCGCAGCAGGCCGCCGGCGGAGGGGTCGACGAGCTGGAGACGGGCTCCCTTCGGCACCGCCTCGGCCGCGACCACGGTGGCCACGGCCCCACCGTGGGTGAGGACCGCACCGTCGAGCGTCAGTGCCGGGTCCTCGGCGGACGGCTCCTGCCAGGCATCGAAGTGGTCCCCGAAGGACGCCAGGTCGGCGGCCTCGTCCATGGCCTCCTCGGGCACCTCGACCCCGGCGGCACGAGCGAGGGCAGCCCGAGTGACGAGCACCGCCGGCTCACCGACGGGCAGCCGGTCGGGGTCATCGGTGACCACGAGATCGGCGGTCAGGTCACCATCGAGGTCGACGTGCGCGCCGACGGACCACGCCGCCCACGCCCAGTAGAGGAGGCGCCAGTGCGGCCGCATGGCGAGGCGCACGACCGAGCCCGGCTCGATATCCCACTCCTCCTGCAGCGCATTGCCCGCCTTGCTCACCCAGGTGCCGATGACCTTGCCCGACAGCTCGACTCGTTCGCCGGAGGTGGGACCGGGCTCGTCGTCGTAGCAGGTGATCCGCGGGGCGGCATTGTCGCGGGCGTTGAGGGCGGTGAGGACCGCGGCAGGGGTAGGCATGGCTCCACCCTACGAAGGGGGTGGCCCGCGGGAGAGAGCCCGGTCGCCACCCGCACGTCCTTCCCGCGCCGACGGCGGGAGTCACCTAGGCTGACCCGGAGATGAGCGGCGACGATGGGTGACGCGACCCTGACCATCGCGATCGTGGGGCCGAGCCACCCGTACAAGGGCGGCGTCGCCGCGCACACGACGACCCTCGCGCACGAGCTCCGTGCCGCGGGCCATGACGTCACGCTCGTCTCCTGGAGCCACCTCTACCCGACCTTCTTCTACCCGGGCGACCAGCCGACCCCGACCAATGACGACCCCGACGTGCCTCCATTCCCCCGGACGGTGCGAGCGCTCTCCTGGGCACGACCCGACTCGCTCGTGCGGGCCGGCCGCAAGCTGCGGGATGTCGACATCATCGTCGTCGTGCACGTCATCCCGCCGGCCGTACCCCTCCACCTGGCGCTCCTGCGAGCGGCCGGGGTCGGGCGCACCGCGATGACCGGTCGCGGACCGCGCAGCGTGGTCATCACGCACAACGTCCTGCCCCACGAGCCGCGCCCGGGCGACCAGGCGCTGATGCGCACCTTCTTTCGCCGCGTCGACGCCGTCGTCGTCCACTCGGCGGACCAGGCCCGGCAGGCCCGCGAGCTCGACGCCGAGCACGTCGTCGTCACCGACCTCCCGCCGCACCTCCCCGGCGGCCCGCCCGCCGAGCGTCCGGAGCACCGCGGCCCGGCACGGCTGCTCGCCCTCGGACTCGTCCGGGAGTACAAGGGCATCGACCTGCTCCTGCGCGCGATGCGCCGGGTCCCGGAGGTCACCCTCACCGTCGCCGGCGAGATCTGGGGTGACACCGGCGACGGGATCCGACGTCTCGCCGCCACCCGCGAGCTGCGCGACCGGGTGAGCATCCACAGCGGCTACGTGCCGGCGAGCCGGATCGCCGAGCTGCTCGCCGACCACGACGTGCTCAGCCTGACCTATCGCAGTGCCACGGCCAGCCAGAATGTCCTGCTCGCGCACCAGCACGGGCTCCCCGTGCTCGCGTCGGATGTCGGGACCTTCGGCGACCAGGTGGGCGATGGCGTCGACGGGCTCCTCGTCCCGCCGGGCGACGAGGAGGCGCTCGTGGCCGCGCTGCAGCGTCTGACCGACCCGGACGAGGTCGCGCGCCTGCGCAGCGGAGTGACGCCGCCCGACATGCAGGTCCCGTGGACCCGCTACGTCGGGACGCTGGAGGCACTCGCGGTCGACGCGCTCGGCGCCGACCCCACGCTCACCCCGGCACCCCGACGGCGCTCCAGGCTGGGGCGGGTGGCCGACCGCGCGGAGGGAGCGCTCACCCTGGCCCGGCTCGTCCGCGACCGGCGCCGTCCGCGACTCGACCTCAACGCCAAGGACTTCCCCTCGTGGGTCCGGGCCACGGACGTCCTCGCCCGCGACGACGAGGCTGCACTGGCAGCCGACCTCATCCGGGACCTCGGCCTGCCGGGGCGTGGCGACGCCATCGCCGACTGGGCGGCACTCGGGGCGCTCGAGGTGCTCATCGGGCTCACCGACGACGGCCGGCGGGAGGCCCTGATCATCGACGCCTCGGGCAACGGATCCCCCTTCGCCACCTGGGCCCGGGCCGCCGGCTACGCGCCGGTCGAGGTGGAGCTGCGCGGGTCCCGGTCGTCGATGTCGCTGCTCGACGTGGACACGGCGACCCTCGACGTCGTCACCCGGCTGCATCCCGGCGACGCCAGCGCCGCCGATGTCGACGAGACCCTGACGCAGGCCGGGTGGGCCCTGCGCGCCGGAGGCCTGCTCTGCCTCACCCTCCCGGTCGGCGGCGCCGGCGAGGACATCATCGCCGGTGCAGCGGACCTGCGCGCTGCCGTCGCGCGGGCCGGTGACGCCGGCTTCGCGCTCGTCGGTGACGTCGACGGCGAGATCACCGCCCGGTTGCGCCACGCCGCGGCCGCGAGCACCGACCCCGACGCGGCCCACGCCCTCGTGCGGCTGACCTTCCGGCGCCGATGACCAGCGAGGCCGCGGCACCCGCCCGCAGCACCCGCCAGCGTCTCGTCGACGGGCTGCGGATCGGCGTCCTCGTCCTCATCCTCGTCGCGGTGACCATCGCCCTGTGGAGCAACTGGGAGAAGGTCCGCGGAGACCTGAGTCGGATCGGTCCCGGCACCCTCACCGCCGCCACGCTGCTGGCACTGCTCTCTCCCTTCCTCACCGTCCTCGGATGGAGGGTGCTGCTCGCCGACCTCGGCTCCCGTCTGCACATCGCGCAGGCCAGCGGTGTCTTCTTCGTGGGGCAGCTCGGCAAGTACCTGCCCGGGTCGGTGTGGTCGGTCGTCGTGCAGACCGAGATGGCGGCCACGCTCCGGGTGCCCCGGCGCCGGACCGCGGTCGTCGGGCTGCTCTGCATCGGTCTGTCGGCGCTCACCGGACTCATCGCCGGTCTGCCGGCGCTCCCCGTGCTGCTGACCCGGGGCCACGCGGTCCTGCCCTGGTGGGGCGTGCTGCTCCTCGTCGGTGCGCTGGCCGTGCTGCTGTGGCCGCCCCTGCTCAACCTCGGCATCCGCACCGCCTTGCGACTCCTGCGGCGGCCCCCGCTCGAGCACGCCCTCAGCCATGCCGCGGTCGGCCTCTCCAGCCTGTGGTTCACCCTCTCGTGGGTGGTCGGTGGCCTCTCCGTGTGGGTCATGGCCCACTCCCTGGCGCCGGCGGATGCCGACCCCGCGCAGCTCGTGCTCGTCGCCGTCTCCGGCTACCTGCTCGCGGCCGGGATCGGGATGTTCAGCATCGTCGTGCCGGCCGGCGTCGGGGTGCGCGACGGCGTGATGGTCCTCCTGCTCACCACGCAGCTGTCCCTGTCCGCGGCGACGGCGGTGGTCGTCGTCGCGCGCTTCCTCACCGTGCTCGGCGACGTCGTGTGGGCGGCCGCCGGGTGGCTCTGGGCGAAGTCGCACCACCTCCTGCCGGAGCGGCCGGGCGACCGACGCCCGGAGCGGGTCAGGAGCTGACAGCGGCGAGGAGCGGGGCGACCGCCCGCTCCAGCGCCGGCACATCGACCGGTCGGTCACTGAGCAGGCGGAAGATCGCCGACCGCACCATCGCCTGGCGCCCGGGTCCGTGGGTCCAGTCGTCCATGGTGCCGGGGTCGGCGCCCCACCGGACGGAGTCGAGCACCGCGGTGGCCTCCGCCCACAGGGCCGGCCGCCAGTAGGGCGACATGTCGATGACGACCGGGGCGCCGCCGGGGTCGAGCAGGACATGGCCGGCGAGGTCGCCGTGGACGAGCTGGTCCGGGCCCATCGGGGTGTCGTCACGACGCTCGGCCAAGGCGTGCAGCAGGGCCCGGCCCTCCGGCGCCAGCACGTCATCGGGGAGCGGTGCCTCGCCGAAGGCGACCCGCTCGGCCCGCGCCCACCGGTGCGTGGGAGCCCGCCGGGCGGGAGGCCAGTCCCGGACGAGCAGGGCGAGCTCGGCGTGGAGGACTGCGCCGACGGCCCGCGTCGCGGCGAGGTCGTCCACCGGGCGGGTGCCGGGCTCGTGGCGGGTCGCGCCCCACCCGTCGACGACCCAGCTTCCGTCACGAGCCGGCACGGGCATCGCGATCCGCAGGTCACGGTGGTCCCGCCCGGGGCGGGTGTCGAGGTCGGCGGCCAGCCGGGCCAGGACCGGGTTGAGGGCATCCTGGAGGTCCGGGTCGCGATCGGGGGAGAGGACGAGATCACCGGCGCGGACGCTGCGACCCTGCCCGCCGGGCACCGGCTCGGTGTCCCCGGGGACGGCAAACATGTCCAGCACGTGCTCCGTCGGTCGCATCATCGCCAACCTACCGGCACGCTGTGCCCGTGAGGACCCGCAGACACCGGCCGCCGACGCCGCCCGACGTGGACCGGACCCTGGCCCCCTTCGTCCGGGGGTCGGGTGATCCGACGTCGGCCCACCGTGGTGACGACTGGTGGTTCGCGTGGACGACGCCGCAGGGCCCGGTGACCCTCCATCTGACCGACGAAGGGGGCGAGATCCTCGCCTCCGCCTGGGGCGAGGGTCGCGACTGGATGCTCGACCGGGTCCCGGACCTCCTCGGTGGTCGCGACGACCCGAGTGACTTCGTCGCGCACCACGACCTCGTCGCGCGCGCCTGGCCGCGGCTGTCCCGGTGGCGCGTCGCCGCCAACGGGCTCGTCGCACAGATGCTCGCCTGCTCGGTGCTCGAGCAGAAGGTCACCGGCCGGGAGGCCTTCAGCAGCCAGCGACAGCTCGTGCGGCGGTTCGGGACGCCGGCGCCCGGCCCGGGGCAGGAGCTGGGGCTGGTCTGCCCGCCGAGCCCGGCGGAGTGGGCCCGCATCCCCTCCTGGGCCTGGCTGCAGGCCGGTGTCGACGGTTCGCGCTCGCGGACCCTGGTCCGGGCGATGCGCGTCGCCGGACGCCTCGACGAGTGCGCGGACCTGCCGCTGGCCGAGGCGCACACCCGGATGCGCGCGATGCCGGGCATCGGCGTGTGGACGGCCGCCGAGGTGGCCCAGCGGGCCCTCGGGGACAGTGACTCACCGAGCTTCGGGGACTACCACGTGGCGACGCACGTGACCGGGGCGCTCGACGGGAGGCGTGGGGACGATGCGCGGATGGCCGAGCTGCTCGAGCCCTACGTGGGCCAGCGTTATCGGGCGCAGCGGATCATCATGATCGCGGCCCCGCGGGAGCGTCGCGGCCCCCGTCGCAGCCTCCCCGGCCATCTGCCGACCCGCTGGTGAGGAGGGCTGCCGAGGTCAGGAGCGCAGCGAGTCCGCCAGGGCGAGAGCCGCGCCGGCGAGGTCGCGGGTCTGCGTCAGGTCGAAGGGGGAGTGCCCCCGGGTGGTCCAGCGCGAGCCGCTCGTGGCATCGGCCTCGTCGACGAGCCAGCCGTCGATGAGGTCGCGGTAGAGCCCGGCGACAGCGGACGCGGTCGGCTCGATACCGGCCGTCGCGAGGGACGCGGTCATCGCCGGCGTGACCGGAGCGGATCCGGCGACCGGGCTGACCCCGACGACCGGTGCCGAGGTGCCGCGCAGGGCATCGCGCACCCCGGGGACCCCGAGGACGATGCCCACGCCGAGGACCGGGTCGGACGGGGGGAGGAGGACGACGTCGGCGCTGCGGATCGCGTCGAGGACGTCCGGACCGGGGGTGGCGCGGTCCATGCCCGCGACGACGAAGCGTGTGGCCGCCGGAGCGCCGAGCTCGTGGCGCCACTGCTGCACGTGGACGGCCTGCTGCTCCTCGGGCCCGTCGAGCACGGCGTGGGTCTCGACGGGGACATCGCTCATCGGCAGCACCCGCACACCGCGCGCGCTCAGTCCGCGACGCTCGGCCAGGCGGGCGGTGACCTCGGTCAGCGTCTCGCCACGGGAGAGCCACGCGGTGCGTGCGACGTGGGTGGCGAGCTCATGGTCGGTCACGGGGTACCACTGGGGCTCCAGACCGAGGGCGGCAAGCTCCTCGGCGACGGACGTGGAGCCGGCTGCGCCGCCCTTCGCCTCGCCGAGGGTGTCGACGAGCGTGTCGAGGCCGGGGCACAGGCGCAGACCCCACAGGGAGATGTCATCGCCGGTGCCGGCGATGATGCTGACCTCGCTGCCGGCGAGGTCGGGGGAGTCGTCGAGGTGCTCCAGCAGTCCACGGGTGAAGTGGGCGCCGGTGTCGTCGCCGGAGATCACGGTGATGCGCATGGGGCACATGTTCTCAGGCCGCGGCGGGTCGCCGTGCATCGGTCGACCGTTCAGCGCTCCTTATCCGCTTCGGCTTGACGGCGCACGCATGACACGCATGTAATTACAGACATGTCGTACCGGAGTTTTCGGTCGGACATGTTGTACGGGTCGAGTGCCGAGGTCGAGGAGGGACCATGCACGAACTTCATCTGATCACCGGGGACGAGATCCCCGACGGGCTGGCTGACGAGCAGACTGAGCTGTCCTGGCAGGAGCGGTCGCTGTGCGCGCAGACGGATCCGGAGGCCTTCTTCCCGGAGAAGGGCGGATCCACGCGCGAGGCGAAGAAGGTCTGCACCGGGTGCGACGTGCGCAAGGAGTGCCTCGAGTACGCGCTCGAGCACGACGAGCGCTTCGGCATCTGGGGCGGCCTCTCCGAGCGTGAGCGCCGCAAGCTCAAGAAGCGCGCAGTCTGACTGTCGGCGAGGTCGTGACGCCGCAGCCCAGCACCACGTCCTCCGCCTCCCCCTCCCGGCGGACGACGGCGCCACCGGTGACCGTCACGGCGGTCGTCGTGGCGCGCACCAGGGAAGGGACCGGTCAGACCCTCCGCGCCCTCCTCGCGCAGGACCGACTTCCTGACCGGCTGCTCCTCGTCGACGGCGCCCTCGACGGCCTCGGTGACATCAGCGACCTCCTCGAGCCGGTGAACGACGAGGGGATCGACGTCCTCACCACCACCCTCGACTCCCGCCGCGGTGTCCGCCGGGTCCTCCCGGCGATGATCGACACCCTCCCTCGCGCCACCATCGGTCGGGACCTCGTGTGGGTCCTCACCTCCCGCAGCCGCCCTCACCCCGAGGCGCTGCGCCGCCTCGCGGCCGCGAGCGGCCGGGGGGTCGGTATGGCCTCGCCCAAGCTCGTCGACGACGACGACCCGACGCGCATCGTGCGGCTGGGCCTGCAGGTCACCCGCACCGGGCGCATCGTCCCGGAGCCGCGGGCCGGTACCACCGACCAAGGCCAGTACGACGGCGATGTCGACGCCATCGCGGCCCCGCTCGAGGGTCTGCTCGTCGACCGCGAGACCTTCGAACGCCTCGATGGCCACGACCCCACGCTCGGCGACTTCGGTGGCGACCTCGACCTCGGCTGGCGCTCCCAACGTGCCGGGCGCCGAGTCGTGCTCGTCCCGAGCGCCGCCGTGGCGATCGCCTCGACGGCAGCCGATCGCCACCCCACGACGGAGCACCGTCGCCAGGCCCGCCGCGTCGCGCTGACCCGGGCCCACATCCTCACCGCCCCCTTCCTCGCCCTGTGGGTCGCCGTGAGCAGCCTGCTCGGCGGCCTCGCCCTCATCGTGCTCAAGCGCCCCGGGATGGGCGCCGCCGAGCTGGCCAGCGTGCCGGCCGCCCTCGACCCGCGCCGCCTGCGCTCCCGTCTGCGGGGGCGGGCGCCGCGCGAGGTGGCCCGGGACGACCTCGAGTCCCTCTTCATCACCCCCGAGGCGGCTCGTCAGCGGCTCGCCGACGAGGGCCGTGGGTCTGCCGGCCGGGACGAGGGCATCGCCGCCCGCTCCCTGGACACCGAAGGGAGGGGCAGCCCGCTCGGTCATCCCCTCTTGTGGCTCGTCATCGCCACGACCCTCCTGTCCGGGTGGGCCGCGCGCTCCACCACGGGCGAGCTGCGGCACCGCGCCGACGCCGGCCTCGTCGGTGGGGAGCTCCTCGGGGGCCGGGCCACCGGAGGCCAGCTGTGGGACTCGTGGTGGATGTCCTGGCACGGCCAGGGCTGGGGCCATGGCCTCGAGCAGTCTCCCGCGGTCGTCGTCCTCGCCGGCCTGAGCTCACTCGTCGGCTGGATCCCCGGCCTCGGCTCCGCCGACTCACCGGCCGGGATCGTCCTGTCGGTCCTCGTGATCATCGCGCTGCCGCTGGCGGCGGTCGTCGCCTGGTCGAGCGCCCGGACCTTCACCGAGCGTCGTTGGCTGCGCGCCGTGGCCGCGCTCGCCTGGGTGACCTCGGCGCCGGCCGCGCTCGCGGTGGGGGAAGGCCGGATCGGCGCCCTCCTCGCCCTCGTCCTGCTGCCCCGGGTCGCCGCCGGCCTCGTGCGCGTCGGTCGCCGCCGGACCCCCTTCAGCGATGCCGTGCGCACCGCGCTCTGGGGCACGCTGCTCGCGATGGTCACGCCGATCGCCGGGGTCGTCGTCGTGCTCGTCGGCCTGGGCCACCTCCTCATGGGCAATGCCGCCCGGCGCGCCCGCGGCATCGTGCTCATCCTCACGCCGCTGCTCCTCGCGGGCCCGTGGCTGCTCACCCTCCAGTCGCACCCGCGCCGACTGCTCGCCGGGTGGGGCCTCACCGATACCCCCGTCGACCTGCCGCCGTGGCAGCTCGCGCTCGGTCAGCTGCCCGGTGGCGCGGTCACCACGTGGTGGACCGCAGGCATCCTCGCCATCGGTGTGCTCGCCCTCCTCGTCCCCGGCGTCCGTCGCGCCTCCTGGGGAGCCGCCGCGGTGGCCGTGCTCGGCCTCCTCTGGGCCGTCGGCGCCCCGCACCTCGTCATCGGTCAGGCTGCCGCCGGCACGGCCGACGCCGGCACCGACCTCACGCCGTGGGCGGGCCTGGGGCAGCTGGTCGTCATCGGTGCGGCGCTCGTCGCCGTCCTGCTCGCCGCCGACGTCCTGCCTGCGCACGTCCGCGGGGTCGCCTCGGTGCGGCACGGCGGTCGCCGGTCCCTCCTCGTGGTGCCTGTCCTCGCCCTCGCGGTGGCGGCCGTCGGCAGCGGGGTGGTCGTCGGCCAGCACTCCTACGGCGAGGAGCTGACGACCTGGCGCGACGACCGTCCGCTCGTGGCCATCTCCGCTGCGGAGGGGGAGACCGCCGCCCGCACCCTGGTCGTCGAGTCCATGGACGAGGGCCTGCGCTACCGGCTGATCGGCGACGAGCCGGGCGACCTCGTCCGGGACCTTCCGCTGCAGCAGCCGCCCATCCCCGGCGAGGACGCGGTCGCGGGGGCAGTGGCCCAGATCGTCGGCCAGGGTGAGGGGACGCGCGACCCGACGGACATCCTTGCCGAGCACGGTGTGTCCCACTTCGTCGTCGTCGACCCCACCGAGTCGCGCCGGCGCCTCGTCGACGCCTCGCCCGGTCTGGGCCGCCTCGGCTCGAGCGCCGGGACGACCACCTGGACGGTGCGTTCCCCGGTCACCGGCGACTCCGCGCCCTCACGGGCGCGGGTGACGGGCGATGACTCCAGCGCCCCCCTTCCCGGCACCGGGGCCCATGCCGACACCGATGGCTCCGTCGACGTGCCCCGGGGCGATCAGCTGACCATCGCCGAGTCGCTCGAGTGGAGCGATCAGGCCCAGGTCCGGGCCGACGGTGAGCTGCTGCACCCGAGCACGCACAGTGCGGTGCCCACCTATGACCTGCCCGAGGGCACCGACGAGGTGCGCATCGACGTCGGCGCCGGGCACCTGGCCTGGAAGCTGCTCCAGGGGCTCGCCCTGGTGCTGGCGCTCTACCTCGCCCTGCCCACCGAGCGACGCCCCGACCTCGAGGACGAGGAGCAGACCCGATGACCCGCACCGGATCCCGGCGGACAGGGTGGATCCAGCCGGTCGCCCGTGTCGCCGGCGTCGGCATCCTCGCCGCCGGCGTCGTGCTCGGGGCGGACCGGCTCGGCTCCGTCTCCGCGGGGACCTCGCCGGAGACGACGAGCGAGCGGGTCGCCGCGACGAGCGCCACGAGCTTCTGCCCCGGCGACCCCTTCGCCGGGGGTGGGGGCGACGAGTCGTCCGTCGACGTGACCGGGTCCGTGGCTGCGTACGCCGCCCCCGACGAGGTCCTCGACGGGGTCATCACCCCCGTCGACGAGCCCGGGCAGGTCACCCTGTCCTCCTTGGCCGGCCCTCCCTCGACGCCCGACGAGAAGCCCACGAGCGGCCCGACGTCCGAGACGAGCAGCGACCTGGGTGACCCGGTCATGGCCCGGGGCACGCAGGAGGATGCCCCCGGCCTCGTGGCCGGGCAGTCCTTCGTCGCCGACGGCAAGCAGGCCACCGGGCTCGCGGCGGTGCCGTGCACCGCGCCGACCGCCGACGCCTGGCTCATCGCCGGAGGCGGGGAGAAGGGACGTCAGGAGCACCTCGTCCTGGCCAACCCGGGCGGCAACGCGGTCAACACCCGGATCGAGGTGCTCGGGGCGAAGGGGGATGACACCGACCAGTCCGTCGTCGTCCCCGCCCACGGCCGCAAGGTGGTCCTCCTCGACGGGATCGGCGGGACCGATGCCCCGCAGGCGGTGCACGTGAGCAGCGCCGGGGGGCTCGTCGTCCCGACGATCGTCGACCGTCACCTCGACGGGCTGACCCCGGCCGGCGTGGAGACCGTCTCCCCGACGGCGGAGCCGGCAACGCACCAGGTGATCCCGGCCAATGCCGACGGCGACGAGCGCGGCATGGTCATCGGGGTCCCCGGCAGCAGTGACGCGGTCGTCGAGATCCGCCGGGTCGACAGCGGTGGCTCCCGTTCCGCCAAGGTCACGACCGTTCCCGCGGACGATCTCGCCGACGTCGAGCTGCCGGAGGCCACGGGCGTGCACTCCTGGGTCATCGAGTCCGATGAGCCTGTCGTCGCCGCCGCCCACCGAAGCAGCGCCGGGTCCGGGGGAGAGAAGGACATGGCCTGGTCGGTCGCGACCCCGCCCTTCGCCACCCTCGGCGGGGTGGCCCTGCCGCAGAAGGCTCCTGATGGCGTCCGCCGCCAGCTCGACATCTCCGCGGCCGACGGACCGGCCGCGGCCGATGTCCTCATCCAGCGTGGGGGACGCATCCGCGCCAAGACGGTCTCGGTCAAGGAGGGGCACGCCACGTCGGTGTCCCTCGGCTCCGCCGAGGCGGTCTGGGTCCGGCCGACGAAGGGGGCGGTGCACTCGGCCGTCCTGCTCACCGGCCGCGAGGGTACCGGCACGCCACGCACCACCTCGCTGCCCCTGCTGCCGTCACGGGTCGCCATGCGCGACATCGACGTCGTCCACCAGCGCTGAGACTCACGGCTGCCCCGGGTCGACCTCCCGGGGGTCGACTCCGAGCAGCAGGGCGATCTGCTCGACGATGACGTCGTGGACGATGACCGCGTGGTCCACCCCGCGGGCCGCGGTGAGGATCGGCCGGCGGTAGACGACGATCCGTGCCGGCATCCGGCCCTCGGCGGGCCACAGGCGGGCGAGGGGGACGCCTTCCTCCCACGCGGCGGGGTCGGACGGCGGGACCTCCTCGACCGCGAACTCCACCCGCGCCCACCGTCGCCCCAGGACCGGCCGGTAGCGGTGCGCGATGTCGATGACGAGGTCGTCGAAGGCCTGGGCGCGTGTGACCATGGCGGGGATCACGGGCTGGGCGAGCGGCCCACGCATCCCCCGCCCCCGACGGTCCCGGTAGCGGTTCATCGTCTTGATCGTAGGCGGGCGGCGGCGTGCCGGTCTGCGAGGGGGGAGGGGGCGTGACCTAGTCTGCACGGGTGACTCTCTCCCGACAGTGCTCCCGTGCCGCGTGCCCGCGACCGGCTGCCGGGACACTCACCTACGTCTACTCCGACTCCACCGTCGTGCTCGGCCCGCTGGCCACCTACGCGGAGCCGCACGCCTACGACCTCTGCGAGAACCACGCCGCGCGACTCACCGCCCCACGGGGCTGGGACGTCGTGCGGCTGGCCACGGACCAGCCGGCCCCCGCGAGCCACGACGACCTCGTCGCGATCGCCGAGGCCGTCCGGGCCAAGCCCGCTCCGATGACCGACTCCGAGCGCACCGCCGATCGACCGACGACCGCGCGGCCCGAGCCCGACAGCGTCACCGAGACCGGTCGCCGTGGGCACCTGCGGGTCCTGCGCGACCGGGACTGACCCCCTTCGAGGCTCGTCCCTTGCACCTCAGTGGACGGGGTCGCCACCTCCCGGCACCGGGATGCCGGGGCGAACTAGGCTGACCGCGTGACCGCCACCCTCGCCGACTTCGTCAAGGCCTATGACGTGCGCGGGCTCGTGCCCGAGCAGCTCGACACCGACGTGGCCCGGGCCCTCGGTGCCGCCTTCGCCGAGGTCGTGGCCGAGGCGGAGGGAGCCTCCGCGGTGGTCATCGGGCACGACATGCGGCCCAGCTCCCCGCAGCTGGTCGAGGCGCTCGCTCGAGGGGTCACCTCACGCGGGCTCGACGCCATCCTCATCGGCCTCGCGAGCACCGACGGCCTCTACTATGCGAGTGGTGCCCTCGACCTCCCCGGGGCGATGTTCACCGCGAGCCACAACCCCGCGACGTACAACGGCATCAAGTTCTGCCGTGCCGGGGCCCGCCCCGTGGGGCAGGACAGCGGGTTGGCGCAGGTGCGTGATCTCGCGCAGCGCCACCTCGACGGGGGAGTGACCACCTTCGCGGGCGTGGCACCCGGGAGCGTGTCGCAGCGGGACGTCCTCGCGGACTATGCCGGATTCCTCCGCGGTCTCGTCGACCTCGGCTCCAGCCGCCCGCTGCGGGTGAGTGTCGACGCGGGCAACGGGATGGGCGGCCTCACGGTCCCCGCGGTCCTGGGCACCGACGCCGGGCTCCCCGCCCTTCCGCTGACGATCGACCCGATGTACTTCGAGCTCGACGGCACCTTCCCCAACCACGAGGCCAACCCGCTCGACCCGGCCAACCTCGTCGACCTGCAAGACCGGGTGCGCAGCCACGGAGCCGACATCGGGATCGCCTTCGACGGGGACGCCGACCGTTGCTTCGTCGTCGACGAGCACGGCGACCCGGTCAGCCCGAGCGCGATCACCGCGATGATCGCCCACCGGGAGATCGCCCGCGAGGTCGCGGCCGGCCGGCCCGCGGGCGAGGTCGCGGTCGTGCACAACGCGATCACCTCCGCAGCCGTCCCGGAGATCATCGCCGAGCAGGGCGCCCGGCCGGTCCGTACACGCGTGGGCCACTCCTTCGTCAAGGCCGTCATGAGCGAGCACGACGCCGTCTTCGGCGGTGAGCACTCCGCGCACTACTACTTCCGCGACTTCTGGTTCGCCGACACGGGGATGCTCGCGGCGATGCACGTCCTCGCCGCGCTGGGGGAGTCCGATGCCCCGCTGAGCGAGGTGATGGCGCCCTTCGAGCGCTACGTCGCCTCCGGTGAGATCAACTCGAGCGTCGACGACGCGGCCGCGGTGACCGAGCGGGTCCGCGCGCACGTCATCGGTCGGGACGGCGTCATCGTCGACGACCTCGACGGGATGACCATCACCCACGCCGCGACCGTCGACGAGCCGATGTGGTGGTTCAACCTGCGCCCGAGCAACACCGAGCCCCTCCTGCGGCTCAATGTCGAGGCCGCCGATGCGGACACGATGGCGCGGGTGCGAGACGATGTCCTGATGATGATCCGGGAGACACGATGAGTGAGTCGACGATCGAGCCGTGGCTGCGCGAGATCCTGCGCTGCCCCCAGTGCCGTACCGAGCTGCGTGACGACACCGGTCCGGCCGGGCCCGAGCTGGTCTGCACCGGTGCGGACTGCGGCCTGGCCTACCGGGTGGACGACGGGATCCCCGTCCTCCTCGTCGACGAGGCCCGCCGGCCGGCCTGAGCCACGATCATGTCCGGTTTCGACGAGACCCTGCTCGATGACGACGGGCGCCGCCACGCCGTCGACAGCACCGACATGCTGCTGGCGCTCGCCGGTGCCGGAGCCCAGGTGCGCCGCGCGGTCACCCTCTCGCAGGAGAGCGATCTGACGCGGGTCGCATCGGGCGATCGACCCCGCGCCGTGCACGTCGCCGCCGTCGGTGGCTCCGAGGCCGTCGCCGCGGTCCTCGACCTGCTCATCTCACGGACCTCCCCGGTGATGCTCACCGCCGACGGCTCCGGGCCCCTGCCCGGGTGGGTCGGCACCCTCGACCTCGTGGTCGCCGTCTCCCTGTCGGGACGGGCCGAGGGGCCGGTGCGCCAGGCCCGGGAGGCCGGGCGACGTGGTGCGCACGTGCTGACGATCGGTGCGCCGGACAGCCCTCTCGCCGAGGCGGCTGCGGCCGCCCACGGCATCCATGTGCCCACCGACCCGGGCACGGGCCACTCGCGCACCGCGCTGTGGAGCCTGCTCGTGCCGGCTCTCCTGGCCACCTCGGCCTGCGGCGTCGTCGACATCCCGGCAGCCGTCCTCCTCGATGCGGCGGACCGGCTCGACGCCCAGGCGGAGCGCTTCCGACCCGACGCCGAGTACTTCGTCAACCCGGCCAAGACCCTGGCCCTCGACCTCGCCGAGGTCACACCGGTCGTCCTCGGGGACGGGCCGGTGGCCGGCGCGGCGGCGCGGCGCACGAGCGCCATGCTGGCCCGTACCGCGCGGATCCCGGCCACCTGGGGGCGCCTGCCGGATGCCGCCGCCCAGGTCGTCGCCTGCCTCTCCGGCCCGCTCGCCGGAGGGTCCGGCGATGGGGGGAGCCACGACATCTTCGCCGACCCCTATCTCGACGGTCCGACCACCGGCCGACTCGGGCTGCTGCTCCTGCGCGACCCGGTCCCCACCTCCAGCGCGCCCGAGCCCGAGCTGGAGCGGCACAACACCGCCCAGTCGGTGGCCGACCACGCCGCGTCCACGGGCGTGCGCGTCCTCGAGCACTCGGCGACTCCGGGACACGAGGTGGAGCGCCTCGCCGAGCTCATCGCACTCACCGACTTCGCGAGCACCTACCTGGCCATCGGCCACGGGCTCGACCCTGCGACCGCACCCGGGATCGCCGGGCTGCACCTCCCACGAAAGGCCCCTGAGTGATCGACGTCGACATCGCCGTGATCGGCAGCGGATCCGGCAACAGCCTCCTCACCGAGGAGCTCGCCGACACGACCTTCGCCGTCATCGAGGGGGGTGACGTCTTCGGCGGCACCTGCCTCAACGTCGGCTGCATCCCCTCCAAGATGTTCGTCCACGTCGCAGAGCGGGCGGTGTCGGTCGGTGACGGCGCCCGGCTGGGCATCGACGCCACTCTCGAGGGGGTGCGTTTCGGTGACGTCCGCGACCGCGTCTTCGGCCGGATCGACGGCATCGCCGCAGCGGGCGAGGCCTATCGCCGCAATGACGAGTCCGTGCATCTGCTCCGGGGTCGGGCCCGGTTCACCGGTCCACGCACCCTGACGGTCGACCTGATCGACGGTGGGACCGAGGAGGTGCGTGCGGGCCAGGTCGTCATCGCTGCCGGCTCCCACGCGTTCATCCCCGATGAGCTCGCCGGCGCTGCCGAGCGCGCGGGGGTCACCCTGCACACCTCGGACACGGTGATGCGCCTGCCGGAGAAGCCGGAGCGGATGCTCGTCGTCGGCGGCGGGTACATCGCGGCCGAGATGGCGCACGTCTTCTCGGGGATGGGCACGGAGGTGGTCCTCAGCGTGCGCGGTGAGGCGATGCTCCGCCACCTCGACGCCGACATCTCCGCGGCCTTCACCCGGTCGGCGGTCGGCCAGTGGGACGTGCGCACCGGCACGACCGTCACCGACCTGCGCACGGACGAAGGGGGGATCACCGCCACGCTGTCCGACGGCAGCGAGATCGCCACCGATGTCGTGCTCGTGACCACGGGCCGGCACCCGAACGGCCCCGGTGTGGACCCGCATCTCGGTGGGGTGGAGCTCCATGACGACGGGAGGGTCGTCGTCGACGAGCACGGTCGCACCACGGCTGAGGGCGTGTGGGCGCTCGGGGACGTCTCGTCCCCCTTCCAGCTCAAGCATGTCGCCAACCACGAGGCCCGCGTCGTCGCGCACAACCTCGCCCATCCCGAGGACCAGCAGCGCTTCGACCACCGGGCGGTGCCGGCTGCGGTCTTCTCCCACCCCCAGGTGGCCTCGGTGGGGCTGACCGAGAGCGAGGCCCGCGCGGCCGGGAAGGATGTGGTCACCCACACCCAGCAGTACGGCGACACCGCCTACGGCTGGGCGATGGAGGACACGAGCAGCCTGTGCAAGGTCGTCGCCGACCGGTCCACCGGTCGTCTCCTCGGGGGGCACCTCGTCGGCCCCGAGGCCTCGACCCTCATCCAGCCGATCATCCAGGCGATCTCCTTCGACCAGACGATCGACGAGGTCACCCGTGGTCAGTACTGGATCCATCCGGCCCTGACCGAGGTCGTGGAAAACGCCCTGCTCGGTCTCGACCTCAACCCGGTGGAGGACCACATCGAGTCGCCACCGCTCGCCTGAGGCGATCCGCCCCCTTCGTCGACCGCGGGTGGTTACCCTGAGCGCGTGCTGATGACTCACGTGACGACCGGTCCCGCCTCATGAGTGGCGGTCTCGTCGCGCTCCTCGACGACATCTCGGTCCTGGCCCGTGCGGCGGCTGCGTCCGTCGACGACGTCGCTGCCGCCGCCGGTCGCGCGAGCACCAAGGCCGCCGGGGTGGTCGTCGACGACACGGCCGTCACGCCCCGCTATGTCGAGGGTCTGAGCCCCAGGCGTGAGCTGCCGATCATCAAGCGGATCACCATCGGGTCGTTGCGCAACAAGCTCCTCTTCATCGTCCCGGCGATCCTGCTGCTCAACGCCTTCCTCCCGTGGGCGCTCTCCCCGTTGCTCATGCTCGGCGGCACCTATCTGTGCTTCGAGGGCGCGGAGAAGATCTGGGAGAAGCTCTCCGGTCACGCCCCCGCCGAGGGTGGGGAGAAGGCGGCCGCGGACGAGGACACGATCGTCAAGGGAGCGGTGACCACCGACTTCATCCTCTCCGCCGAGATCATGGTCATCTCGCTCAAGGCCGTCCTCGACGAGGGGCTCAACGACTCCTTCTGGTACCTCCTCGCGGTGATGATCGTCGTCGCGATCGTCATCACCATTGCCGTCTACGGCACGGTCGGTCTCATCGTGAAGATGGACGACATCGGACTCGCGCTGACCAAACGCGGGTCCGGCCTGGCACAGACCATCGGCCGCGGACTCGTCCAGGGCATGCCCAAGCTGCTCACGGTCCTGTCGGTCGTCGGGGTCTTCGCCATGCTCTGGGTCGGCGGGCACATCATCCTCGTCGGGCTCGCCGACGACCCGATCAACTGGTCGCCCCTGTACGACCTCGTCCACCACCTGGAGGTGTCGGTCACGGACGCGACCGGCGCGCTGGGCGGTGCGCTCGGCTGGGTGACCAACACGGTCTGCTCGATGATCCTCGGTGCGGTCGTCGGCGCCGTCGTGGTCGCGGTCATGCACGTCCTGCCCGTCGGCAAGAAGGACCACGGCGCGACCGCCCACTGAGGCCCGCCTCAACCGATACCGATGGTGCGGATAGACCCCCTTCGTGCTGCTGACGCCGAGGTCATCGCCCGGCTGCAGAACCACCTGTGGCGGGTGACCTACGCGGGACTGCTGCCCGACGCCGCCCCGCCCACGCGGGACGACGACGTCAACGCCGCCCTGTGGCGGGACCGGGCGGAGGTCCACGAGAGGACAGGTCGCTCGGCCGAGGGCGCCTGCACAGTCGTCGCGCACGACGATGGCGGGAGACCCATCGGTTGGGCGACCACCGGCCCGTCGCGCGACGACGCCCCGCCCACGGCTGCCGAGTTGTGGTCTCTCTACGTCGCGGCCGAGCACCAGGGCAGCGGGGTGGCCCACCAGCTGTTGGCGGCGGTCCTCCCTTCGTCGGCAGCCGCGCACCTCTGGGTGCTCTCGGGCAACGACCGGGCCATCGCGTTCTACCGCAAGGTGGGCTTCGAGCCGGACGGCGGACGCAAGCACGATCCCCGTCTCGGTGCCGACGAGCTGCGCATGGTGCGGGGCGCCTAGACTGGCGGGGCCGGCGTGGGTGATACCCCGCGGAAGGCCCAGAAGGGCCACGCCGGGTTCGCTTCCCCCATGTCATGAGGAGATCCACCTTGTCCTTCGACTACACGGTCGCCGACCTGGGCCTCGCCGAGGCCGGCCGCCACCAGATCCGTCTCGCCGAGCACGAGATGCCCGGTCTGATGAGCCTGCGTGAGGAGTACGCCGACGCGCAGCCCCTCAAGGGCGCGAAGATCGCCGGCTCCCTGCACATGACTGTGCAGACCGCGGTCCTCATCGAGACCCTCACCGCCCTCGGCGCGCAGGTGCGCTGGGCCAGCTGCAACATCTACTCGACCCAGGACGAGGCCGCCGCGGCCATCGTCGTCGGGCCGACCGGCACCCCGGAGAACCCCCAGGGCGTCCCGGTCTTCGCCTGGAAGGGCGAGACGCTCGAGGAGTACTGGGACTGCACCGAGAAGATCCTCACCTGGGTCGACGCCGGTGACGGCATCGACGGCCCCAACATGATCCTCGACGACGGCGGCGACGCCACGATGCTCGTCCACAACGGTCGCGCGTGGGAGCAGGCCGGTCAGGTGCCGCCCACGACGGAGGACGACCCCGAGGAGTTCACGGTCGTCAAGGCGCTCGTGCGTCGCACGATCGAGCAGGACCCGCACAAGTGGACCACCGTCGCCGAGCGGATCAAGGGCGTCACCGAGGAGACCACGACGGGTGTCCACCGGCTCTACCAGCTCGCCGAGGCGGGGGAGCTGCTCTTCCCGGCGATCAACGTCAACGACGCGGTCACCAAGTCCAAGTTCGACAACAAGTACGGGACCCGCCACTCGGTCCTCGACGGCCTCAACCGCGCCACCGATGTCCTCATCGGTGGCAAGGTCGCCGTCGTCGCCGGCTACGGGGACGTGGGCAAGGGTGTCTCGGCCGCGCTCTCCGGCCAGGGCGCCCGCGTCGTCGTCACCGAGGTCGACCCGATCTGTGCGCTGCAGGCCGCGATGGACGGTTACCAGGTCACGACGATGGAGCAGGCCGCGGAGTACGGCGACATCTTCGTCACGACCACGGGGTGCTACGACGTCATCACCGCCGACCACATGGCCGCGATGAAGAACAAGGCGATCGTGTCCAACATCGGTCACTTCGACAACGAGATCGACATGGCCGGTCTCGCCCGCACCGAGGGCATCACGAAGACGGAGATCAAGGCGCAGGTCCACGAGTGGACCTTCGCCGACGGCCAATCGATCATCGTCCTCTCCGAGGGGCGCCTGATGAACCTCGGCAACGCGACCGGGCACCCGAGCTTCGTCATGAGCAATTCCTTCGCGGACCAGACGATCGCGCAGATCGAGCTCTTCGAGAAGGACGACGAGTACGTCGATGAGGACGGGAAGCCGACCGTCACCACGCTGCCCAAGCACCTCGACGAGAAGGTCGCCCGGCTGCACCTCGACGCCCTCGGTGTCGAGCTGACCGAGCTGACCAAGGCCCAGGCCGAGTACCTGGGCGTGGATGTGGCGGGGCCGTACAAGCCGGAGCACTACCGCTACTGAGCCCAGATCCCGAGGATCCGAACGAGCGTCAGCGAGTGAGGCCCGCAGGGGTCGGTTCGGGCTCAGGAGCAGAGAGAACCGCTACTGAGCCCAGATCCCGAGGATCCGAACGAGCGTCAGCGAGTGAGGCCCGCAGGGGTCGGTTCGGGCTCAGGAGCAGAGAGAACCGCTACTGAGCCCACTGAGCTGCAACCAGCCCAGCTGAGACATGGTGCAGGGCCGCTGTCCGAGGAGGACGGCGGCCCTTCGCCATGTCTCAGCGTGGTCGAGTGAGGTGGATCCCGGCGAGGGCGGCATCGGAGCGCCTGAGCGCCCCGCGGTCATGGGTTGAGGAGAAGGCCATGACCTCGGCCGCGCCGGTGCGCGTGACGAGCTCACCGAGCTGCTCGGCCACCTGCCCGCCCGTGCCGTGGATCGCCTGGTCGAGATGCTCCTCGACCTTGGTCTGCTGGCGGTCGGTGAGGGTCATCGCCGGCTCGGACCGAAGGGGAGGGAAGGCTCCGGTGGAGCGCGACTCCACCATGGCCCAGGCCTCGGGCAGCATGAGCTCGCGTGCCTCCTCGCGGGTGTCGGCGATCATCACGTCCGCGCTGATGACGATGTGCGGCTGCGGGCAGCTCTCACTGGGCCGGAAGCGCTGGCGATAGTCGTCCAGAGGGGCGAGGTCGCCGCGCAGGACCGGCCCGCCCACGACGACCGGCAGCCCCCGGTCGGCGGCGACGGCGAGACCAGAGCCGGTCGCCAGGACGAAGAGCGGAGGTGGATCGACGGCCGTCGGCATCGCGGTCACCGGCCCGGTGCCACCGAGGAAGGCCAGGAGCGAGCCCAGGTCGTCGGCGAACCGGTCGGGCCCGTAGTCGGTGACCCCGAGGGCCTGCCGCACCGGCGCGGTGAAGCCGAGCGATCGTCCGACTCCCAGGTCGACGCGGCCGGGGTGGAGTGCGGCGAGCATCTTGGCCTGCTCCGCGATGACGATCGGACGGTGGTTGGGCAGCATCACGCCGCCGGACCCGACGCGGATCCGCTCGGTCCGCTCGGCGATCGCGGCCATGAGCACCGGGGGAGACCCGCTGGCGATCCCCGGGACGGCGTGGTGCTCGGCCACCCAGAAGCGGTGGAAGCCGAGCTCGTCGGCCCGTCCCGCCCGCTCGAGGGTGTCGTGCAGAGCGCTGTCGTCGGGCTCGCCGGCGCGGGTCCGTGACCGGTCCAGCAGGGAGACGGGGACGGTCGATGGTGCGGGCATGCTCGGTGGCTCCGGGTCGAAGGGGGTGACGCCCCCGACCGTACGCGCCGGGCACCGGCACGAGGCCCTCGCGGATCAGGGGACGGACTCCCTTCGCCTCGCGCGTCCTCAGCCGGCGTCGTCGGAGGGGACGAGCTTGAGTCCGACGACGGCGCAGACGATCCCGGCGATGAGGACCGCCTTGATCGGCGAGAAGGGTTCGGCTCCGGTGGTCATCGCCCAGATGACGGTGAGGCCGGCGCCCGTCCCGGTCCAGACCGCATAGGCGGTGCCGATGGGGATCGACCGCACGGCCACGCCCAGGCCGATCATGCTCAGGGTGAGGGCCACGAGGAAGACCACGGTGGCCCCGGGGTCGGAGAGCCCGTCGGACTGACCGAGGGCGGTGGCCCAGACGGCCTCGAGGACTGCGCTGATCAGGAGGATGATCCACGGCATGGTCAGGCCACCAGCTTCAGGCCGGCCACGCAGGCGACGAGCACGACGAGCAGGGCGACCCGGGCGCGGGTGGCCGCCTCGGCGCCGGTGGCCATCGACCACACGACGGTGAGCGTCGCGCCGATGCCGACCCAGACGGCATAGGCGGTCCCCGTGGGGATCGAGGTCATCGCCCACGCGAGTCCGGCCATGCTCGCGGTGAGGGAGGTGATGAAGAGGATCGCGGGGCCGGGGCGGGTGAATCCCCGGGAGGCAGCGAGGGCGGTGGCCCAGACGGCCTCCAGCATCCCCGAGACGATGAGCACCAGCCAGGACATGACGACTCCTTGATGAGTCCGTCTTGTCGTGGTGCGGGTACGGCTCCCTCGTCCGCGGGCCCGATCGCCGGGTCCGCGTCCCACGCTATCCGAGTGGCGCACCGGTGGCACGTCCTGCCTGTGTGATGATGAGCGGGCAGTTCACCGCACGTGCGAAAGGGATCACCGTGAAGGGACGTGTCCTCGTCGTCGACGACGACCAGGCGCTGGCAGAGATGCTCGGGATCGTCCTGCGCAAGGAGGGCCTCGATGTCGCGCACGTCGGCGACGGCGCTCGCGCGCTGGACGCCTTCCACGAGTCCCGGCCTGATCTCGTCCTCCTGGACGTCATGCTGCCGGGCATGGACGGCATCGAGATCTGCCGCCGCATCCGGCAGGAGTCCGGGGTGCCGATCGTCATGCTCACGGCCCGCACCGACACCGTGGACGTCGTCGTGGGGCTCGAGTCCGGCGCCGATGACTACATCGTCAAGCCCTTCAAGCCCCAGGAGCTCATCGCTCGTCTGCGGGCCCGGCTGCGCCGTGGCGACGAGCCGGAGCCGGAGCGGCTGAGCATCGGCGACCTCTCGATCGACGTGGCCGGCCACTCGGTCAAGCGGGCCGACCAGACGCTCAGCCTCACCCCGCTCGAGTTCGATCTCCTCGTCGCGCTCGCGCGCAAGCCGTGGCAGGTCTTCAGCCGTGAGGTCCTCCTCGAGCAGGTGTGGGGCTACCGGCACGCCGGGGACACCCGTCTGGTCAATGTCCACGTCCAGCGGCTGCGCTCGAAGATCGAGCACGACCCCGAGAACCCCACGATCGTCGTCACCGTCCGCGGCGTCGGGTACAAGGCCGGGTCGGCCTGAGCATGGCCTCGGCGCCCGCCACCGAGGCGTCCGAGGCCTCGGACGCGTCGAGCACCGAGGACTCGGTGGCTCCGACGAAGTCCCGTGACCGCCTGCCCGTCCGGCTCGTCCGCGCCGTCGTCGGCCTGTGGCGTCGCTCGCTGCGCTTTCGGGTGGTCACGAGCACCCTGATCCTCGGTCTCGTCGTGGTGTCGATCATCAGCCTGACGATGTACCGGTCGATCGCCGACGGGCTCGTCGACGACCGCATCGACCGGGCCGAGTTCGAGTCCCGTCAGCTGACCGCTGATGCGCAGGCCCAGTTCAACGCCTTTACCGAGCCTCCCGAGGAGCTGCCGAAGCACTCCAACACCGTGGCCAACAGCCTCAAGGCACCCAATGGTGATACGAGCCGGTACATGATCTTCACGAGCAGCATCGGCAACGACTCGGACATCCGGCTGGCGACGGAGCAGTCGCCGGGGGTCGGCCTGGAGGTCGTCCCCAGTGCGCTGCGCCAGGCGGTGCGGGCCCAGCCCGAGCGCCAGCAGACGACGACCATCGAGCTGGAGCGGCCGGTCTCGGGCGGTGAATCTGAGCCGCTGCCCGGGGAGCCGCTCGAGACCAAGGCGGTGCCGGCGGTGGTCGTCGGCTCTCAGATCGATGTCCCCGGGGCCGAGAAGTACGACCTCTACTTCATCTACCCGATGGACCAGGAGGAGGCGACGCTGGGGATCATCTCGCGATCCTTCCTGCTCGGGGCGCTCTTCCTCATCGGTCTCGTCTCGGGGATCGCCTATGTGGTCACCAGCACGGTCGTCACCCCGGTGCGACGGGCTGCGTCGGCGGCAGAGCGTCTCTCGTCCGGTCACCTCAACGAGCGGATGTCGGCGCGGGGCCAGGACGATCTCGCCTTCCTCGGTCAGTCCTTCAACGACATGGCCGACAACCTGCAGACCCAGATCCGCCAGCTCGAGGGGCTCTCCCGGGTCCAGCAACGCTTCGTCTCGGACGTCTCGCACGAGCTGCGGACACCGCTGACGACCATCCGGATGGCCGCGGACCTCCTCCACTCCTCCCGCGACGAGATGGACCCGGTCACCGGGCGTTCGGCCGAGCTCCTCCATGACGAGCTCGACCGCTTCGAGGAGCTGCTCGCCGACCTGCTGGAGATCAGCCGCTATGACGCCGGAGCTGCCGTCCTCGAGCAGGACCCGGTCGACCTCGTCACCATCATCGACCGGGTCGTGCCGGCCACGGAGTCCATCGCCGACGCGCGGGGCAGCGACGTGGTCATCCACCGGACGGGCGAGCACAGCGCGGTCGCCGAGGTGGACTCGCGTCGCATCGAGCGGGTCCTGCGCAATCTCGTCGTCAACGCCATCGAGCACGGTGAGGGCGAGCCGGTCGAGATCTGGATCGGCGGCGACGACGAGGGGGTCGCGGTCCTCATCCAGGACCATGGGGTGGGCCTGAAGGCCGGGGAGGCCTCCTTGGTCTTCAACCGCTTCTGGCGAGCCGACCCCGCCCGCACCCGCACGACCGGTGGCTCCGGTCTCGGTCTCGCGATCGCGCTCGAGGACGCCCGCCTGCACCACGGGTGGTTGCAGGCGTGGGGGGAGCCGGGCGAGGGCTCGCGCTTCCGGCTCACCGTGCCCCGCGTCGCCGGGGGCACCCTGACCACCTCACCCCTGCCGCTGACCCCCCGCGAGGGTGAGCTGCCCACGGAGTCGGCATGAGCGGGGCGAAGGGAGTGACCCGCCGCGGTGCGCTCGGGCTCGCCGCCGTCGGCGCACTCGCCGGGTGCGGTCTGGACACCGACGGTCAGGTCGCTCCCGGACTCAAGGTCGACGGCCCCGTGGCCGACCCCCTGCTGCGCACTCCCATCGGACCGAAGGACGGGGCCACGCCCAGGGAGATCGTCAGCGGCTTCATCCATGCGGGGTCGACGAGTGGCGAGGGACTCGACGTGACCCGGACCTACCTCACCGAGGCCTGTGCGAAGTCGTGGATCCCGGACAGCCAGACGGTGATCTACTCCGGTGACCCGAAGATCACCCCGATCGATGGGAGCGAGGAGGCGTACCAGGTCAGCGTCCGCGTCGTCGCCCGGATCGACGCCGATGGTCGCTACGAGGTGGCTCCGCCCTATGACGGAGCGCGGTTCGACTTCCACCTGGACCAGGTCGGCGGGGAGTGGCGCATCGACCAGCTCCAGGACGGTTTCGGTCGGTTGCTCGAGGAGCCCGAGGTCGACTACATCTTCGACGACTACCCCGTCCACTACCCGGCGATCGGTTGGAATGCCCTCGTCGTGGACCAGCGGTGGTTCCCCCAGGATCAGCTCGCGACGCGTCTCGTGCGCGCCCAGCTGGGCGGCATCCCGGACTACCTCGAGGACGCCGTCTCGAGCGACACCGGCGCCAAGCTCGCCGTGGATGCGGTCCCCGTCCGCAGCGGCGTGGCCCAGGTCGATCTCGAGCGGGAGTCCGTCGCGGCCGATGCGACGACCCGCAAGCAGCTGGCGGCCCAGCTCGTCGCGACACTGATGTCCGTGCCTGCGGTCACCGAGGTCGTCATCACGCTCTCGGGCAACACCCTGGACATCGGTGTCGATGAGGCCCTGACCACTCCGGAGCAGTTCGGTTTCGTCGACCGCTCCCAGACGAGCAGGCCCGTGGTCCTCGCCCGTCGGGGGACCAAGCTCGTGGAGGCCAAGGACGGGCTGTCATCGGTGACGACACGGGCGATGCGCCAGGCGAAGTCCCCCTTCGCCTCGGTCCCGGAGTCCTCGCGCCTCCTCGGCCTGCGGCCGGACGGCAAGGAGGTCGCCGCCGTCGACCGCCGGCGAGAGGAGCTCGCGCGCCACCGGGACGACGGCACCGTCGTCGACGTGTCCCCCTTCGCAGCGGACATGACCCGGCCCTCCTACGACTACGGCGGGGTGCTCTGGGTCGGCGGTCTGGGCCTGGGCCGCGAGTCCGGACACCGGCTGTGGGCCATCAACGCCACGGTGGACCCCGAGGACCTCACGGAGGCCGCGCCGCAGCACGTGCCGGCGCCCTGGCTCAACGGACGCTTCGTCGTGGCTGCCGTCGTCGCCCCCGAAGGGAGCCGTATCGCCGTGATCTCCGAGGAGCAGCGGGGGACCGGCAGCACCCTGGACATCTCGGGAGTGGCCCGTCGGGCCAACGGGCTGCCGACCAAGACCTCGTCGCAGTCCATCCGCCTTGCGGCGGACCTCGTGGAGATGATCGACGCCGTGTGGGTCGGGCAGTCCACCCTCGCCGTGCTCGGCCGGCGCGACAAGCAGACCTCGATGCAGCCCTACCTCGTCCACGTCGGTGGGCAGGTCACGGCCATGACCGAGCGCCCCAGGATGACGTTGGTGACGACGACGGGCGATGACAAGGACGTCGTGCTCACGAGCCGGGGCGGCCGTGTCTTCCAGCGGTCCGGCGCTCGGTGGCAGGAGCTGAAACCCCTGACCGGGGTGGTCACGGCCGGCATCTGACGCGGGCCGTCCACATCCGGGACACGGGGCGGGCAGTTGTCCACGGTTCGTCGGTCGCCTGTCGAGGGGCCGCGGGGCAGCGGCACGGTGGTCGGGTGGCTGTCACGGGGCTGGGCGCGGTGCTCGCGGCCGCCGGCGACCTCGTCCTGCCCCGGACCTGCGCGGGGTGCGGCCGGTCGGGCCCGGTCATCTGCCCACGGTGCCGCGAGGAGGTCTCGCGACTCGCCCTGCCCACCCTCGGGCCGGTCTCTCCGTACCCCGAGCCGGCGGGGTGGCCGGGGTGCACGGGGACGCTTCGCTACGAGGGTGTGACGGCACGTCTGACGCGAGCCTTCAAGGACGGCGACCGTCGGGATCTCGCGGACCCGCTCGGCCGACTCCTGGCCGACGCCGTGCGCCGCGCACTGACAGGCGCCGCGCAGGGAGGGGTCCTCCTCGTGCCGGTCCCGTCCTCACCGGCAGCCATCCGGCGAAGGGGGGACCAGCCCACCCTCCTCATGGCCCGGCGAGCCGCCCGGGCACTGGGCCCGGGCATCGACGTGCGGCCGGCCCTGCGGATGGCGAGGGGGACGGCCGACCAGGCGGGCCTCGACCGCGCGGGTCGCCTGGCCAACCTGTCCGGGGCCATGACCGCGCATCGTTCCGTGCCGGTCCAGGGGCGGTGGTGCGTACTCGTCGACGATGTCCTCACCTCGGGAGCGACGCTGACCGAGGGGCGCCGTGCATTGCTGGCTGCCGGGGCCGATCGGGTCGATCTGGCCGTCGCGATGGTCACGGCTCGGCGAACGCCGGCTCCGGGTCTACCTTTCGGGCGCTGTCCGGACTAGCGTGTGTTCATGGACCCCTCGTTCGACCGGATCGCCGGTACGGATCAGGGGTCGGTTGCGTTCTCCGACGTGTCGGTGCGTCATCGTGCACCGCTGGGAGCGGAGGTGGTGCCCCGGCCGTCGCGCCCTCGCCAGGTGTAAACCCATGCAACACCGATGTCCCAGGAGGACTCCGTGGAAATTGCCATCACCGGACGCAATGTCAACGTCTCCGATCGACTGCGGGAGTACCTCGACACCAAGCTGTCGAAGGTCCCGCAGCTCGACCCGCGCGTCCAGCGGATCGAGGTCATGGTGAGTCACGAGCCCAATCCCCGTCTGGCCAAGGTCAGCGAGCGCGTCGAGGTCACCTGCCGGTCCAAGGGGCCCGTAATCCGCGCCGAGGCCAGCCACGACGACCGTCAGGCGGCGGTCGACCTCGCCGCGGACAAGCTCCTCGAGCGATTGCGTCGTGCCCACGACAAGCGCAATGTCCGCCGGGGCCGGCGGCGCACCTCCGTCGCCGACGCGACGGCGGCACTGACCGAGCCCTTGTCCACGGACATCGAAGCGTCCGAGGAGCAGGAGGCGCCCGACCAGTTCGGCACGATCGGTGACAGCCCCGTGGAGGTCCGCGAGAAGGTCCACGAGTCCGCCCCGATGAACCTCGGTGAGGCCGTGCGTCGCATGGAGCTCGTCGGGCACGACTTCTTCCTCTTCCACGACATCGACAACGACCGCCCGAGCGTCGTCTACCGCCGCCGCGGGTGGTCCTACGGAGTCATCCACCTCGATGTGCAGAACCACATCGACGGGCTCGCCCTCGACGGAGCCACCAGCGGGTCCCGAGCCACCGTCTGAGGACGACCCTCCTGCGGGAGGCGGAGGATCGGTGGGGGTGGGCCCGACTCAGGGCTGAGCTCTGCGAAGCCCAAGGGCCGCCCCCATCGTTCCTCCGCCGATCGAGGCTCGTGCGTCCGCGTCCCATGGCGGCTGTCGGCGCGGCACGGCAGTCTGGCTGCATGACTTCGCGCCGGCTCCGTCTCGACCACGCCCGCCGTATCGCCCTGGCCGCCCAGGGCTTTGCCCGACCGCGTCCCGATCGTCCGGTGACCATCCGTGATCTGCAGCGGGTCGTCGACACGGTGGGGCTGGTCCAGGTTGACAGCGTCAACGTGCTCACGCGCAGCCAGTACCTGCCCTTCTTCTCCCGGTTGGGTCCCTATGACCCGGCTCTGCTCGACCGGATGCGTGACCGTGCTCCGCGTCGGCTCGTCGAGTACTGGGCGCACGAGGCGAGCCTGATGCCCCCGTCGACGTGGCCGCTCATGGAGCACCCGCGGATGCGGCGGGCGACCGACGGTTCATGGGGCGGGATCCAGCGGGTGGCTCGGGAGCAGCCCGAGCTCGTGGCCGCCGTCTTCGAGGAAGTCGTCTCGGGACGTCCACGCACGCCACGGGAGATCGAGGCCGACCTCGGGCACGACCGGGAGCGCACCAAAGAGCACTGGGGGTGGAACTGGTCGCAGACCAAGCTGGCCCTCGAGCACCTCTTCTGGGCCGGACGGATCTCGTCGGTGGGGAGGACGGCGCAGTTCGAGCGCCGGTACGCCGCGTTGGAGCGGGTGGTGCCGAAGGGAGACGCCCCCGCGTGGCTCGATCCGTCGGCCCGTCCCTCGGCGGAGGAGGCCTACACCGAGCTGGTCCGGATCGCGGCGACCGCCATGGGAGTGGCGACGGAGGCCGACCTCGCCGACTACTTCCGGCTGGAGCGGGTCCACGTGCGCCCCGCCATCGCTCGCCTCGAGGCTGTGGGGGAGCTGGAGCCGGTCAGGGTCGAGGGCTGGACCAAGGACGCCTGGGTGCACACCTCCGCCCGACGGCCACGACAGGTGAGTGCCCGGGCGCTCGTGTCCCCCTTCGACAGCCTCGTGTGGCGCCGGCCCCGGATCGAGGCGCTCTTCGACTTCCACTACCGGCTCGAGATCTACACCCCGGCCCACGAACGGGTGCACGGGTACTACGTGCTCCCCTTCCTCCTCGGTGAGGAGCTCGTGGGGCGCATCGACCTCAAGGCGGACCGTGCCGCCGGTGCCCTGCTCGCCCGCAAGGTCAGCTGGGAGCCGGGCCGCGGGGGAGCCGAGGACCGGCGGGAGCTCGCCGAGGAGCTTGGGCACATGGCGACCTGGCTGGGGCTCACCGAGGTGGTCGGCGCGTGATCAGGCGAGTCGCTCCCAGTGGATCGCCGGCCCGACGGCACCGCCGGGTGCGTCAGCGGCCTCTTCCCGTCCCCAGACGGTGAAGCCCGCCCCGCGGAGGACCTGATTGCTCGCCTCGTTGTCGGCGGCGGTCTCCGCCACGAGACGGCGCAGACCCAGGCCACCCTCGTCGGCAGGTCGGAGGGCGTGCTCTGCTGCCATCCGGGCGGCCCGGCCTGCCACACCGCGACCGCGGGCGCTGGGCCGGACCGAGTAGCCCAGCTCGGCCGTCCCGCCCTCGGCGAGGTGGCCGGCGTGCACGAAGACGAGGACCTCGCCGAGGGGTTCGTCGCTGGCGGCGTCCGCGATGCACCAGTTGCTGCTCCTGCCGAGGGACATCCCCTCTCGTCGGCGGAGCAGCCAGTCGTCGAAGGTCTCGGGCGTCGGCACCGCCCGCGCCGACAGGTGGTGGGACGGGTGGTCGTGCGGTTCTGCGATCGCGGTGTCGTCGTCACGCAGCGGCCGCAGCCGGAGGCCCTCGCCCTCGATCTCGGGCGGGACGATCCACGGGTGCTGCGGGGTCATCGGCCGACGGGGGGACAGCGAGGCGACCCAGGCATCGATGCGGCACCCGTCCCGGCTGGCGAGGCGGTCCGGCAGGGTCGAGTGGAGGGTGAAGCCGCACGCGTGGGCGACCCGCCACGACGCGAAGTGGCCCCGGGCGGCGAACCAGTAGATGCTCGGTGCCCCGTGCGCGAAGGCCCATTCCGCCGCCAGACGCAGCGCGGCAGCCATGACTCCTCGTCCGCGCGCCTCCGGGTGCAGCACATACCCGGTCTCCCAGGCTCCTCCCTTCGCATCCGGCCGCAGGTCGATGATCCCGGCGAAGGGGAGACCCCCCGCCCCGTCGTGGGGCAGCACCTCGATGGCCCAGTGCTTGGTCCCGGTCTCCTCCGCCCAGCCCGCGGCGTGGAGGCCCAGGAATCCACGGGCCGAGTCGAGGTCATAGGGCCGCGGGATGCTCGTCCACTCGACGGTGTCGGCGTCGGTGGCCTGCTCGACGACCGCAGGAAGGTCAGCCTCGGCCATGGCCCGCAGGCGCACGGATCCGCTCTCGAGCACCGGCACGACGGCGGGGAAG